>NZ_JADBRD010000088.1:0-340 GCF_014930495.1 Enterobacter cloacae complex sp. S3 | reverse complement strand
ATCCTGGGTCAGGCTGCTCCGGGCCGAAGCACCGGTGAAGCCATGAACCTGATGGTAGAGCTGGCGTGTAATCTGCCTTCGGGTATCGGCTATGACTGGACCGGTATGTCCTATCAGGAACGTCTGTCCGGTAACCAGGCCCCTGCCCTGTACGCCATTTCACTGATTGTGGTCTTCCTGTGTCTGGCGGCACTGTACGAGAGCTGGTCGATTCCGTTCTCCGTTATGCTGGTGGTTCCGCTCGGGGTTATCGGTGCGCTGCTTGCGGCAACGTTCCGTGGACTGACCAACGCCGTTTACTTCCAGGTAGGCCTGCTGACAACCATTGGCTTGTCGGCGA
>NZ_JADBRD010000087.1:0-313 GCF_014930495.1 Enterobacter cloacae complex sp. S3 | reverse complement strand
TTTTTTTTTTAATTATAGGGCGTCCACCTTGATCTACTGTCTGTCCGTCGTGGGGAGCGTCAGATGTGTATAATAGACATCTTTAACGGTACCCGCGAACGGAGCCGGCACTTCCATAGAGGCTTTGTCGCCTTCTACGGTGATCAGTGACTGCTCAGCCGCAACGGTGTCGCCCACTTTCACCAGGATTTCAGTGACTTCAACTTCATCACCCCCGATGTCCGGTACGTTGACTTCTATCGCGACTTCGAAGACCATGATCAGGGAGCCGGTAGACACTTTGTCGCCGGTGTTGATCTTGATCTCTTTAACG
>NZ_JADBRD010000086.1:0-703 GCF_014930495.1 Enterobacter cloacae complex sp. S3 | reverse complement strand
CGAGCTGGCCACGTTCAGCGCACCACCGGCCTGATGGCTGCCGCTGAGGGCCACTCCCGCGCCCTTCGCGCTAATCGAGCCGCTGGCGAGGCTGTTCCTGACCGTCAGTCTGCCGCCCGCATCCAGCTGAATGTCGCCCTGGCGCGCGGTGAGGTTGCCGAGGTTCACCCCGACGCCCGCCTCGCTGGAGACCAGGCGGATACGGTTCGCATACATCCCGCCGAGCGCGCCGGTATCCACCGCCACCACGGGCGCGGCGCCCTCGCCGGCAACCGGCCTGACGCTGCCGTCGGCGCCCACGCGGTTCGCCCCTGCGGTCACCGTCAGGTCGTTCGCATGTATCGCGGCGTTCACTTCCGTCGCGCGCGCAATAATCGACAGCGCGTCGCTCTTGCTGGCGTCCAGCCCCTGGCCTTCAACCGTGATGGCCCCTTTCGTTACCTCCAGCGCCAGCAGGTTACCGCTGGCGTCAAACTGCGGCTTGCCGGTGGTCAGGGTGACGTTCGGGGTGTTGATAAATCCGCACCCGTTACAGGTAATGCCGTACGGGTTGGCCACCATGACGTTTGCCGCCTTACCGGCGACTTCCGTGTAGCCCTGCAGCTGCGAGCGGCTGGCGCCCGTGACTTCGTTGATGATGCCTGTCGCTTCCCGCCCGGCCTGCAGGTTGGGGTTGTTCTGGATAAGCCCGCCCAGCTGGGTC
>NZ_JADBRD010000085.1:0-703 GCF_014930495.1 Enterobacter cloacae complex sp. S3 | reverse complement strand
CGAGCTGGCCACGTTCAGCGCGCCCCCGGCCTGATGGCTGCCGCTGAGGGCCACTCCCGCGCCCTTCGCGCTAATCGAGCCGCTGGCGAGGCTGTTCCTGACCGTCAGTTTCCCGCCCGCATCCAGCTGAATGTCGCCCTGGCGCGCGGTGAGGTTGCCGAGGTTCACCCCGACGCCCGCCTCGCTGGAGACCAGGCGGATACGGCTGGCATACATCCCGCCGAGCGCGCCGGTATCCACCGCCACCACGGGCGCGGCGCCCTCGCCGGCAACCGGCCTGACGCTGCCGTCAGCACCCACGCGGTTCGCCCCTGCCGTCACCGTCAGGTCGTTCGCGTGGATCGCGGCGTTCACCTCCGTTGCGCGCGCAATAATCGACAGCGCGTCGCTCTTGCTGGCGTCCAGCCCCTGGCCTTCAACCGTGATGGCCCCTTTCGTCACCTCCAGCGCCAGCAGGTTACCGCTGGCGTCAAACTGCGGCTTGCCGGTGGTCAGGGTGACGTTCGGGGTGTTGATAAATCCGCACCCGTTACAGGTAATGCCGTAGGGGTTGGCCACCATGACGTTTGCCGCCTTACCGGCGACTTCCGTGTAGCCCTGCAGCTGCGAGCGGCTGGCGCCCGTGACTTCGTTGATGATGCCTTTCGCTTCCCGCCCGGCCTGCAGGTTGGGGTTGTTCTGAATAAGCCCGCCCAGCTGGGTC
>NZ_JADBRD010000084.1:0-205 GCF_014930495.1 Enterobacter cloacae complex sp. S3 | reverse complement strand
CTAATCGTGGGGGCAGGTCAGTCAGATAATGGAAAAAAATTTTGGATGACATTTTGAAACGTGTCCTCTGCTGTGAACGTCGAGAGATGCTACGCGAGAAAGGAGATGACCTACTTAGTATCCTGTTAAGTAGGTCTATCTGAAGAAGTAGACAACTTTAAAGTCTTTTTCATGTTAAAGGAGACAACTTTAATGTCTGTGTACA
>NZ_JADBRD010000083.1:0-9486 GCF_014930495.1 Enterobacter cloacae complex sp. S3 | reverse complement strand
CGCTAACTTTGCAACAGTGCCCTCTATATCACTGTTAATTGTCTCGTGAGCGTTCGCGATATCCTGACCACGGAGCTGAATATAACGGATGGCTCTGAGCTCATCATCATAAGGAGACTGACTCATGTGTTTACCTCGCTGCGCCCAGTCCCCCTTTGGGGGCTTTTTTATTAAGCATATCGATGTGCGCCTTTATGACAGCAATTTCTGCCTTAAAGTACTCAGCGTTCGACATTAACTTTTCCTGAACATCGTAGAGCTTTTTAATGGCCAGAGTAAGGGCGACTTTCAGCTTCCCATTTTTCCTGTGTTTCACTATCGCGTATCCGCCAATCCCTAACACTGCTACAGGCGCAGCCAGGATTCCAATTCCTGCCACCATGCCACCGCCTACGATAGATCCTGCTGTTGCGAGCCCGGAGGTTATGCCTGCTGCTGACACTCCCGTTGTACCAAGCGTATAGAGAGCACCGAAGGAAGCCGCAGCGCCGACGCCTGACCCCGCCAATGCTGCTGCGCCCTCAGTAATACCCGGGAACTTATTTTCAAGCGCCTGCAGAGCACTTGTAACTTCATCCATTGCCTTCTTGCGAATTTTTTCCAGCTCTTCAGTTTCGGTAGCGTCCATTACAGGCCTCTTATTCTTAACTTGCTGTGTTATGGGTGAAAAAGTGCACCATAAAAGTGATGAAGAAATCATGACTTACTATTGGGGCACTTTCCAGTTCACGGTTGTCAGTTTTAATGCTGTTGCTGTTAGTAAGGGCAGACCTGAAATAACTGCCGTGCCGTTGCCCCTTTGGAACTGGCTTTCCTAAAAATCTGTTGCGGACTGAACAGACATGTGCGGATTTATATCTGGACTGGTTCCAGACATAATTCCAATCAGGCTTCCAATGACAAAATGCTGGTCACCCTCGGAGACGACATAGGGTCCACCTAAGCATCCTTCGGTGTTGTAATGTGCGATTACAAAGCGAGTTGTGTGATGATGGGGAGAATGATTTGAGCAATTTAAAGGCCAAATGCCTAAAAATTCACCAGGGAATGTCGAAATTGTTTTCTCATTCATTGGATATCCGACACCCAATGTATCCATGCCAGCTGCGGGAGCTAGGACCTTAAAGTAACTACTTACAGGCTGTTGTATTCCAGCTGGTAATACGATTTCTGCACTGTCAACAAACGGAATGCCGTCTTTAAAGTCTGCCCTATCATTAGCCTCATTGAGAATGAAATCGACTAGAACAGGCTCTTCGTTCAGCAGTCCTTGATGGTTAAGAAATTTGATGTAAAGTTTTTGGGTATTGCTAAGGGGATAGTTTTTTCCAAGAGCATTGGTAACAACATGGGCTGCGGTGAGAATCTTTTGCTGCTGACCATTATCGAAACCAAACGCAGTTGCTTCGATATGGCTACTAAAATGAGGATCATTACTTACATAGATTTTACAGACGTAGTTTTCAAACATTATTTCCTCCTTTTGCCGGTACCTAATCAGTTACACGACTGCATGTTATAAACAACTAAACTCTCTTCCTGATATTTGAGTTTGTATGTTTTGCCAGGCACCAGCTCACCTCTGAAACACGGTTAGTCTCCTCCATGACATGGTTATGGCGATGGTCAGAAACTGTTATCGACGAAAGACTGGAATTCCTTTAATGGCATTATCCATTTCAAGCCGTATGTACTGAACGGGAGCGTATATTTTTATGATTCCAGATCTGAATCCTGAAACATTCCCCGTACCTGAACATTGAGGGCATACAGCGTTTCTTACTTTTTTCATCCTGCTACCTCATCTTTTTTTTAAAAGCTTTCCTTAAGCCTGTTTTCGAAATCGAAAACAGAAGATTCGAATTCTTTTTTTTCTGGATGAGAAATTTTTACTTGCTCATATCCGTATCCAAAATTACTGAAATCGACAATTACCGTCAAAATTTTATTAAGCGCATTTAAAACCTGAGCTGCTTTTGTTCTGCTTTCAAGGAAATTCAGCTGCTCTTTAGCACTGCTATAATAGCTGTCAAGTCTGCGATAATATTTCTGAATTATTTTGCCATCAATAATATCTGATTTATTAATCCATACCTGTAAGTTTAAGACAATGGCAAGGGCTTCGGATAAAATATCGTTGAACGTCTTTAAAAGATCATCCTGAGTTTTGAAACTCATGAGTGCAGTAAAGGGAAGCTTTTTGTTTTCAGCGATGTACTGATAGAACGCAGTGATCGCCTGTGTCTGACTGACATCGAGGTTTTTTAAAACCTCATCAGCAGTCATTTTGATTGCATCGTCAATCCGAACGTTTATCGTTGCCATCATCTCAGTTCCTGTTGGGAGAAGATATTAATGTAAAGCGTTTTTGCATTACACGCAACCAGTAATGCAAAAATGCATTACATCAGGCGGATTAGTTTTTTCTGGTCAAAATACACGATGTGATTTTTCTTTAGCCGAGATCCATCCGATCCCCACGCAACCGGTAAAGGTTCGCAGGTTTAATCAAGATAGGTTTCGTATCTCCCTAAGGGTGGGATGGATAAACTCATAATGGCATCTGTGTTTACAATGAACGTATCCGAATAAAACTCATCCAATTTAGTAAAGTTTATTTTCTTGCAAAAGCCTAATAAATATGGATTTTTTACGTCTTCAATTACAACATCGCCCCAGGGATTCGCTTCACAGCAAAGCTTCAGAAAAGACTTAAACCATCCCTTGTTTTGTATTTCTTCCGGAAGCTGTACCACATGTATGGCCAGACAATCTCCCTGGTAACGATTAGTACTTTGTCTAAGCCCTACAACAATCCCCTTTTCTTGAATCTGTACACCTGCCTGATGCTCTTTCATGTCGGGCGTATAGTGCCTTGCTCTGTTTAACCAAGCCACCAGCTGCTGAGCCGTAGTTGGTGATTCTTCAGCTATCCATTTCAGGTACTTGATGCGGTCCATATGCTCCTCCCTGTACGATTTCCAATGAAAGGCTCTACAGTATTAAGCTGCTGTAGAGCTCATTCAACCATGCTCAAACGGTGCGTATTAAAGGATGCCTAACCTTTTTGTTTCATCGATCCACGGTCTGAATTCTTCCAGTAGATTATCATATAACTTTTCATCGCTAATCGAACCGAAATCATCCATGGCAAAGAAGTGGGTGTTATCAACCCGGCGGTCAGTAAAGTCATCCAGATTTTTGAGGATACCGTAGCTTGAACCACCCAGGCCGACAAACTTCCAGAAGATGGGGTAGTTGGCAGAACGCCGGATTGCATCTTTAATCGCCCGGGTCTTGCTGATCCCGCCATCGGTAATAAATACTACATATACTGGGATTTTCGAGTCCTTAAAATAGTCGACTATTTCTTCCATCACAGGAGGCTCGTTGTTTGTCCCTCCAAGGCCCGGCAGGTTCTCCCAGGCTGAACGCTTTCCAGACCCGCGAATGGACTGAATATATGTGTCCAGGTTGTCCAGTGTGACGTTTGGATACTTCTTATGCTTCTCTCCAAATCCCCAGACATCCATTTCACCGTCGTCGTCGAACTGGGCGGCAAGAACGGCGATGCGGTCCAGCACAGACTGAACGTTACCCTTACTGAACTGGCCACTCATCGAGCCGGATGCGTCAAGTACAAATGCAACCGCTGCCTCAAGGGTGTCCAGTTTATTTTTAGTGAGACTGACCGAGGCTTTTTTAGCGAGGCTTACAAGGCGCGGAGATCTGGTTTCCAGTTTCTTTTCCAGACTGATACGAGCTGGCTTTGCTGGCTGCGGAGCTGGCTGTGCGACATCAACGCCATAGCTAATGGCCAGAGGCTCAAGTCCACCGTTGAAACCCTGCCCGAGCGCACGAAGCTTCCAGGCGCCATTGTGCCGATATACTTCACCCAGGATGATTGCTTTCTCACTGCGGCCCTGAGTCTCAGCCTGAAAGTCAGCGATACCAGGAGCCTGAATGCTCAATAAACTGAGCCCACTGATGGTATCTTCACCATCAATGACAACGGTGATCGCAATTTTACTGACGTTCGCTGGAACACGATCCAGTGCTATATCAATGCTGGACTGCTGCGAACCGGTAACGAGCTTGACTGCCCCCTCAGGAGAAGACAAATTATTATAAAAGATAAAGTCAGAATCGCCACTGACCTTTCCCTGAGCATTAAGCAAGAACAGGCAGGTATCGGGTTCGCCTTTAAAGCCGGATTTGGCAGGGTACTGAAGATTCAGCCTGATAGCAGATTGCTGAAGGGGTATGTTTTGTCCGGATTGTAGATTCATATTAACTCTCCTGATTTTTGATTATTTTTAAAGCGCAGCGTTTATATATGTTCCCCAGGCTTAGTTCAGGACGCTGGATATTCGGTGAGGCGTAAATATGGTGTGACACCATATTTCATCACGCTGAAGTTTCTATACCTGTTGAATTTGAATTTTCATTGCCCGGGTATCTTATGTTCCAGATCCCGTTCCTTCATAAATCGCAAAAGTAACATATATCCGAGGGGCATGCTGTTGATATAAGGCACGGAATACTGGCTTAACCAGCAACCATAGATAAACCCGGGTCCTGCAAAAAGGTTCACGCCAGAATTAACATTACTCTGCTTTCTGAAAACGCCCGGCCCCCTTTCTCAGATTCAACAGCTGATAGCGGATCGTTACCCAAAAAAAACCCCGGCATTGCCGGGGTCAGACTCAGCGTCTTTTAGACATTGACGCCGTGCTGGGAAGCAAGCGCTGACAGGCCACCGGCAAAACCCTGGCCGACAGCTTTAAACTTCCACTCAGCGCCATGGCGATACAGTTCACCGAAGACCATTGCGGTTTCAGTTGAGGCGTCTTCAGACAGATCGAAACGGGCAATTTCCGTGCCGTTGTCGTTGTTGTAAACGCGCATGAAGCTGTTGCTCACCATGCCGAAGTTTTGTTTACGCGCTTCTGCATCATAGATGGTAACGGCAAACACCAGTTTTTTGATGTCTGCTGAGACTTTGGTCAGATCAATTTTGACCTGCTCATCGTCGCCGTCGCCTTCACCAGTACGGTTGTCGCCCTGGTGCTCTACTGCGCCATCAGGGCTGGTTTTATTATTGAAGAAAATGAAATGGGCATCTGACAGCACTTTACCGTCTTCACCTACTGCGAATACGGAAGCGTCAAGGTCAAAACCCTGACCATCGGTTACACGGGCATCCCAGCCCAGACCAACCATAGCGACATTCATGGTTGGTGCTTCTTTGGTCAGAGATACGTTGCCGCCTTTTACGAGAGAAACTGCCATTTTTAGCTCCTGCAAACAGTTGAATGAGGCTGAATTAACAGCCCCGGATATGAAAAGTTACTTTTCGATCAGGAGGCGTTAATGCCGTACTGAGCACATACAGATGCCAGACCACCTGCATAACCCTGGCCTACTGCGCGGAATTTCCACTCACCATTGTGGCGATACAGCTCGCCAAACAGCATGGCGGTTTCAGTGGACGCATCTTCGGTCAGATCGTAGCGAGCGACTTCAGTCTGGTTATCGTCATTAACCAGACGAATAAACGCACCGGATACCTGACCAAAGCTCTGGCGACGAGCCTGAGCATCGTGGATGGTCACAACGAAGATGATCTTGTCAACTTCAGACGGGACGGCGTCCAGTTTAATTTTCAGCGATTCATCATCACCATCGCCCTCACCGGTGCGGTTATCGCCGGTGTGTGTTACGGAACCGTCGGATGACGTCAGGTTGTTATAGAAGATGAAATCTGAATCGCCGCGCACTTTGCCGTTTGAGGCCAGCAGGAATGCTGAAGCATCCAGGTCAAAGTCCTGACCGTCTGTTGAACGCGCATCCCAGCCAAGGCCCACCAGGACGTTTTTCATTGACGGAGCTGCTTTACTCAGGGAGACGTTCCCGCCTTTGGAAAGAGAAACACTCATAAAATAACCTCTTCGATTAGTAATTGTTCAGGTTAACACTTAAGGGGATTAACTCCCCTTTTCCTCAGATTCAGGTTTGCCCGGGAACATGACGCTTGCGAGAATGCCCAGCGCCAGTACACCCAGTACAACATACAGGCTGGTTGTTGCCGCAATGCTGTAACCATGATGCCAGATGTGATCGGTCGCATTCAGGCCGAGTTTTGCCGCGATGAAGAACAGCAGCACGATAACGGCCTTCTCCAGATGAACCAGGTACTGTTTCAGTGCCTCAAGGACAAAATACAGAGTACGCAGGCCCAGGATAGCAAACATCATGGCACTATAGACGATAAGCGGTTCACGACTGACGGCAATGATTGCCGGTACCGAGTCAAACGCGAACATTACGTCCGAGAGTTCAACCACAGCCACACACAGGAACAGCGGGGTCGCATATAGCGCCGCTTTTTTACCACGGCCAATGGTGACATCGCTGTTTTCTGGTTTCGCCAGTTCGGCATCCACTTCCTTCTGGTTAAGCAGGAAGGCATGCCCTCTGAGCTTCGGCCAGATAGGGAAGAAGCGTTTAACCATGCGGTAAGCCAGATGCTGGGAGTAATCCTCAATTTCATCATCGTCATCACCGCTTTTAAGCATCATGACCGCCGTCCAGGCAACGATAATAGCGAAGACAACTTCAACGTACGGCCCCAGACTCAGCAGGCTCGTACCGATGGCGACAAAGATGCCCCTGAAGACAATGGCACCAATGATCCCCCAGTAGAGAACACGGTGGCGATAACGATCCGGAACGGCGAACCAGGAGAAGATGGCCATCATGACGAACAGGTTGTCGACCGACAGCACTTTCTCCAGCGCATAACCCGTGACAAACAGACTAGCAACCTCAGCACCGTGGTGGATATAGAGGAAACCGGCAAATGCCATCGCAACCACAACCCAGAATACGGACCAGAGCGCCGCACTCTTAAGCGAGATTGGCTTGTCATCACGGTGCATAAACAGGTCAATAAAGATGGCACCGACTGAAAGCGCAATAAAAACAATGACCGTTTCAGTCGGGAAGCCGATGTGTGTGGAAACCATATTTTACCCTTAGGGATGTGGATCAGAGGCCAAATTCAGCCGGGTCGAAGCCCAACGCGATAGCGATCTCGCGGGAGGCCAGTTTCTCGTCCTGATCGAAGTTACCGTCACTTTTTGCAACGGCAATACCAACACGTAAGGCCAGCTGAGCGGCCTCAGGCTGATCTTTCAACGCCAGGATGTATTTCATGGTTTCGCCCTTGCCGATTTCAACATCGAAATCGAAGCTTGAAACCAGTTTATTGAAGAACTCGATCACCTCATTGGTATCGAATACCTTCAGCTCTTCTGAAGAGCGAAGAAAGCCCATCATTTTCTGCTTTTCTTCCGAACTCACGCCGTCACTCGATACGGCAATACGGGCACATACAGCAACGGTGCCGTGCATAAATTTTTTGTTTTTGAAACGGCCAACCTGGCGGGTCAGTTCGTCCCGGCCAGAGTTAATGGCACCTTTTACCTTGTCGAAAAAGCTCATACCTGTTTCCTTTGTTGCTGTGTTATTTAGAACCGGCGCTCCAGCGAAATCCCCAGCCAAATGCCCGGTCCATTTCGTCCTGGCCTTTGAAGTACTGGTTAATTCGCTCGACTTTAATTGCACCGTTTTCGTTTACGAGTCTGGCAATGGCGCACAATGTGCGACGGTTTTCACCTTCGGTCAGGCGGGTCTCAATGGGCGGTTGATCCGGCACATGAATAGTGACCACACCATCAGTCTTGTCCCAGCTGGGAACACCTTCATAAATAAAGGCGTAAATCAGCACTTCGCGGATATGCTTCCATTCACGTCCATTGATATGCAGCCACTCGCCGTCTGATACATCACCCGTCCGGTCATCTCCCTTGAGCTGAACATACGGTTCATCGCGATAATCACCGAATGCATTACCGAGCGCCTGAATGACCGATTTATACCCGTCCTGAAGCTCAACAAAGGCCCCCAGATCCAGGTCGATTCCTTTGGAGCCGAACATGCCTGCAAAGCCGGATTTGCCGCTGCCTCGGTGCCAGTTCAGGTTGATCCGGATTTCACCGAAGTTATCCCGTTTGGTCAGGCTGATTGCAGGCTTCTCTTTTGTCAGCGATACCTTGCTCAGGCTGATTTTTGTCTCAACTGGCGGAGGGGTTACAACCGGAGGAGTCGGGGCTGCGGGAGCAGGTTCGTCGGCAATATTTACGCCGAAATGCTCTGCCAGCGGTTTAAGTCCACCGTTGAACCCCTGCGCAACAAAGCGGAATTTCCAGTCATTATTACGACGGTAAAATTCACCCAGAATTAAGGCTGCTTCCTGACGGCCGCTCAATTCGACACTGCCGCTAACCAGGCCGGTAGCCCCTTGCTCCACGTCGATGGAAAGATTACGAAGACCGGACACCGTCTGCCCACCGTCACAGGTCACGGTGAACGCAATTTTTTGGACATCAGGTTTCAGCCGGTTGAGCGCGACAGTAAAGGTTGAGTACTGGCCTTCACTGACCAGGCTGACGGTACCATCATCGTTACGTGGCTGACCATAGAACACCATGTCCGCATCACCCTGCACCTTCCCGTCGGCATACAGGCGAAACGCCGAAGCATCCACCTGGCCGCCCGAGGTGATCCGGACCCGCAACTCCTGGGCTGGAACGGGGGCATTGCCCCCCGGCGTCAGGTTCATTAGCGGATAACCGCTGAAACGATATCGGAGTGCATATCGTCAATTGTGCGGCCGCGACAGGCATGGCCAAGGGCGGTAAAGTCCCAGTTGCCGTTATTACGGCGCAGCGAAGAAATAACGATCCCGGTATGTGAGCCCTGCTCAGTCAGCTTGTAGCGAGCCAGCTCTTTGCCGGTTTGATCGACAACGCGGCAGAACGCGTTTTCGACGTCATTGAACGACTGACCACGGAAGCTGTTTACCGTAAACGCCAGGTATTCAACGTTTGCAGGCAGTCGGGAGAGGTTGACCTTAATCACTTCATCGTCACCGTCACCCTCACCGGTCAGGTTATCGCCACTGTGCACAACAGCGCCGCAGGTGGATTCCAGTTTGCGGAACCAGATGGTGTCAATTGTTTTACCGGTGCTGTCCATTAATACGCAGCCAGCATCGAGATCGATTGAGTCGTTGCCTCCAAACAATCCTCCAAGAAGACCTTTTTTCTTAACCGGATCCCAACCGAGACCGAAATGAAGCTGGCTTAATGCAGATGATTCTTTGCTGAGTGATACCGTCTGGTTCTTAACTAATGAAACCATGTTTTATTCCTTAAAATGGTAATGACCGAGACAATCAAAGGGTTGTTTATTAACTGACGAAGAAAATCATATCATGATGAAGTTCTATGACAAGGGAAATTTTGGTAGTTTTCTGTAAAAACACAAAAAGAAAATCTTTTCAGGGTGTTAATTTTCTATGTTTAATTTAAATATCAATACTTTATCTGAAATCCAAAAAATACTGACTCACTCCATAAC
>NZ_JADBRD010000082.1:0-397 GCF_014930495.1 Enterobacter cloacae complex sp. S3 | reverse complement strand
TGCTGATACTGCTTTTCGTGGTGCGCACCACCTCAAAACCTGACCGCGCCTCAGTGACGTCCTGACGGTTTTTCCGCTCCCCGGACGAAGCAAGGGGCAGCAGTCCCCGGGTAATGGCTTCTGCGGCCTCCTGCTTCGTTTTCGGCAGTCCGGACGGTGTGACCAGCGCCCGGCGGTTTTCCGGCGCGTTCGGGTCGTGCAGCCCCAGTCTGCCGTTCACGATGGTCTGCCAGGCATCGATGCGGGTCCGTTCGGCGCGGTGGTAGTACTGCTGTAGGCGCCTGCCGGTCAGCAGTTCGGTAATGGGGATCAGAAAGATCAGCTCCAGACGCCCCTTGTCCGCGTGCTCCACCCACAGAATGCTGTACTGATCTTTATCGAGTCCGGGCATCAGAAC
>NZ_JADBRD010000081.1:0-1954 GCF_014930495.1 Enterobacter cloacae complex sp. S3 | reverse complement strand
GAAGATGATGGGAAATAACACAGTATCCACGACCGTCCCGTCAACATCTTACACGGCGATGAATGAGCATGAAAGAGCAGCGGTTGCCCATGAATTCATGAATAACGGGCAATCCGGCCCACATCAGGCCATGGCCGAAGCGCACCGCCGCATGATCAATGCAGGCTGAATGCGACTGTAGTATCCGTGCTTTTACCCTTTCCTTGATAGATTATTCCTTAACCGGATATGTTGTGAGATTTTTGCCCCCGTCAGGGGGCTTTTTTATCTGACTCAGCTACAATTAACCGGTACCTGTCTGAAAGGATTTATTAAATGAAAATCAAAAACACCCTTTTTGTAATATTAATGTTATCCCTGCCAGCCATTTCTGCTGAACATTCGGAAATGAAAATGTCAGATATGCACTCATCGGCATCGTCACAGGAATATATGGCTGGCATGAAAGACATGCATGACAAAATGATGGCCGCCGTTAATGAGCCCGATCCCGATAAGGCCTTTGCAAAAGGTATGATCGCACACCATGAAGGAGCAATAGCAATGGCTGAGACCGAACTTAAATACGGAAAAGATCCCGAAATGAGAAAGCTTGCGCAGGACATCATTAAAGCTCAGAAAGGTGAAATCGAGCAGATGAATAAATGGCTTGGCAGTCAAAAATAAAGATTGCAAAAACGCCATAATAAGCGTAATTTTAATTCACTCCCGGGCACGGGAGCCTGTTAAACGTTAAATAATTAAAACCCGATTAATTTCGGGTTTTTTATATACTATACTCCGGTCCTTTGCTGTGGACCGGAATATATGCAGCAGCGATAATTTTTACACATTATCTCGTCATGGCAACAATATCGCTCAGGATCTCAACCAGCTCAATCCTTTCCTGCATTCCGTCATGATAGGTTGATCTTGAGATGATTCTTTCCGCTGTCATCCGGGGCCAGAATTTATCAAGCACATTATCGGGCTTCATTCCCACCGCCCGGCCAATTATTTTTTTAGCATCACAGGTGTCCGTAAACGTGACGGCTACACCGGTCATTTCTTCGATCAGATCCGGGCAGAGATAGTTCTCTATTTCACGTTTACGCGTGGCGAAGAATACCTTACCGGCATCCTCCACTTCTCTTTTACGTTTCTGAATGGACATAACCTGTGCAGGGTCTCCCCCAATATCGGAGTCCAGAAAAACGCACCAGGGAAGCCCCAGATCGTTGGCCAGATTCAATGTAACCCAGTGTTTGACGCTGCCACACCCTCCTATGAGGACTGGCACTATTTTCACGTCCTCCAGAGAGGCTGGCAGCACACCTGACTGTTTTAATGAACTGGCCGCATGCCTCAGGAAAGTGACATCCGACTTTCCCTCTACCAGAACAATCCCCTGCGCCCTTTCCATACCGGTCTCTGGTAGCACCCCCAGGCTTTCAGTGGCTTCCTTCAGCACAGCGTCATCCGGCATTTTTACTACGGGTTCACCCGCCTCATTTCGGGTGACATAACGTACACCTTCGACAGGGATCAATCCGGCCAGCGCCGGGACATGGGTGGTGACGATAATCTGACGGTGCGGCTGGCCTGCCAGTGCCAGCAACGCTTTCATCAGCATCATCTGATAGTTTGGCTGCTGTGACGTTTCAGGCTCTTCGATGGCATAAATCATGTTTCTGGGCGTCCCCGCGACATTCTTTTCAGCCTCAGCCCGGAAAAAATTCAACAGGATAAGCCTCCTTATCCCGCTGCCGCGCTTATTGATGGGGATGCCATTTTCCCCGTCCAGGGTGAAATTGAAGGTCCACTTGGGTTTTTCCTTAAATCGTGGAGTCAGTTCACTGGCGAGTTCGGGGGCCATTTCACGTAATTTATCCGGGTATACGGATTTAATGGTTGATGGGGCACCTTCACCCCATCAATCTGATACCACCCTCAGATGGGGTCCGCTTGGAAAAGG
>NZ_JADBRD010000080.1:0-7854 GCF_014930495.1 Enterobacter cloacae complex sp. S3 | reverse complement strand
TCGGTACACTAACTATCGTTTATGAAAAATTAGACGACTTGCAAGAAACCATCAGCAATCAAGCCGACAAAATTTAAAATTAATTAACATTATTTAATTAACACCTTTCTTGGTGGGGAAAAACTCACCCTGAGGAAATGAAAATGCAAAATTCCGTCGCAATTAATCAGCCGATTAAAACGCCTCAAATGCTGTTCGGATCTGACAACATTAATGACTTTGGCAACCGCGTTCAAAGCTGCCGGATGGAAGGTGATTCCATGCAGCCGACCATCGAACCATGTGAGGTTGTGGCTTTCGTTGATTGCGGTGGACGTGCGCTTACCTCTGGCATTTATGTTTACACAATGGATGCTTTTGGTCGCCCATGCCTTTTCATTAAGAGAATCGAGCCATTAGCTGATGGCTCATTAAAAATCATCTCTGATAACCATCATTACGAAACTTTCACCCTTAACACCGATGAACAGAAAGAAATCAAAATTCACGGTCGGGTAGTCGCGTCTTTGGCTGTGAGGCGCTTCGTATGACTTTCATCATTGATAAATCGGCATACAGAACAGCATGCCTTTATGCGGCCTGCGGTTACGAGGTAATCGCTCGTCTTTATCTTAAAAAAGCATATGGACGGTAATTATGATCGTCTTAAAAAGACAAGATATTCAGAGTGTGAATATCAAAGCTGAGCAACTGTCTGGTCTATCGCAAACATTATTTGAATATCACGACAAGCTCGATCACTTCCAACTTAAAGCAATTTGCGCTCTTGTTTATGACCTAGCCGCTGATATTCATGACTGGACCGAAAAAGAAGAGGAAATAGTTATGGGTTTGGAGGAGGAGCAGCGCAATGGATAAATTAATCGAGACATATCGCCGCCGAATTTTAAAAGCAGCGTTATTACGCCACCAGCGTAAAACAGGCAGTAACTGCATTGTTATAAAGCTTAATAAAGGCGGAATTAACACGGTCGAGTTAACAGAGATTCTTCTCGATGGATTATTACGAAAATTCGAAAGGCTCGCGATCAGTGAGCACGGGAATGTCGAAGGCGTAAAAGCTATCAAGGGAATTTACAGCAGCGCTGTCGATGTTAATGGCAGTGGTGAATTTCTTACGGATAGCGGGAAGGAATTAATCGACGAGCTCATTTCTGAGTTGGTTGAGTTCGTCAAAAAACAAAAAGTGGAGGCCCGGATCTGATGGCGCTGACAGCGATACGAATTCCTGAGTGGGTACACCTGCGGGCGGTCCATGTACTCCGCCAGTTCAGAGCCAGGCGAATTCATCCCTGCCGAATGCACGGCTCCGGAAATCTGAGCCTGAGGGTTAATCGCCGCTGGCGGTTGCTGTCAAGAGACGGCGGTCAGAACTGGGAAGTAATGAGTCACGAACGATACAGCAAAGTTAAGGACCGGAAATGAACGATAAACGCATCAGCACCACCTCAATTGACAGCGCCTTTGCCAAAGAGCTGCAGCCCGTTTACGTCGTATCACGACACGGCTACTCGCGCCGCTTCCTCAGCAGGAGCGCAGCGATCAGCAACCTTGCTCACTACATGGTAACCAAAACTTTTCATCGTGCCGGTTTGAATACCAACGAACCAGATGAGCCAGTTTTCAGCAACGGTATTTTGGTCAATCGCATGGGTCAGCACACACAACAATACCTCTTTGCGCACAAACGGTGCATGCGCCGTATTCGCCGAATTCTGGAACGTAAGCGCGAAACTCAGAAGTGGCTTGAGAAGTGGGACGCGATGCACGACCGCTACGTGAAAGATGTCGAGGCTCTGCAGTCCTGTAAACCTGACGGGGTGAAATGATGAAGTCTTTCATTCTCAGCATCATTGTTTCCATGCTGCTGGCGGCCACCGTTATCGGCGCGCTGATTGAATATAAATTTTTGGTGAGGTAGCGAGGCGATCCATGAATAAGCCAGTTTTAGAAATTATTAAGCGTTGGACCCGTCTGGCAACAGAGGCCAAGCAGCTGGGGCTCACCACCATCCCTATCGACCCGGAAAACATGTTGATGGTGCTGGGGGAGTTGCCGGCCAGTTCGGCTGAAAAGTCAGCCGATTGCCAGAATGACTATCAGGCTGCGATCGACATCTTGCGCGACAGAGCTGCTCGCGAACTCGATGGTGGTTTTCGCGCACATCACAACGCCCTGATTTATGCAGCTAATGAACTTGAAAACGCACAGGCTTTCGCAAAGGAGAACTTTAATGGCTAATTCATTCAAACAGATGACAAAATCTGGCGTTATTAAACGTACCGATACAGGGATGTTTATCAGCCTTGATCAAATCCATGTGCGTGAAGGTTTCAATAAGCGTGAAGACGACGAACGTACCCGCCAGGCTGATGATGACCTATTCAACTATCTGATGAACGGTGGTTCTGTTCCTCCGCTGGAGGTTATTGCTCGTGATGAAGGTGGTGTGTGGGTTGTTGAAGGTCACCGCCGTCGTCGCTGCTATGCGCGCTGCGCTGAAGCTGGAAAGCCAGTAGACCGCATTCACATCATGCCGTTCAACGGTAACGATGTGCAGCGCTTGGCACGCATTATGACCAGCAATAACCAGCTCCCTCTCTCTGATATGGAACAGGCAGCAGTTATTCAGGAACTGCATAACGCCTTCAATCAGACTACCAGCGAGATCGCAAAACTGGTCAATAAATCAGTGGCCACGGTAGAGAAGTTGCTGCTCCTGAGCACGGCAAACCATGACGTTCAGCAGGAAGTTAAATCTGGTGCGGTGTCAGTCGATGTCGCGGTTGATCGCGTTATGGAGTATGGCGAACAGGCCGGAAAAGTTCTCCAGCACGACAAAGCAGTGGCAGCTGCGCAGGGTAAAACGAAAGTTACCCGTAGCTCTATCGCACCGGAACTGAGCATAAAGAGCGCGCGCCGTTTCGTTGAATTGATGGCTCAGGCCACGATCAGCGATGAAGGTGTTTTCACTCTTGAAGGTGCTGCTCTGGCCGAAGCACTGTCGATTATGGACGAGCAAAAAGCGATTGCGGAAGCGCGTGAAACATACCGCCTTTCACAACCAATACCTGAAACAGAGGTGGTAGGAAAAACTCTTTACGTGAAGCTGGAAGGGATTGAGATCGGCACCGCACAAATCTATCGAGGAAAGAACGTCATCCTGAATGGGATCGTCACCAGCCAGTCAAAGGCTGTGGCCCACTTTGTTAAACAATACAAACTTCAGCAGGATACGAACGCTGGAGAGGTTCAAGATGGCCCTAACAGTTTTTCAAACCGAAATCCTTTGCAGGAGGTCAGCCATGAGTCTTGACTGTGTACCCCTTTCTACGTACTGCAGGGACGCGGGGGAAACGGTAGAAGCCGTTAACAAACGGATACAAAGGGGGTTATGGAAGGAGGGAGTACATGTATTAAAAGTCGATGGCGTTAAAGAACGCTGGATTGACTTAACGGAGGTTTCAAAGTGGGCAAGAAAGAACAAGGATCATTATCTCTCCCAAGAGGAGTAACCATACGCCAGCATAAAACTGGCGACACTCTGGTTATCACTTTCACATACAAAGGGGTTCTGTGCCGGGAGCCCCTCTCCAAAATGGAAGCAAACGCGCGCGGTGTGAAGTACGCCGAGCGCCTGCTCGGGGAGATACAAAACCAGATCGTCAGTGGCACCTTTGAATATGCGAAATATTTCCCCAACTCCAAAAAGCTGGAGCTGTTCGGGGTGGTGAAGAAAACCAAAAACATAAAGTCTTACCTGGACGAGTACCTGAAAATCTGCCAGAACCGCAACCTGTCCCCGTCGACTATCAACGGCTATGAAAAATGCCTGTCGGCGCTGTCAGCACTGCATAAACTCCACGTGTCAGAACTGACGCCAGCGGTCCTTAAAAACTGGATAGCCAGCCGGAAAACAAAGCTGAAAACGACCAGGAATAACCTTTCGTTTCTGCGCAGCGCCATCGATGAAGCTGTTACGGATGGCCTGCTGACCATAAACCCGGTAACCCTCGTCAGCGCCAGCCGATACCACGTGATCGACAGCACCCCGAGCGCCGATGATTACGAGGTTGACCCTTTCACGCCAGCGGAGACCCTCGCCATTTACCAGAGCTGCAGGTACTCGGAATGGGAAAACCTGTTCCGCTTTGCTTTCAATACCGGTCTGCGGAGCTCCGAACTGTGCGCGCTGCGCTGGCCTGATCTCGACACCATCGCGAACACAGCCCACATTCAGGCGGCCAGTGTCGTAGGGGTACTTAAAGGCACCAAGACAAAAGCCGGTACCCGTAAGGTTGAGCTAAACAGTGAGGCGCTGGCAGCCCTGAAGGCGCAGAAACAATACACCTTTATGAAAAGTGAGTTTATATTCAGCGATCCGAAAACGGGAGAGCCCTGGGCGAACGCCGACGCGATCCGTAAAAAAGCATGGGTACCGACCCTAAAAAAAGCTGGCGTGCGCTATCGTAACCCGTACCAGACACGGCACACATTCGCCACCAAGCATATTAGCCAGGGTGTTAACCTCTTCTGGCTAGCCGGACAGATGGGCCACAAAGGGCCGGAAATGATATTCCGCAATTACGGTAAATATCTGGCTGAATATGACGGTAAAACCGCAAAAGAGGCAGTTAGGTAAAATGTGAAGGACAAAAAAACCCGGTGTTGACCGGGTTTAAACATATTGCTGCATCGACTCAAGAATCAATCGTTTGTGTCTACGGAGCATCGTTTCCGATAGCTCAACAGCTTCATAAATTGAGCGCAGACAATAGCCAGCAACACGTCCTTTATATGTCTGCGTATAGTTCGAAGTTATCTGCTCCTTGACTACTTCCAGATCAAACGCTTGATGGGCTTCTATACAATTTACGAACGAATCCCATTCAAGGAAGGGATGATCTGCTTCAAGCAAATCAACCTGGCACTGAAGCAAATGGGGGCGAGCAAGGATGTACTCGCTAATATCTGAATTTATAAGCAAAACGAGAAGGGGTTCGCAGCAGCAAACCACCATGTATTTATGCTTCTCTGGAGTTGTAAAATCGCAGAAGAGATAAATCACATCACCAACAGAAAGTTGATGATGTGACGCAAAAGTTTGGGCAAAATTTGAAGGGAAAATGTCCCCTAAATTAGGCATTCTATCTTCCGCTGAAAAGATGGGAAATCAGTAAGTCAGCATCTTTACAGCTTCCGGCGATAACTTCCAGAGGGATTTCACCATTTTCGTTTGCCGAAGACCAAACTTCATCGTGACTCATTTCACGAATCTGACCAAATGATAGCTTGCCAATCATCTCGATTGCCTCGTCAATACATTTAAGATCAGAATCACTGAAAACATCATCATCAACAGGGCGCAAAGGCTCTACACGGTAGTTATGCGATTTCTCATAAACCCGAAGCGCTGACTTTATGTCTTCAACTTCGATTCCATTTGGAATGAAGCGTCCCTTACCTTGGGCAATTTTGATGATGTCATAGGTGTTTTCTGCGACTGGGCCATCTTTCATAGCCTTGTACTCATCGCCGGTAATGAGACGACCATAACGCTCCAGGTGAGCGCGGTCAGCGTAGTAAAGGATTTTCCCGACATGGTAAATGTCAGGTACGGGTGCTTTAGAGGCTACATACAGAATGGCCTCTAAAGCCTTTTCTGAATCGAACCGAATCTTAAGCATCTCGACACCTTTCATACAAATGGCTTTATGAAGTAACAACTCATTAGGACTTTTTGTCCTATCTAGGCACAGTTTATAGCCAGCTATAATGAATAATCAACCATTGGTTGATCATTTTAGAGGCATGTTTAGAGTCATTTCATGCCAACATTTTACACGATACCTGCGCGTTCGATACATTTACCCCAAAGGTAAAGGCACATTGCTAGACAATCCTTACATTGTAAAGAGTTGCGAGCTCGCGAGAGTTTTCGTTGACAAAGCAAACAATAGCACTTTTTGCATAGGTTTTATGACGGAGATTACTAGGGCTTAATAATGCAGGAAATATTTCAAGATGTTGGACAGAATCAGGACGTTAGACAGACCTCAATATGCACGTAAAATGCACTTGATGCCTGCCACAGTGACATAATTGTTTATTTTCAATGAGTTAAATACCTTTCGGACGCGAGTTCAACTCCCGCCAGCTCCACCAAATCATGATCCGGATACGT
The DNA here is from genome assembly GCF_014930495.1 of Enterobacter cloacae complex sp. S3. Lineage (NCBI taxonomy): Bacteria > Pseudomonadati > Pseudomonadota > Gammaproteobacteria > Enterobacterales > Enterobacteriaceae > Enterobacter > Enterobacter cloacae complex sp. S3. Next base: position 1,670 of record NZ_JADBRD010000080.1, on the reverse strand, counting down.
CCGGTGAAGTACAGAAAGCCCGCATGGCATCAGCCCTTCGGGCTTTTTTGTGTCTGTCGTTGTCCGAGACGATCCGCCTGAATCCAGTAAAAATTGGTACACGTTTAGGTACACGCTATACTGTGGTCCATTAAACGTGTACCAATTATGGAAGGAATCCAGACATGGCGCGCATCACACGCCCCCTAACTAACAACGAAATTCTAAAAACTAAACCCCGCGATAAAGACTTCACACTTCATGATGGTGATGGTCTGTTCTTACTCGTCAAAACCTCCGGTAAAAAACTCTGGCGCTTCCGTTATCAACGACCGGGAAGCAGCAGCCGAACAAATTTGAGCCTCGGCTCATACCCTGCCCTTACACTCGCAGCAGCTCGTCAGATACGCGACCAGCATTTAACTACTCTTGCGCATGGTACCGATCCCCAGCAGCAGGAAGAGCAAGTCTCTGAGCAGCGGCAGATTGAGTTGGACAGTATTTTCTCGACCGTGGCCGCCAACTGGTTTCAGCTCAAGAGTAAAAGCGTCACAGAGGATTATGCGAAAGATATTTGGCGTTCATTAGACAAAGATGTTTTCCCAGCTATCGGCGCAATACCTGTTCAGGAACTCAAAGCCAGAACAATTGTTGAAGCACTGGAGCCAATCAAAGCACGTGGGGCATTGGAGACAGTTCGACGTTTAGTGCAGCGAATTAACGAAATCATGATTTACGCCGTCAACACCGGCCTGATTGATGCTAATCCGGCATCAGGTGTTGGTATGGCTTTTGAAAGACCCAAAAAGCAAAATATGCCTACGCTGCGGCCAGAAGAATTGCCAAAGTTGATGCGTTCTTTGGTTATGTCGAACCTGTCTGTACCGACTCGCTGCCTGATTGAGTGGCAGCTCCTGACTCTTGTTCGCCCTTCTGAGGCCTCTGGTGCTCGGTGGGAAGAAATCGATCTCGATGCCAAGCTTTGGACAATTCCAGCTGAACGGATGAAGGGCAAACGCGAGCACGTTGTTCCTTTATCTCCTCAGGCGCTATATATATTGGATGTGATGAAGGCTATCAGTGCTCACCGGGAGCATGTTTTTCCAAGTAGAAATGATCCAAAGCAAGCAATGAACAGCCAAACGGCTAATGCAGCATTGAAGCGTATCGGATATGGAGGCAAGCTAGTCGCACATGGTTTACGTTCAATAGCAAGCACAGCTCTGAATGAAGCGGGTTTTAACGCAGATGTTATTGAAGCTGCCTTGGCGCATACAGATAAAAATGAAGTTAGAAGGGCATATAATCGTTCAATCTATTTAGAGCAGCGAAAAGATTTAATGTCTTGGTGGGGTGTTTTTGTGAATAAAACTAATAAATAAGGATTACTACACATGGCAAACGAACTATTTAAAGCATTCAAAGCATCAGAGTTACATGATAAGAACATTAATTTCCTTATCGGCTCAGGTGCTTCAGCTTCGTATATACCAACGCTAAAGATTAATGATGATTTAACTTACGAGGATCTACTTACAGATAATAACTACTCTGACATAAACAACTTCATTTACTATCAATATTATAAAAATATTTTAAAAAAGAGTTTCTGTTTCCTGCCAAAAGCTGATGATACCAGATCGCGTAAAAGTCGCAGAAAAACATTAAATGCGTACATACAATTAATAGAT
>NZ_JADBRD010000008.1:0-127196 GCF_014930495.1 Enterobacter cloacae complex sp. S3 | reverse complement strand
TAATCGTGGGGGCAGGTCACAAACACCAATGCCGCATAGTCGTACCAGGTTGTCGTATTCGACGCGACCAGATGGTAGAGGCCAGCAACTTCTGGTTTCATCATTGCGACACGAATAGCATGCGCTGTGCAGTCTGCTAACAACTCAGCGCCCGTTGGAGCACCAACTTGATCGTTGATAACGGAGAGTTCCTGACGCTCTTTTGCGAGCCGCAACATCGTTTTAGCGAAATTGTTGCCCTTCCCCGCATATACCCAACTGGTCCGGAAAATAAGATGCTTAGGGCAATGCGCCTGCAATGCCTTTTCACCTTCAAGCTTTGTCTCACCGTATACATTCAGCGGAGCAGTCGAATCCGTTTCACGCCATGCCGTTTCACCGTCACCAGGGAATACATAGTCGGTAGAGTAGTGAACAACCCATGCGTCTATTTTAGCGGCTTCTTTGGCTATAGCTTCAACGCTCGTTGCGTTGAGGAGTCTGGCAAAATCCGGCTCAGATTCAGCCTTATCTACTGCTGTATGCGCCGCCGCATTAACAATGATGTCTGGTTTAATTGCACTAACGGTTTCAGCGATCCCTTCAGGATTGCTAAAATCCCCGCAATATCCTTCTGAATGTACATCAACCGCGATCAAATTACCTAATGGAGCTAGTGCTCGTTGGAGTTCCCACCCCACCTGCCCTGTTTTACCGAACAGAAGAATATTCATTATTAACGTTCCCCGTAGTTCTGCTCGATCCAACTCTTATAAGCACCGCTTTTCACGTTGGTAACCCAATTCTGATTGCTCAGATACCATTCCACCGTCTTACGAATCCCGCTTTCGAACGTCTCCTCAGGCTTCCACCCCAGTTCAGCACCAATTTTATGTGCATCAATGGCATAGCGGCGGTCATGACCCGGACGGTCAGCAACATACGTAATCTGATCGCGATAAGAGCCCTCTTTCGGCACAATCTCATCAAGCAGATCGCAAATCGCATGTACCACGTCCAGATTCTGCTTCTCGTTATGCCCACCGATATTGTATGTCTCCCCCGGTTTCCCCTGAGTGACAACGGTATAGAGTGCACGCGCGTGATCTTCGACATACAACCAGTCACGGATTTGATCGCCCTTGCCGTAAATAGGCAGAGCTTTACCGTCCAGCGCATTCAAAATAACGAGCGGGATCAATTTTTCCGGGAAATGGTACGGGCCGTAGTTATTCGAACAGTTGGTGACAATAGTTGGGAAACCATAGGTACGCAGCCAGGCACGAACAAGATGGTCGCTTGAGGCTTTTGATGCTGAATACGGGCTGCTAGGCGCATAAGCCGTGGTTTCAGTGAAGAGCGGCAGCTCAGCTGATGCCGGGTGCTCATCAGGATGCGGCAAATCACCATACACTTCGTCGGTAGAGATGTGATGGAAACGGAAGGCTTTCTTCGCTTGCTCATCCAACGTTGACCAGTAAGCACGAGCGGCTTCCAGCAGTACATAAGTGCCGACGATATTGGTTTCGATAAACGCAGCCGGGCCGGTAATAGAACGATCGACGTGACTTTCGGCGGCCAGGTGCATCACCGCATCAGGCTTATGTTTTGCGAAAATGCGATCCATGGCGTCTTTATCGCAAATATCCGCATGCTCAAAAGCATATCGATCGCTGTCGCTGACTTCACTAAGCGACTCAAGGTTGCCGGCATAGGTCAGCTTATCCACATTGACGACGTCGTCCTGGGTATTTTTAATAATATGTCGTACAACCGCTGAGCCGATAAAGCCGGCCCCGCCCGTCACAAGAATTTTCACGTTATCTGTTCCGTCTAGTATATGTCTGGATACTGGCGTTCTGAAACCTGAGCATTTATTGATGGTTTCAGAAATTGAGCACGCTACCGCCCCTGGCTTAACAGCTACCAGTGCACTGAGCGATGTCTGATTAAATGATTTTTTTGTCTGGATCCAGACAAAAAACTGGCGTTAATTGTCGTCCTAAACGACCTCAGAAACAAGCACAAATCGCTACAAAGCGATCCAGATTTAAACCCTGTAACTCTATGTAATCATAGGATTAATAATAAAAAACGGCAGTCATCATTTTGGCTATATCTCAATACACCAAAATAATGACCGCCGCTTGTTCAAGACGTTGCAGGAATATCAGTCGTTTGCGAGCAACCTCTCAATACGGGTTCTGAACTTCGCCCCTTCCTTCAGGTTACGCAGTCCATAGTTCACGAACGCCTGCATATACCCCATTTTCTTACCGCAGTCGTAGCTGTCGCCGGTCATCAACATGGCGTCAACGGACTGTTTTTTCGCCAGTTCGGCAATCGCGTCGGTCAGCTGAATACGATCCCAGGCGCCTGGCTCGGTTTTTTCCAGCTCTGCCCAGATATCGGCGTTCAGAACGTAACGACCTACAGCCATCAGGTCTGAATCCAGCGTCTGTGGCTGATCCGGTTTTTCGATGAACTCAACGATGCGGCTCACCTGCCCTTCCGTTTCCAGCGGTTCTTTAGTCTGGATAACGGAGTACTCGGAGAGATCGCCCTTCATGCGTTTCGCCAGCACCTGGCTACGGCCGGTTTCATTGAAACGCGCCACCATTGCCGCCAGGTTGTAACGCAGCGGATCGGCAGAAGCGGTATCGATGATGATGTCCGGAAGAACAACAATGAATGGGTTATCACCCACAACCGGACGGGCACACAGAATAGAGTGGCCCAGGCCCAGCGGCTGCGCCTGACGCACGTTCATGATGGTCACGCCCGGCGGGCAAATAGACTGCACTTCCGCCAGCAGCTGGCGTTTGACGCGCTGCTCAAGCAACGCTTCGAGTTCGTAAGAGGTGTCGAAGTGGTTTTCTACCGCATTCTTGGAGGAGTGCGTAACCAGGACGATTTCTTTGATCCCTGCAGCAACAATCTCATCGACAATGTACTGAATCATTGGCTTGTCGACGATCGGCAGCATCTCTTTAGGAATGGCTTTTGTGGCTGGCAGCATATGCATGCCCAGGCCTGCTACCGGAATGACTGCTTTCAAATTAATCATTATTTCTTCCACCTTAAAATGGTTGACGAATTATAGCTCTTAAACCTGTTTTCGCCAGCATGATTTGCCGTAATCCTTGGGCAATGTTACGCCTTAGCATCACAAATTTCTGTAGTTGTAATCTGATTAGATCGCGCTTTTATGCCAGGAATAGTCTCAAAACTGATGATTGTCGATTATCTGTGCGGAAGCGCAAAGTTAAGCCTTTCCACATTCACCACCTGCTGGTCGACCCGGTCAATATCGACCGAGCTTTGCCCCTTCTCATTCACTGCTTTTATGTTCGCCAGCGACAGCAACGTCTCGTCTTTCGCCATGAATTTACCCCGCACATCCTTACGCAGGTCGAAGTTAATCTTCAGGGCGGGCCCCACAGCGGCTTCCTGCATCACATTGATATTGCGTAAAAAAAGATGTTGCGGCTTGTTGTGCAGCTCAAGCGTTGCACGCTGCATTTCCACGTTGGTTATCGCCACAAACGAGGTGGCGTTACCGGATGAAATCTGTATTCCGCGCAATTTATACGCAAGCTGACGATTATCGAGATGAATATTGTTGAGCTTGAAGTTCTGCGGGATGGACAAATAATCGCCTTTTATCACCCCATAGCCGATTAACATTCCCGCACTGTTCACCATATCGACATTATCAATAATGAAATTATCACAGCCATAGATGGCCACCGTGGCGTTGTCTATACCCGCCTTTTTACTGAAATCGGGGGTAATATTTTTGGCCTTGATATTGCGAATAACAAAATGTTTACCGTTTTCAACGTGCACCAGCTGGCGACAGTTGCTGCCGGTGATGTTTGCCACCACGAAGTTCTTGACGGTTTGCTTCTCCGGATAGTCATTATCGTAGGTGCTGCCGGCGAGACCAATACCGATGCCCCAGTTGATCTTGCCGTTGGTGCAGTTGATGTTGTCGATGACATGGTCAGAGATCAGGATATTGCGATCGTTGATGGCGACGTTCCACTCGATCGCATCCCCCTGGAGATGGCTAAATTTGCTGTTGGTGATGCGGGCTCCGTCCACCTGGTTGTGGAAACCCTGGCGCAGGATGGCGTAGTTGGCCTGGCTTACGCTGATGTTATCAATCAGCAAATTGCGCATTACGCTCGGTTTCTTGCCGCCGATGTAGATCTGCGTCACCGGGCCAAAACCGCTCATGGCCAGCCCTTTGATAACGCAGTCAGATCCGCGAACGTCGAGAGTGATGTTCTCCGTGCGGCCAGCACCTTCGCCTATCACTTTGCTGCCTTCCTGCAAAACAAAGCGGCCGCGCCCGTTGCCGGTTAACGCCCCGCGGATCAGCAAGGTTTTACCGTCGGGAATGAAAATACCGGTATTGATGTTTTCGCAGGTGAGCCCGGCCGGGACCACGACGGTGTCGCCGTCATTAAACGCCTGCTTAAAGGCGGCGATCCAGTCGTTGTTATTGTACTGATGAACAGAGACCGTTCTGCCGCTTGCCGCCCGCGCGATGCGTGACGACAGCAGCGGCGTGGCCGCCAGAACGGAGAGAGAAGAGACAAAGGTGCGTCGGGTAATCTTTTTCAGCATACATCCTCGGCGTTACAACGTTTGCAGCAGGCTCGCTAACTGGCGGTTAATCACCTGCTGGTTAAAATCGGTTTCCACTTTTTGTCGGGCGTTCTGGAGCACGGGCTCCAGCGCCTGCTGGTCAATATCGCTGAAGGCTGCTAATCGGTCCGCAAGGGCCATCGCGTTATTCTCCGGCACCAGCCAGCCGGAGTGGTCAGACTTAATCAGCTCCGGGATCCCGCTGTGCAGGGTTGATACCACCGGAATACCTACGGCCATCGCCTCCATCAGCGCCACCGGAATGCCTTCCATATCGCCATCGGCGCCCGTTACGGAAGGCAGCAGAAAGACATCCGCCTCGTCGAGCATGGCCTTGACCTCGTGGCTCGGCTTGAAGCCCGGCATCTCTACGACATCTTCCAGCTGATACTGTTCGATAAGCGTGCGCAGACGTCGCTCCCACGGCCCAATGCCGAGAATGCGATAGTGGAAATCCACCCCGCGCGCTTTCAGCTGGCGGCAGGCTTCAATGGCCACATGGAGGCCTTTCTTCTCGGTCAGGCGAGCAACGGAGATGATCTGCAGCGGTTTTCCCGGCACCTTGACAGGACGGCGAGTGAAGCGCGTTAAGTCCACGCCCATACGCGAAACGGCAATTTTCTCTCCCGGGCAGCCCATGTTTTTCAGGCGTCCGGCCCACAGGTCGCTGATAGGCAGCATCATGTCGCCGCGCCTGAACAGCTGCTGATACTCCGGCGTGTAGTGGTTCAGCACTTCGCGGCTGGAGATATCGATACCGTGGAAGATGGTCGCAATTTTGCCGTCAATCACGCCCAGTTCGCGCAGCTTCGCGGCGGTGACGCCCGCGGGGCCAAAGTGGGCGATAAACACGTCGGCACGATACGGCTGCGCGGTTTGCCCGCAGATGGCCGACAGGATCAGATTGCGGGATTCGGAACCATAGCGGGAAACATTCAGCGCCCGCCACGTCGACGCGCGGTGGATCCCGCGCAAGGTCTGGCTGGCCCGGTGGCGCAGCTTGCTCAGCCTCCCGGACGGCTCATCCTGCAGCCAGCGGGTTTTCGCCTCCAGCCCATACTGGGTATACGCCGCATGGGTATTTTTAGTATCGCCCTTTTGCAGGGCGATAATCTCCACGTCATATCCCATATCGATAAACGCGGTGATTTGGTTTAGGACAAACGTTTCAGACGACAGCGGAAATTTCAGTAAGAAGAAACCAACCTTCATTTCCCCTCCCGTACGCGGTCAAGTACCGATTTCACCATCCCAATGCCCTTCTCGCGCTCGGCTTTCACCGCCACCGCCAGGCGTTCATTGATCGCAGGCAGCTGGCCGAGCGTGTCGCCCACCATCGCACCGAGCGAACCATCGAGCAGATGACGGATATCCACGGCCATTTCCGGCATACCGAGCTGCTGCATGATGCCTGCTGATTTGTGTTCGTAGTTGATGGCAATGGCCGGCGTGCCAAAGTTCATGGAGATAATGGCGGAGTGCAGGCGCGTGCCGACGGTCAGGTCGCAGGCGGAGAGCAGCTTGCCCATCTCCAGATCGTTCAGTTCGTCCATCACCACGTGATAGCGGGACGGATCGTTCACCAGGCTGCGCAGGTTCAGCGCCACCATACGGTCGTCTTTGTTGTAGCTGTCGATGCCGGTGCAGGTTGAGAGCGCCAGCACCTGGTACCCGCTGTCCAGCACGCGGTTCACCACGTCGGCGAAGGCTTTCTCATACGCCGCCTGGGTCGTACCTAAACGCTTATCGAAGGGCGCCAGCTCGCGCAGGGTAATCGCGACGGTTTTCTGTTTCGCCGCCACGTCGAGCCAGTGCTGCACCGCGTAGCTCGGCTGGAAGCTGTCGTCCTGGTGATCCACCAGCCACGCGGTGTCCACGCCGTGCTCAACTTTTGATGTGTCAATTTCGCTGCGCTTCATCATATCGAGGCTGACCGACTCGCGCAGGATCAGCGCGTCGCAGTGGCCGAACACGTAGTTTGCAAGCTGGTTAAACTGCGGATCCTGGAATGGCCCGACGCTGTGGCCAATCATAAACAGCGGCTTTTTCGCCATAAAGGTGCAGAGCGCATGCTCAAACTGCGGCACGCCGTAGAGATCGACGAAGAACGAACCGCCGACCTGGATAATGGCGTCGTAGCCGGACAGCAGACGGACAAAATCGGTAAAGCCCTGCGCGATAGCAATATTGCGCAGCTTGCCGGTATCGGTCACGCGGGAAAGCAGCACCTGGTGCTGGTAGCGACGACGCAGCACTTTCTTCACCCGCCCCATCACGCCCGCGGCGTTGTTATGCTGTTTCATCTGGCTGTAGAGCGGGTCGCCCATCACCGGGCGGTTCAGTAACCAGGATGAGCTGACCGGATAACGGCTCATCACGTCCACTTCGGTCTCAGGCTTAAGGGTGTTAATTGCATCCAGTAAACCGCGCAGGATGGCGCTGTCGCCACGGTTGCCGCAGGTATGGTTGCCAAGAATTAATAATTTCATAATGGCCTCTTAAATAACTAGCCTGCGCGAAGCAGCGTTTTCATTTTTTCGTTACGGCAAAACTGGCGCTTCATCTCCACCACCAGCGCATTGCGTGACAGCACAATCATCACGCCAAATGCCAGCGCGCCCGCGGCAACCTGTACCGCCAGCAGCGCGGCCAGCGGCAGGTGACCGCTGAGGATGATGCCCAGGCCGTAGCTCACCGCCAGGGTCGGCAACGAGAGATAGAACGGCAGCCACAGGCTCAGGATGTACTGACGGTAGCTGGAGCCCAGCACCGGCTTGATCATGATGAAGTAGCTCAGAACGGTATTGACTACCTGCACCAGCAGGAAGCCAAGCGTGACGCCGATGGCGCCCGCCATATGCCCGCCGACGATAATCGCCGGAATAAACAGGAAAGTTTTGAACACGTTGAACTTAAAGCTAATGTCGACGCGCGCTTTTGCCATCAGCAGGGAACCAATCGGATTCCCCACGGAGCGCAGAAGCCCCACCACGCACAGCAGCTGCAGGATCGGGATGATGCCGTTCCACTTCTCGCCAAACACCAGCGGCACGAAGTTGCTGGAAACCACCATCAGCCCCAGCAGCACCGGGAAGTTGATGATCCCCACCACGGAAAGCAGCTTGTAGAAGTTAACGCGCAGCTTCTCGGTGTCGTCCTGAATCTTGGCGAACGCCGGGAACAGGACGCGGGTGATGATCGGGTTCAGCTTCATCGGCGGCACCACCGCGACGTTGTAGGCCAGGTTGTAGCCCCCCGCCACGCTCGCGCCAAGAATACGCGCCAGCACCAGCGTCGACAGGTTGGTATTCACATAGTTGATGATGCTGTCCGCCGTCAGCCACGCGCCAAAGCGCAGGTTGGACGAAACGGACGCGAGAGAGAAATGCAGTCCGGGACGGTAAATCTTGCGGCCAAAGTAGCCGAACAGCAGCGTGCGCACGGCTGAGTTAACCAGGTATCCGAGGATAGCGGTCATCGCCAGCGGCCAGAAATGGGCGCTCACCACGGTGAAGGTAAAGCCCGCCAGCACCGCGCTGGTCTCGATCATGCCGATCTTGTTGAACTCCAGCTCTTTCTGCATCAGCGCGCGGAACTGCTGCCCGTGCGGGATCACCACGAAAGCAAACGATAGCGTGCGCATCAGCGGAGCCAGATCCGGGTTATGCAGCACGCTGGCGATGGTATCGCTCAGCAGGAACACCAGCACGAACACGAAAATCCCCAGCCCCACGTTCAGCCAGTAGAGCGTAGTCAGCTCAAGATGGCTGATCTCTTTGCGCTGGATAATCGAGTTGGCGATACCAAAATCAGACAGCGTATCGGCCAGCGCGATAATCACCAGCGAGACGGTCAGCAGGCCGAACTGGTGATTATCAATAATGCGCGCCAGCACGGTCATCTGCACCAGACCGAGGCCAATGATGACGATGGTCGCCATCGCTGACCATTTGGCCCCGCTGATGGTTTTTTCACGTAAGCTCATCTTAGTACGCCGCTTTGTTCACGAAACCTTTGAAGATGGTCAGAAAAACAATCTTGATATCGAACCAAATACTCCATTCACGGATGTACTCCAGATCGAATTCGATACGTTTTTCCATTTTTTCCAGCGTGTCGGTTTCGCCGCGCCAGCCGTTGATCTGCGCCCAGCCGGTGATGCCCGGCTTCACCTTATGGCGCAGCATGTAGCCTTCAATCAGCGAGCGGTATTGCTCGTTGTGCGCCACCGCGTGCGGACGCGGGCCAACAATCGACATGCCGCCGGTGAAGACGTTGATAAACTGCGGCAGTTCATCCAGCGAGGTGCGGCGCAGGAAGTTCCCCACGCGGGTGACGCGCGGATCGTTCTGCGTTGCCTGGGTCACCACCTTGTCGTTTTCCATCACCTTCATGGAGCGGAATTTCCACACCATAATCGGCTTACCGTCCATACCGTAGCGGGTCTGGCGGAAGATCACCGGGCCGGGAGAGCTCAGCTTCACCGCGAGGGCAATGCAGCACAGCACCGGGGAGATGAGCAGTAAAATCAGCGAAGAGAGCACGATATCTTCCGCGCGCTTCAGCACGCGGTTAATGCCCGACAGCGGGGTGTCGTACAGCGGTACCACCGGCACGCCGTTCACTTCTTCAATGCGTGAATGGAGGATGTTGAAGGTAAAGACGTCCGGGATCAGGATCACCGAACAGGTGGTGTCCGCCAGCTCGCGCATCAGTTGCTTAATGCGGGATTCGTCTCTCATCTGCATGGCGATGTAGACGTTGTGAATTTTACCGGCTTTCGCGTCTTCAATAAGCTGTTCGTAATTGCCCGCCCAGTCCGACGGCACGCCGCCCGGCTTCGCGTCGTGATAAATCCCGACCACTTCAAACCCTAACCACGGCTCTTTGCGGAAGCTGTCGAGCAGAACCTTACCAACCGGCAGATCGCCCGCTACCGCAACGAAGCGACGGTTATAACCGCGGTTACGCAGCCAGCCCGCGCCGAAGCGGATCAGGGAACGGCACACCACCATGCCGACGCTGGTGATCAAATACCAGCAGAGATAGGTGACGAGGCGATTATCAAAATCATGGCTGAAGGCCACCAGGCCTGCGCTGAAGATCAGGCTCAGGGTCCAGTTCTGCAGCAACAGCATCAGTTCGGTGGTCATTTTCACGCCGCGCCACGAGCGGTAGAAATCGGTCATCCCGCCGATCATCTGAAACACGACCAGCGCAATGAGTGCCATCAGCAGATGCATATATAAGAACGGCAGCCCGCCGATCCGACACACCGCCCACAATCCACCGACCATGATGGTGATATCAGAAAAACGCTGCACCATAGAGATTAACGATGCATTCGTTCTCGCTCGTTCGCGTTTTTTTAGATTCGTCATCGTTGTTCCTGTATTCGGTTCCCCCTCCCGCAGGAGGGGCAATTGTTACTGATTCAACAGCGCCAGAATGTCCTTCGTTCGGGCTTCCATCAGCGCCGTGTCAGCACGGGACTCCACGTTCAGGCGCACCACCGGCTCGGTGTTGGACGAGCGCAGGTTAAAGCGCCACTGCGGGAACGCCATGCTGATGCCGTCCGTACGGTCAATTTCCAGCGCGTGGATCGCAAAGTGCTGCTCCACGCGGGCAATGGCCTCGGCCGGCTGCGCCAGCTTGCTGTTGATCTCCCCGCTCGCCGGGAACGCCGCCATGCGGTCGCGCACCAGCTCGCCCAGCGTCTGCCCCTTCAGGCACAGCAGCTCGGTCACCAGCAGCCACGGGATCATCCCGCTGTCGCAGTAGGCAAAATCACGGAAGTAGTGGTGGGCGCTCATCTCGCCGCCGTAGATGGCGTCTTCTTCGCGCATGCGCTCTTTGATGAAGGCGTGGCCGGTTTTGGACATCACCGGCGTGCCGCCCGCCGCTGACACCACGTCGACGGTGTTCCAGGAAAGGCGAGGGTCATGGATGATTTTCGCGCCCGGGTTTTTCTCGAGGAACGCTTCCGCCAGCAGGCCGACAATGTAGTAGCCCTCGATGAACTGCCCCTTCTCGTCGAACAGGAAGCAGCGGTCGAAGTCACCGTCAAAGGCGATGCCCATGTCCGCGCCGTGCTCAATCACCGCGTTGCGGGTGTCGTCGCGGCACTCCGGCAGCAGCGGATTAGGAATACCGTTCGGGAAGTTGCCGTCCGGGGTGTTGTGCACTTTGATGAAGGTGACCGGCACGTTCAGCGCCTTAAAGCGGGCTTCCAGCGCATCCACCACCGGACCAGCCGCGCCGTTACCGGAGTTGATGACCAGCTTCAGCGGCTTGAGGTTCGCCACGTTGATGTAGCCCAGCAGGTGGCCGATGTACTCTTTCTGCAGGTTGATTTTTTTGTAGCTGCCGCGCTTCGCGTCGTTCACCGGCGGGAAGTCGTTGGCTTCCGCCAGGCGCTGCACGTCGCGCAGGCCGGTGTCGCCGCTGATAGGACGCGCGCCCTTGCGCACCAGCTTCATCCCGTTGTAGTCCATCGGGTTGTGGCTGGCCGTCACTTCGATACCGCCGTCCACGCCCAGGTGGAAGGTGGCAAAGTAAATCTCTTCGGTCCCGGAAAGGCCGATATCCAGCACGTCCACGCCCGCGTCCTGCAGCCCTTTCGCCAGGGCCAGCTTGAGGGATTCACTGGTCAGACGCACGTCGCCGCCCAGCACGATGGTCTGCGGTTTTAAATATTCGCCGTACGCGCGGCCAATGCGCCACGCGATGTCTTCATTCAGCTCTTCGCCCAGCTTGCCGCGAATATCGTAGGCTTTAAAACAGGTTAATTTTTCCATGATGACCCCTTTTTCAGGCAACAGTCGGCCCTGACCACGTAATGGCCAAATTGATTTTTTTGTCATTCGCAGGCCCGGTAAGCGCAGCGCCACCGGGCATAATGCAGAGTGCTACACCCGCCCGTAGCGGTCCTGGAAGCGCACGATATCGTCCTCTTCCAGATACGAGCCGGAGCGCACCTCAATTAAGTCGAGAGGAATTTTCCCCGGGTTCTCCAGACAGTGCGTCGCCCCCAGCGGAATATAAATGGACTCGTTTTCACCGAGCAGTTTGACTTCACCGTCGATAGTGACTTTAGCGGTACCCGCGACCACCACCCAGTGCTCGGCGCGGTGATGGTGCATCTGCACCGACAGCCCCTCGCCCGGCTTCACGGTGATGCGTTTCACCTGGTAGCGATCACCGGAGTCAATGGAGTCATATTTCCCCCACGGACGGTAGACTTCGCGGTGAATATGGTGCTCGTGACGGCCATCGGCCTTGATCTGCTCCACCACTTTTTTAACGTCCTGCACGGCGTTACGGTCGGCAATCAGCACGGCGTCCTTGGTCTGGACAACCACCAGATCCTTCACCCCGACCGTGGTCACCAGGCCGGATTCGGCGTAGACGTAGCTGTTTTCCGTTTTGTGGCTAATAACATCGCCGTGGTGGACGTTACCCTCCGGGGTATGGGCGCTGATCTCCCACAGGGAGGACCAGGAGCCGACATCGCTCCAGCCCGCATCCATAGGTACCACGACGGCGTCCGCCGTACGTTCCATCACCGCATAGTCAATGGACTCTTCCGGGCAGGCGAGGAACGCCTCTTCATCCACGCGGATGAAGTCGAGATCCGGGTCCACCACCGCCATCGCTTTCTCGCAGGCGTCCAGAATATCCGGGCGGTATTTGCGCAGCTCTTCCAGATAGCGTCCGGCGCGGAACAGGAACATCCCGCTGTTCCAGTAATACTCACCGCTGGCGACATACGCCTGCGCGGTTTCCAGATTCGGTTTTTCAACAAACTGCGCCACGTCAAACGCCACGCTGTCGCCTTCACCCGGCGTCACGCTGCCGCGACGAATATAGCCATAGCCGGTTTCCGGCAGATCCGGCACGATGCCGAAGGTCACCAGCTTGCCGCTCTCGGCGTAAGGGATCGCCGCACGCACCGCGTCGCGGAACGCGTCTTCCTGCTGGATAACGTGGTCTGCCGCCAGGACCAGCATCAGCGGGTCACAGTCCGGGCTGCTGCGTTTTGCCGCCAGCGCCGCCAGGGCGATCGCGGGCGCGGTATTGCGTCCGGCAGGCTCCAGGATGATGTTTTCGGTGAGCTTATTCAGCTGGCGCAGCTGCTCGGCAACAATAAAGCGGTGCTGTTCGTTACAAATCACCACCGGGCTTTCACACTCCACGCCGTGCAGACGGTTTACCGTCGTCTGCAGCATGGTGAGATCCCCTTTCAGGCAGAGGAACTGTTTTGGATAGAGCACGCGGGACAGCGGCCACAACCGGCTACCAGAGCCACCAGCCATCACAACCGGATACAAAGTGGTTTGACTCATGATTTATCCCCGTATATCTGCAATAAATTGGCTCAGCACGTTCTCTTTCTCGAGCGTGCGTTCGGCATATTCACGTGCCACCGTGTTCACTTTTGGCATGGCAAGTGCCTTCTCAATTCCGGTTACCAGCGCCGGGACCGATTCCGGCTCCACGCACACGGCAATACCCGGATAGCTGTCGCACAGCTGGCCTAATTCTGTTTCGGCTTCTGCCGTGATCACCGCGTTACCGCCCACTGCCAGAATGTTGGTCAGCTTGGACGGCAGCACCGCGTCCGCGGCGCCGCGTTTTTGGACCACCAGATGGCAGTCGCCCATCTTCAGCAGCGCAGGCAATGCCTCGTAAGACTGAAGCGGGAAAAATTTCACGTTGGTCAGGCCGCGTTCCCCGGCCATTTTTTCCAGCCGCGCCTTTCCACCGCCCTGCCCGACAATCACAAACGTCCACGGATGTTCACTCAGCAGCTGGGCCGCTTCAATCACGCTTTCCAGCCCCTGCTTTTCGCCGATGTTGCCTGAGTAAAGAATGATTTTTTGATATTCAGGCAAACCGAGCTGCGCGCGCAGGGCCTGAGCATCTTGCTCAGTTACATCGCGAAAACGCGCCACTTCTGACCAGTTCGGGAAGAAAATGACTTTCTCCGCCGGGACGCCCTTCTCCTGCGCCTTGTTCATCATCGAGCGCGAGATAGTTGAGACGTAATCAACGTTGTGCAGGCCGCTGCGCTCAAACGCGCTGGCGAGCTTCGCCACCTTGCCGCCCTTGCTTTTGCCTGCCATCCCCAGGCCTAGCATGGCGTCAACTTCGTAATCCTGTATGTGCAGCAGAGTGCGCGCGCCGGAGAGTTTGCCCAGCAGGCGCATGCCCGGCGTGCAAAACAGCGTTGGCACCACGCCGATGATGCGATCCGGCTTCCAGCGACGCTGCGCCATCAGCGGAAAGAAACTGCTCAGGGCAAAGCTGCCAAGATGAAGTAACCGCTTCAGCGTTGAGGGCTGCTTAGGCACATACAGCGGGCAGCGCCAGACGGTCGCTGCGCCCTCTTCGCGACGGTAGCGCCAGCTTGAGTAGCGCTCCCCGACTTTCCACTCCGGGTAGTACGGCGGCGCGGTAATGACCCGCACGTCATGTCCCTGGCTCGCCATCCACTCGACCATCTCGCCGGTGTATTTTCCGATGCCGGTTAGCTCCGGCGAGTAGTTGATTCCGTACACTAAAATTTTCATAAGCCCGGCACTCCGGACTGACGATCGGCCAGGAAATAGGCACGACTGTTGTCATGCACATTGTCGCTGGCAAGCAGCGCCTCTGGCGTCTGCCAGCGGTAGTCGTCATGCTGAGAATCAGGCAGACGCAGGTCTGCCTCACTCACCTTCAGGCGGAACCCCAGCACGATGTAGTGCGTGGTGAACCCGGTGCCTGAAAAGTTATCGTCATAGAAGTGCTGCCAGACCCCGTAAAACTGGCCCGCTGCCATCGGCAGCTGCAGGCCCAGTTCCGCCAGAGTGAGACGCTCAAACGCATCGCTGAGCCGCTCATCCTTCTGCACGCGCCCGCCGGGCACGAACCAGAAGCCCTGTGCAGGACGGTTGGTTCGTTTCCCCAGCAAGAACTCGCCGCGTTCGTTCTCCACGATCAAATCAATTGAGATGAGCGGAGTCGAACGCACTACCGTGGCAAAATCTTCCTGACTTAAAAACATCGTTACCCCCGGAAGCGGTGCTGGTTTTCCAGGAACCACTGGTAGGTACTGGCCAGCCCCTGCTCCAGTGACACCTCGTGATACCAGCCCAGCTGATGCAGGCGGGTCACGTCCAGCAGCTTGCGCGGCGTGCCGTCCGGTTTCGTCGCGTCAAACACCACGCGTCCTTTGTAGCCCACCACCTGCGCGATGGTTTGCGCCAGTTCGCGAATGGTGCAGTCCACGCCGGTACCGACGTTGATGTGCGACAGCATCGGCTCGGTGTTCTCCTGCCACACCTCACGATCCAGCTCCATCACGTGAATGCTGGCGGCAGCCATGTCGTCCACGTGCAGGAATTCACGCATCGGCGTACCGCTGCCCCACACCACCACGTCCGGCGCGTTCTCGGCGGTCGCCTCGTGGAAGCGGCGCAGCAGCGCCGGGATCACGTGCGAGTTGCTCGGGTGGAAGTTGTCGTGCGGTCCGTACAGGTTGGTCGGCATCACCGAGCGATAGTCGCGGTTGTACTGACGGTTGTAGGACTCGCACAGCTTGATCCCGGCAATCTTGGCAATCGCGTACGGCTCGTTGGTCGCTTCAAGCGTGCCCTGCAGCAGTTCGCTCTCGGCGATCGGCTGTTTCGCCATTTTCGGGTAAATACAGGACGATCCGAGGAACAGCAGCTTATTCACGTTGTGCAGATGCGCCGCGTGAATGATGTTGCTCTCGATCATCATGTTTTCGTAGATGAAATCCGCCGGGTAGGTGTTGTTAGCGACAATGCCGCCCACCTTCGCCGCCGCCAGATACACCTGGTCAATGCGTTCGTTAGCAAAGAAGTCCTGTACCGCGAGGCTGTCGAGCAGGTTCAGCTCGTCGCGCGTGCGGACAACCACTTCCACGTCACCGCGCTGTTCGAGCTGGCGAACAATCGCGGAACCCACCATTCCGCGATGACCGGCGACAAAAATACGTTGTTTCGTCATTCTCAGGACTCCAGCGCGATGGCAACCTCGTAGCCATGAGACTTGAGCAGGGAGTGTTTTTTCGCTGCTTCAAGATCTTTGGCTACCATCTCGGAAACCATTTCCTGCAGAGTGATTTCTGGTTTCCAGCCCAGCTTCTCGTGCGCTTTGGTTGGGTCGCCCAGCAGGGTTTCCACTTCAGCAGGACGGAAGTAGCGCGGGTCAACCTGGACAATCACGTCGCCTGGCTTCACGCCCGGAGCGTCGTGGCCGGTCACGGAAACCACGATACCTTTCTCTTCCACGCCGGTACCTTCGAAGCGCAGCTTGATGCCCAGCTGTGCCGCGGCCATTTCAACGAACTGACGTACGGAGTACTGCACGCCGGTCGCAATCACGAAGTCTTCTGGCTGTTCCTGCTGCAGCATCATCCACTGCATTTTCACGTAGTCTTTGGCATGGCCCCAGTCACGCAGGGAATCCATGTTGCCGAGGTGCAGGCAAGACTCCAGACCCTGCGCGATGTTGGCGATAGCGCGGGTGATTTTGCGGGTCACGAAGGTTTCGCCGCGACGCGGAGATTCGTGGTTGAACAGGATGCCGTTACACGCGTACATGCCGTAGGATTCACGGTAGTTCACGGTGATCCAGTAGGCGTACAGTTTTGCTACCGCATACGGAGAGCGCGGGTAGAACGGCGTGGTCTCTTTCTGTGGGATTTCCTGCACCAGGCCGTACAGCTCGGAGGTGGATGCCTGGTAGAAGCGAGTTTTCTTCTCAAGGCCGAGGAAGCGGATTGCTTCCAGCAGACGCAGCGTACCCATGGCATCAACGTCGGCGGTGTATTCCGGGGATTCGAAGGAGACCGCTACGTGGCTCATCGCGCCCAGGTTGTAGACTTCATCCGGCTGTACTTCCTGCAGGATACGGGTCAGGTTGGAGGTATCGGTCAGGTCGCCGTAGTGCAGATGGAATTTCGGGTTCGCCGCGTGAGGATCCTGATAAATATGATCCACACGTTCGGTGTTGAAAGAAGACGCACGACGTTTAATACCGTGTACTTCATACCCTTTTTCCAGCAGGAACTCTGCCAGGTAAGAACCATCCTGCCCGGTAACGCCGGTGATGAGAGCGACTTTAGACATGTTTATATTCCTCTACTTATGAATTTAATCAGAGCCGTTAAGTAGGCTATCTTTTTTGTCATTTTGAACGCGGGCTGTGCTCGAAATCCTCACGTACCTAAGTACGTTCCGGTTTCTCCGCGCAGTCCGCGTTCAAACTGCCTGCAACGATTACGCCTACTTAACAAGGCTCTTCGTTTCAACGCGTTCGCGTATCACCACTGCGGGGTTGCCACGGCAAATTTTATTTGCCGGTAGCGATTTAAAAACGCTGCTGCGGGCACCGACTACCGTGCCATCGCCAACAGAAACACCCGGTGCAACAAAAACATCCGTTGCCAGCCAGCATTTTTCGCCAATCACAACAGGCGAAGCGGTAATATCAAAATGCTGACTCATAAAGTCGTGGCTGCCGGTGCACAAATAACATTTCTGTGAAACCACCGAATTTGCGCCAATCGTAATTTCGCCAAGGGTATATAACACCGCGTCATCCCCAACCCATGCGTAATCTCCCAGCGTTAATTTCCACGGATAGGTAATTTTTACAGAAGGTCGGATGACTACGTTTTTTCCGATTTTTGCGCCAAACAGGCGCAATAAAAAAGCTCGCCAGCGGTACATTATTTGCGGCGACCAGGCAAATAATGTTGCCTGAACGGCCCACCACAGCTGTACCTTAATACCGTTCCCGCCCCGAAAACCTTTCGGCACGGAGAAACCTTTTAAATCCTGCATTGCGTTTCCTTATATTCAGGCTTTGTTATATAAGGTTTTCGTTTTGCCTGTGGTACGCAGGCGTAATAAATAAGACAATTCCGCCCAGAACCCCGGCACGCGTAATATTTTACGCTGTACGTTTTTGGCATCCTGGCACAATTCCAGATTATTCGAGGTTGACACGCCGCCCATGGAGAACTCAGACACCAGCCCTTTAATTCGACGGAACGGGTAACCTGATTTATACAGGCTGGCTGCCAGCGCATAATCGGAAGAAACCTTATACTGCAAATCGTAAGGCTGTTTTTTCAGACCCTTTACCGGGAAGAAAATGGCCTGATGGCTGGCCGGCAAGCTGTGATAGATATACCAGCCTGGCTTCGCGCTGCGGCACACTTTATGTCCGTCGCCAAAATCGAGCAGCGCATCGCCAATATACATGGCGTCCTCTTTCTGGCGAGCCAGCTGACGGGCAAACAGCGCCACGTCTTCATGAAAAATATCGCCCGAGTTCAGGAAGATGGCATAACGGCCTTGCGCCATATTGATGCCTTTATTCATCGCATCATAGATGCCTTTATCTTTCTCGCTGATGTAGCGTAAGTTGAACTCACCGTTGAGTTTTTCCAGAAACTCCGCCGTGCCATCGTTCGAGCCGCCGTCGACCACAATCCACTCAAAGGTGAGGCTTGGATCGCGCGCCAGGTTGCGCAGCGAGCGCCAGGTTTTTACCACCCCTTCGTAATTACGAAAAGCGACAGTAATGACGCTAAGAAACATAAATCACCTCATTTCGTCATACGTTCGTAATATTAAGCGCCTTGCGCAGAATAAACGGACAGACAATCAAGAAAGCATATTCCGGGCTAAATATTGACCCGGTAAAAAACAGCGACACCGGAGTAAACAGATAAAGCTGAACGCGAAAGTTCTGGTTATCACCAAACGCGTTAATCATCATTTTGAAAACTTTAAACAGATACCACAGGGTCAACAGTACGGCGAACCACGAAAAATAAATAATTAACAGATACAGACCATTGTCTATGGTTTTACCGACATCCGCACCGTTAAAGATTCCGAATGATGCAACATATTCGTAAAGTGAGCCGAATCTTACTACCCCATCAATATGGGTTAAAGAATAACCCACCATCACCAGTGGCCCAATGATGCGATAATAGGACGAAGACCCTTCCGTTCCCAAATCACCCAGACGTTCTGAGATGTAAGGGAAGGCAAATATCACGCCTACCATAAATACCGTCAGGGAGATAATCGCCAGCGGCAGTTTTTTCTTAATCGCATCTTTGTTCAGGTACTGGAACGCCCACTCCAGCAGGTAAAACAGGATAAATGTCATTACCCCTGAGAACGATCCAGACAGAACAATTCCTGCAAGAATCATAGCATCGGTCTTAGGCGTTTTGATACCAAACTGTTTGATGCTGAGCCAAATTGAGATTAACGCCAGAGCGAAAAACGCCGGTTCAAAATAGAGGGCTGTAGTACGCTTCCCGCCAAACTTGATGAAGTTCAATACATAGCTGTTACTGTAAATGAGATATTTCGAAATTATCTCCATCAGGCTGCTGCCGCCGGTGAGAATAATTTGCGCCATCTCCAGTGCGGCAAGCATAACAATTAACGCAACGGCAATATAAAAGAACCTAAGGATTTTCCGATAATTGTGCGGAGAAATAGTTTTAAATCGAATACTCCAGACCATACCGATAATAATGACAATATAAACAAACAGCATGGTCGAGGTGACGTATTTACTCGCATCCAGCGACTGGCCAAAGATGTAGTTAAACAGCGTCAGGCCCGTGCCCAGCCCTAGGGCAATCATCAGCTTCTTGAGGTTGATTTTATCGACATACAGCAGAAGCAGAACGGGCAGGAAGGTCACGATGGTTATCGGGAAGCTTTCGCCGAGCTGGGCAATTTTGACGTTGACCAGCAGGTAGATCAGCGGCAGCAGCAGATAACTACAGATTCTGATAGAACGAGACATATTCCTCCAGCATCTGTTGTCCACTGTAGGCCTTGCGGCTGCGGTTGCGGAACGATTCCAGGTCAGTACCAAAAACGATCTCAGCAATCTGCGCCTTCGGCAGCTGTACCAGCGGCAGGACCTCCTGCTCCGTGAAGGTTTTCCCGCCGGACTTTTCCAGCACTTCGCGCGCCGCATCGCTGTGGGTGGCGATCACCGGCACACCAATAGAGAGCGCCTCGCAGAGGATCAGCGGGTAGTTATCCACGCGGGAGCTGAACACCAGCGCGTCCATTTCATTCAGCGCGCTCATCAGCTTGCGCTTGTCGGTTTCAAACCCGTGGTTCACCACGTTGGTCCCTTCGAACGGCGAAAACTTGCCGAAGGTGTGAAGCTCTATCTTGTCACCCAGTGCCATCATGTCGCGCACCAGCTGCTGGTTGGTCTTACCGTCGTAACGCAGGTCATGCGCAACGATGGCGATTTTCGGTTTGCCCGCGGTTTCGGCCACCGGGGTTAGCTCGGCAAGAATGGCTTCCGTCGCCACGTCGATGCCGTTGTTGATAATCTGACAGCGCCCTGCCCCGTACAGGCTGTTGAAGGCATCGGCCACGTGCTGGCTCGGGGAGATAAACGTACAGCCGAGCGAGAGCATGTCGCGGAACAGCTGACGCTTTCCGGCCACCAGCTGATGCGCGCGATCCACTTTCACCGGCGGGTAGTTGCTTAACGTCGGGCACTTCTGGCAGTTATCTTTCCAGCCTTCGCAGCCGTCGGTAAACGCGCAGCGTCCGGTCACGCTCCAGTGATCGTGCAGCGTCCAGACAAAGCGGGTGTCGGGCTTGTGGGCCTGCACCTTCTGGCAAAACGCCACCACCTCTTCCAGATTCAGCCAGTAGCTGTGCAGAACGTGAAAATGCAGCACAACCGGGCCCGCGGTGCGGGTAACCGTGCGGTAAAGATTGTTCAGGTTGCCAAACAGATCGCGGTTAAACAGACGGAACAGCGCAATGTTGGCAATCGAGGTCAGACGCGGCGTGTGCTTGTGCACCTGCGGGAAATTATCGTGGCTGACGCTTTTCTTGCCGCCTTTGCCGTAGCCGTAAATAAACCGAGACTGAAGTCCTTTTTGCAGCGCGCGCTGGTGCAGATCCAGGGCCACGCCTGCCGCTCCGCCTTCTGCGAGGCGTACGTTAAATTGCAGAATGTTCATTTAATCACCTTCACGCGGGCTTTTTCTCCCACCACCAGCGCGTTATCCGGAATGCTGTCCAGCACCACGCTGCCAGCACCAATCGTGACGTTATTACCAATCGTAATGTCACCGACGATCACCACGTTCGCGCCCAGCTCGACGTTATTGCCGATGACCGGGCAGGCCAGGCTGTCAGGCCCGCGGTTGCCAATGGTGACCGCATGACGAATGGTGAAATCATCCCCGGCGACCACAAACTTGTTGATCACCACCGCATAGCCGTGATGGATGGTAAAGCGGCGGCCAATGGTGGCAGCGGCCTGAATTTCATAGCCAAAAAAGCATTCGGTAATGATGCGGTACAGCACCAGCACGGGCGCCGCCCAGATATTGTTCAGCACGTTTTTCTTACGCCACACCGAGCAAAAGTGCGCGATGCGGTACGCCAGAACCATGCAGCACGGACGCAGGCTCCAGCTGTTAGCGCGGCAATCTTCCAGAAACATTATTTCCCCCGAAGTCCATCAGCCAGGCGCTTGCCGTTACGCACGGACAGCAGCGTCAGCAGCGTGCGCCAGTTCATGCGCTTATTGCGGATCTGATAGAGGGTAAAGAGCTGATATTTACGGCTGGCACGGTCAAACTTGTCCTTGTGCTTGCGGTAAAAATGGAAGTAGCCGGAGAACTTCTTCGGCGAGGAGGTGATTTGCATCTCCCCGTGGTTGATATGCAGGATCTGGGTGGCCTCTTCCACTTTCCACGGCTCGCCGTATTCCACCACCATGCGCAGGAAGATGTCGTAATCCTGCGCGGCCTTGAGTTCGGTATCGAACAGGCACTCTTTGAAGCGCCACGCCCAGGTGAAGACCTGGTTACCAATAATGTTGCGCTTGTAGAACAGGCGGCGAGAATACGGCGATTTCGGGTACAGCGGCAGACTCGCGGGCTGCGAATAAACCTCGCCCTGGCAAACATAGTCGTTGGCATACAGGAAAGCGTGCGTGACCAGCTGTTCTTTATGCGACAGGAAGATAGACAGGCGGTTCGGCGTCCATTCGTCATCGTCGTCGATCCCGGTCAGATACTGCCCTTTGGCCTGCATAATCGCCTGATTACGCACCGCGCACGCGCCGGAGTTAATGGCGTTATGCGTATAGACCACCCGCGGGTCGTTGAGGTCAGTCACAAACTTTTGCAGCTGTTCATACGAGGAAGAGCAGTCATCAACAATGATCAGCTCCCAGTTATCGTAATCCTGTCGCAGGACGGATTTGATTGCGCGGATCGCCAGCTGCTGACGATTCCATGTCGGCATATAGATTGAAACTAAAGGGCGTTGTGTGGTCATGGTCTTCCCCTTATCCCTCACCCCGCCCCTCTCCCTGAGGGAGAGGGTTAGGGTGAGGGGGATTTTTATTTGCTGTCAGATTTATATTCGTACTCGTAATAGCCGTAATCCTGGTACCCGGTCGCGCGGCGGAAGATGGAGTTCAGGATCACCCCTTTCACCTCAATCCCGTTCTGCTCGAAGCGGCTCAGGCTGGTTTCCACCTCTTTCAGGGTGTTGACCGCGTAACGCGCCACCATCAGCGTGGTGCCAGCGTGGCGGCCAACAACCGCTGCGTCGGTCACGGCCAGAATTGGCGGCGTATCGATCAGCACCAGGTCGTAATTTTTGCTCGCCCACTCCACCAGCTCGGTAAAGCGTTCGCTCATCAGCAGCTCGGACGGGTTAGGCGGCACCTGACCGCGTGGGATCAGGTCAAATTTCGGCACCGTTGTGGGTTTCGCGCTCTGGCTGATTTCACCTTTGCCGAGCAGGATTTCCGACAGACCGTGCACGTTGTTGGTGCCCAGCAGCTCGTGGGTGTAGCCCTTACGCATATCGCAGTCGATCAGCAGAACGCGCTTGTTGGTCTGGCTGACCACCGCCGCCAGGTTGGCGCAGACGAAGGTTTTACCGATTGACGGGCTGACGCCGGTTAACATCAGGACGTTGTTTTTGGCCTGCATCATGGCGAAGTGCAGACTGGTACGCAGGCTACGGATCGCTTCGATGGCGAGGTCGGTCGGGTTACCCACCGCCAGAAGCTGGCTCTGTTTGTAACGCTTGACGCCCTTGATGGTTTTGACGCTGTCGCGGGATTTTTGCCACTCGGACAGCGGAATGCTGGCATAGACGTTGATACCGCTCTCTTCCAGCACCTGCGGGCTTTCGATACCGCGGTTGAACAGCGAACGCAGCAGTACGCCCACGATTGAGAGCATCAGGCCAAGAATAATGCTGCCGAGAATAATCAGCGCTTTCTTCGGCTTCAGCACCCCAGGCTGGGTAATGGCCGGGTCGACGATGCGCACGTCACCGACGGTACTGGCTTCGGTGATTTTCAGCTCCTGCTGCTTGTTCAGCAGCTGCATGTAAACCTGCTGTCCTGACTCCACGTCGCGGGTCAGACGCACGATCTCCTGCTGCGTTTTCGGCATCGCGGTCACGCGGTCATTGAGCTTCGCCTTCTCCTCTTCCAGGGTACGGCGTTTCTCCAGCAGCGTGCGGTAGGCCGGGTGACGTTTGGTATAAAGCTTGGAAATCTCCGCCTCTTTGAAGGTCAGCTCGTTGAGCTGCGCATCAATGTTGACCATCGAATCGAGGACCGATTTCGCCTCCAGCGGCAGGTCAACGGAGTCTTTATCCTGACGATAGGCGTTCAGCTTGTTCTCGGCATCATCCAGATGGGCGCGCACTTCCGGGAGCTGTTTCGCGAGGAAGGCCAGGCTTTTCGCCGCTTCCGCCGACTTACGCTCAACGTTCTGCTCAAGATAGTTGCGGGTAATGCTGTTCAGGATGTCGCGGATTTGATCCTTATCTTCACCGGTAAAGGTCATGCTCAGCACGCCGGTGTCCTTACCGTTTTCGGTGACGGTCAGGTTGTTTTGCAGATTGTTGATCATCCCCAGGGTGGAGAATTTGGTGACGGTGAATTCGCCGCCCTCCTGAGCGTTGATGGCGCTGACCATCATGCTGACGCCGTCTTTGGTCAGCATCTGCCCCACTTCGCCGCGGGCGCTAAAACCTGCGTCGCTGGTTAGCTGGTACTGTTTCGGGCCTAGCACCGTCAGGGTAAACGTCTGATCGCCTGCCCCTTTTGGCAGCACGAAGTCAGTGACTTTCACCGTGTCGTTGTTGCGCCCCATCAGCCGATCCCAGCCGGCACCAAAGACCGGGAAGGTATTTTTGGTGACGGAGATATCGAGCCCGAGGTCGTGAACCGTTTTACCCAGCACCAGGCGTGACTGGATGAGCTGAATTTCGGCGTCGGATGCCGGCGGCTTGTTCGCCAGCGCGGAACCAATGTCTTGCACCAGCGAGTTGCCGGTATTCTGCTCGATCTGCACCAGCGCGTCGGCGCTGTAGATAGGGGTGGCGAACAGCGTATAGACGACGGCCGCCGCGGCGAACACGGCGGTAATGCCCAGCACCCACCACTTTGCCTCTACAACAGTGCCGACCAGGCGCCCAATATCAATTTCATCACTGCCCGAAGTCGGGGCGGCAGAAGGTCTTGTTTTTTCTGTCATTGTTATCCCTGCTGAACTTTCAGTGCCTGCGCCCACTGTTGGGCAGATTGGTCAAGTAAGGTGTAAACCGCCTCAAAGGCCTCATGGCTTTTGCGATACGGATCGGGGATTTCACGTTCATTGTCCCAGTGACCAAACAGCATCACCTTGCCGCGCATCTCCGGAGCGATATCGCACAGCGCATGAATATGGCGTTTTTCCATCGTCAGGATCAGGTCATACTCCCGGCACATGCGGCCAGTGACCTGGCGGGCCACGTGGCCGTCGAGAGAGAGGTGATGATCCCGCGCCACGCTCGTTGCGCGCTCATCGGCACCTTTACCGACCAGTGCACCCAGCCCTGCCGAATCAACGGTCAGTTCGGGCTGGTAGTGTTTCAACAACCGTTCAGCCGTAGGGGAACGGCAAATGTTCCCCACGCATACCACCAGAATTTTGTTAAACATCGCGGATTACCAGGTATGAATGTCGCGCGCCGTATCCGTCATGTAGCGAACGCCACTGATGGTTGGCAGCAACTGGTTGATCAGACGGTTCCAGCGGGCAACCGGCGCGGTAGTGACATACACCACATCGTATGGCTGGAGACGGAACTCCGTTGCCATCACCAGAGAGGTCGCATCGGACATATCCAGCTGGTAGATGTTGGCAATCTTGCCTTTCGCACTGCCCTCACCTTTCAGCGGACGGATAACGAAGATACCGGTCGCGTTAGAGGTCGTCAGATCGATACCCTCAGCATTGCCCAGCGCTTCGGTCAGCGTCATACCGCTGAAGTCCATTTTGAGGGTGCTCTGTTTCTTCACTTCACCCATCACGAAGACTTTCAGATCGTCATTGCGCGGCACGTAGAGGATGTCGCCCGGATAGAGCAGGCGGTTCTGGGTCAGATCGCCGTTTTGCATCAGCGCCTGCAGCGAAATGCGCTGCTCCTTCCCGTTGTGGGTGAGCACCACGTTGCGCCAGTCGGCGCCGTCGGTTAACCCGCCCGCGGCGTTGATGGCATCCAGTACGGTCAGAGGAACGTTGGTGATGGCCTGCTGGCCGGATTTGTTCACCTGGCCGGAGATATAGGCTTTTTGCGAGCGGAATGCGGCGATATTAACGTCCACCTGCGGATCGGCGATGTACTGCGCTAAGCGGCCGGTAATATCACTACGGATCTCGGCAAGCGTTTTGCCTGCAACATGGACTTTACCAATGTAGGGATAGAACATGGTGCCATCTGACTGCACCCAGTTACCGGTATCGCTTGAGCTACGGTACTGGCCCGCTGGCGTGGTCAGTTCAGGGTGGTCCCAGACGGTCACGTTGATCACGTCACCCGGCCCCACGCGGTACTGGTAGGACGCAATTTCCTGGTCCAGCGACATATTCGGCTGGGCAACATTCGGACGTGGACGTAATTGTTCGACCAGACGAGGCGTAAGCGGATAAACATTCACCATTTTGTCGAGATCAAAATCGGCATCCTGTTGCTTGATCACATCCTTACCCATTGTTGACATATTGCTGCCGGGAAAGACCGTGCAACCACTCATCAAGGTCACAGACACCAATAATGGCATCAATTTCATTTTGGATTTCATCATTGATTATTTATCACTTTGGCAGAGTAATTATCCTGTGCAATTTAAATAAGCTCGAGTCGTATTGGGTTTCAGCATGCAGTTAATCAAATAGAAATATAACTGGCATCAGTCCTAAAAAGAGCTTATTCATCCATTGGCTATTGACAGAATAATCGAGGCTGATTCACACGCTTTCAGGCACGCTACCGCCCTTGGCTTTCAGTTACCAATCCACTGACTAAACAATGTGTTATGGATAGACACCCTCTTGAGCAAGGTCTTTTGGAAATATATCAGTCGCTTGAGAAACCCGACGGATAATGAATAACCATCCCTGAAGACCGAATATTAATAGCAACACCGAGATTTAACATTTGATGCTGGGAGAATTGTTGCAGCTAACCTAATAGCAGGCAAGGAGACAACTGTCCTAATATCGGTTTTTAAGATTAATATTAAGAGCAAATTTTTGACCTTTTAGGAATTTCTTTATATTGACAAAATGAGAGTAAAAATCATCACCTGCGATATATCCTAAAATGCATTCCTTGTAATTAAATATACGTATTTCGCTTATTTACACCCTATTGAGAATGCTCTCTTTTTTACCCGTCGTATTAAGAGAAATCTCAGCCCGGCATTGCAATTTCCCCCAGCTTTATCCATGATCGAAGTGTGACATTCGTCATATAACAGAAGGTATTGCTATTACTATGGAATGGATTGCCGATCCCTCAATCTGGGCCGGGCTGGTTACGCTGGTCGTCATCGAGCTGGTGCTCGGGATTGATAATCTGGTCTTTATCGCCATCCTCGCTGAAAAACTGCCCCCTTCCCAGCGCGACCGCGCGCGCGTGACGGGTCTGCTGCTGGCGATGGTGATGCGGTTACTGCTGCTGGCCTCTATCTCCTGGCTGGTGACGCTCACTCAGCCTCTGTTCTCCGTTCACGGCCTGAGTTTTAGCGCCCGCGATCTGATCATGCTCTTCGGCGGGTTGTTCCTGCTGTTCAAAGCCACGGTGGAGCTCAACGAGCGGCTGGAGGGTAAAGACAGCGAGAACCCAACCCAGCGCCGCGGAGCGAAATTCTGGCCGGTGGTGGCGCAAATCGTGGTGCTGGATGCGGTCTTCTCCCTCGACTCGGTGATCACCGCCGTCGGGATGGTCGACCACCTTGCGGTGATGATGGCCGCGGTGATCATTGCCATCACGCTGATGGTGATGGCCAGCAAGGCGCTGACCCGCTTTGTGAACAGTCACCCGACTATCGTGATCCTCTGCCTGAGCTTCCTGCTGATGATTGGCTTTAGCCTGGTGGCCGACGGTTTTGGCTTCCATATTCCGAAAGGCTACCTGTACGCCGCCATCGGCTTCTCCGTCATGATTGAAGCGCTCAACCAGCTGGCGATATTTAACCGCCGCCGCTTCCTGTCCGCGAATCAGACCCTGCGTCAGCGCACGGCCGACACGGTTATGCGCCTGCTAAGCGGTAAGAAAGAGGATGCGGAGCTGGATGCAGAATCCTCTGCCATGCTGGCCGATCGCAGCGACGGGCCGATCTTCGACCCGCAGGAACGACGGATGATCGAGCGGGTGCTTAATCTGAATCAGCGGACGGTCAGCAGCATCATGACCTCGCGGCACGACATTGAGCATATCGACCTGACGGCACCAGAAGAGCACATTCGCGCCCTGCTGGATAAAAACCAGCACACCCGCGTGGTGGTGACCGGCGGTGAAGAGGAAGAGGAGCTGCTGGGCGTGGTGCACGTTATTGACCTGCTCCAGCAGCAGCTTCACGGCGAGGCGCTCAACCTGCGCGTTCTGGTGCGCCAGCCGCTGGTCTTCCCTGAGGGGCTACCGCTGCTTTCCGCCCTTGAGCAATTCCGTAACGCGCGCACGCACTTTGCCTTTGTGGTGGATGAGTTTGGTTCGGTGGAAGGGCTGGTCACGCTCAGCGACGTCATGGAAACCATTGCCGGTAATCTGCCTAACGAGGTGGATGAGATTGACGCCCGCCATGACATTCAGAAAAACGCAGACGGGTCGTGGACGGCTAACGGCCACATGCCGCTGGAAGACCTGGTGCAATACGTGCCGCTGCCGCTGGATGAAAAACGGGAATATCACACGATTGCCGGCCTGCTGATGGAGCATTTACAGCGTATCCCGCAGCCGGGAGAAGAGGTTCAGGTGGGCGACTATCTGCTCAAAACGCTGCAGATTGAAAACCATCGCGTGCAGAAGGTTCAGCTCATTCCGCTGCGGGATGAGGAAGAGCTGGATTTTGAGGTTTAGGTAAAACAAAACGGCAACCCGGTTGCCGTTTTTAGTGTTTGCTCCCTCTCCCGTGGGAGAGGGCCGGGGTGAGGGCATCAGGCCGCAACGCCACCCGGCGCAACGGACATCAAAGCTTATCCAGCAGCTTCTTCACGTCCTTACCGTCCTGTGAATCTTTATTACGATCCGCCCAGCCGCTAAGCCGACGTTTCGCTTCATCCTGCAGATGCTTGCGCAGGATCTGATCCACCTGCAGGCTGTAATTCAGGGCCTGCCATTTGCCGTATACGGTCAGCGGGACAGGCGTCTCTTTCAGGAAGTCGATGAGCTTGCTTTCACCCTGCCAGCCGGAAAGTACCCGCACGTTAAAGCGCGTGTCCGCCGTCTCTTTCACCAGATCCAGCTTACCTTCACCGGTCATTGATAAAAGTGAAGAGGCGCCCTGCATTCCGTTGAGAGTAAGTTGTCCGTTGTCCAGCGTCAGGTCCGCGGTGAAGCTGTCGAGGCGCGTGGCGCTGTCGTAGTTATCCTGGGCCTTCACATCGCTGCTGCGCTCAACCGCCTGCTGCACCAGCTGCTGGAAGTTAAGCCCTTCCATACGGGAATTCTTAAGATCAAGATGCGCCTGCCCCTGCCACTCGCGGCGGAAAGCATCGGCATCAATTTTCGTGCCTGAGAAGTCACCCGCGAGCGTCAACTGCCCCGTCAGGGATATCGGATAGTTGAACGCGTTCAGGATGGTGCCTATCTCAACGTTGTCGAGACGCGGCTGGAATTCGGCGCTGGCAACGTCTTTACGGACGTCCAGCGTGCCGGGCAGCGAGAGGTTTCCTGCGCCCATCTTCCCGCTCAGTTCGGAGATCACCAGCAAACCGTTATGGTTAAACATCTGGCTGCTCACGTCGGTAAAATCAATGCCGCGCCAGCGCAGGCTATTGGCTTTCAGCAGAATATCCGCCGTGAACCCGCGCAGGGCGTTATAGTCAGGCTGATCGAGATTAGACGAGATAACCGGACGTGATGCCGGTGCCTGGCTTTGCCCCGTCTGCGTGGCATCGCTGTCCGTGGCGCTGGCCGGCAGAGGCGGCAGCAGGTTTTCCAGATTGAGCTTGTCAAACTGCAGATTCAGCACCCACTTCGGCTTCTCTTCGAGCGTGACGCTCGCCTGCCCCTTCAGGCTACTGTCATTTGCCTGCAGGTTGAGATTATCCAGCTCGAGCTGCTTTTGCTCTTCGCGCCACACGGCCTGCAGCGTTCCCTGCCCGGTTATTCCCTGGGAGGGGAGATCGGCACCCGTCAGCTGCCAGTTCAGCTGCTGGATGTCGGCCGTGAGCTGATGCGGGTAGTCCGAGGCGTTCACATTAGCATTCAGCGACAGGGTCAAATCGCGCTGATCGCGGTTCACGCGCCCGCTAAATTCCAGCGACGCAAGATGGTGAGCATCCTGTTCCATCTGCAGGTTAATGTTGCGAATGGTCACCTGCTCCTGGTGCTCATGCTGGAAAACCAACACGCTGTCGGCAACTTTCAGCTTGCCGATATCAAAGGACCAGCCGGTATCGGACGGTTCATCGGGCAGAGTATTTTCGCGCGGCGCAACCGGCGCGCTGGCATCACGCACGGCTTCGGTTTGCGGGGTGAGCTGAATCACTGCGCCTTTCAGCATCACCTGCTTAACCTGCAGCTGATGGGAAATGAGCGGGATCAGCGCCACATCGAGACGCATGTTGTCTGCGGACACCAGCGGCTGGGACGCCCCCGGTGCCGTGAGCGACATGCGGCCAGAGAGAATGCTGAGCTGCGGCCAGACGTGCCAGCGCAGCGGCCCGTCAAGCTTCAGTTGATAACCACTGCGCGCCTCGACCTGCCGCACCATGTAAGCGCGGAAATCGTTGGGGTTAACCAGCAGAACCAACGCCGAAAGGCCAGCCACCAGCACCACCAGCAAAATCATCAGCGTCGTCAGAACTCTTCTCATGGCATCCTCAATGGACTAACGATCAGTCTTTATCAATACGGCTGGCAACCGCGCCCTGCTGGTCGCGATATTTTGCGTCCTGCCGACGGTTATAAGGACGATCTGCCGGGCCTGACAGCGGTTCAAAGCTTAACGCGCCGATCATCATGCCCGGACGCAGCGCCAGCGGCAATTTACCGGCATTGAAGAATTCCAGCACGATACGCCCCGACCAGCCTGGATCGATACGGTGCGCGGTCACGTGAACCATCAGCCCCAGTCGCGCCAGCGAAGAACGGCCATCAAGCCAGCCGACCAAGTCCGGAGGCAGGGTGACGGATTCAAACGTCACCGCCAGGGCCAGTTCACCCGGATGCAGATAAAAAGCTTCGCCTTCATCAATTACGATTTCGTCACTCATCACGCGATCGAGCGCGGCGCTGACTTCGTCCTTCGGCCCGCTGAGGTCAATGAACGGCGCAGTGTGGCCACTAAAGGTGCGGAATTTATTCCCCAGGCGGACATCAACGGTCACGCCATTGATACGCTCAACGGGTGGGCGCGGGGTAATAGACAAACGGCCTTCATCCAGCCAGGCTTCAATATCGCGATCGCAAAGACGCATGCCACTTTCTCCTTTCATGCATCGTACCCTGAGGCGGTAAGCGCTCAGGGTAAAACCAGGTTATCTCTGAACGGTACACAATTCACGCGGGTTATTCAAAAAACTGGCTGATTTTCGCTTTTAAGATATCAATAGCAATGCGGTTTTTACCCCCGCGCGGCACGATGATATCGGCGTATTGTTTGGATGGCTCAATAAACTGCAGGAACATCGGGCGAACCGTTTTCTGGTACTGCGCCATGACGGAGTCCATCGAACGGCCGCGTTCATTCACGTCACGCTTGATGCGGCGCATCAGGCAGATATCCAGCGGGGTATCGACGAAAATCGAGAAGTTCATGGATTCACGCAGACGGGCGTCGGTCAGCAACAGGATGCCTTCAAGGATAATGACCTTTTTCGGCTCGATGCGGATGGTTTCCCGGGTGCGGGTGTGTTCTACGTAACTGTAAACGGGCAGCTCAATCGCCTGGCCGCTCTTAAGCGCTTCTAAATGCTGGAACAGCAAGCTGTGATCCATTGCATTTGGGTGGTCATAGTTGGTTTTGACGCGTTCTTCCATCGACAGATGGGATTGATCTTTGTAATAGCTGTCTTCGGGAATGACGCCGATATGCTCATCACCTACTTGTTCACGCAGTTCGCGATAAAGCGTACTGGCAATTAGACTTTTACCTGAAGCCGATGCGCCGGCGATGCCTATAATGACGCATTGATGAGACTTATCAGTCATAAATTTAGCGACCTGATTAACCTGGATGTTAAGGAAGGACGACGCCGGAGCGTCAAACGCGGCAATTATAGGGATTTCACGGGCGTGATACCAGTCGAAAGCACAGGTTCTGCGAGACTGGCCGAAAAGTGACGTCTTATTCCCTGAGTGAAATTTAAATGAGCGTTTTTTCAGCGTTTAACCGTTTTTTCTCACAGAGCCTCTATTTAATAAGTCTGTGGTGTCAAATTCTGAGCGGTCACCATATGAATTGTAAATTGTTTGTACTAGCATAAACCAAATTATCAAATTCACGCGTTCGGACATCTTCCCTGACGGCATGGCGTCTCTGGATAAAGCGGTAATGAATAAACAATACCAGCGGGTTTTGGTTACCACCCCACATCCTTTAATACGACTTGTCTGTCTGGGCCTGGTCACCTTTATCTTTACCTTATTTTCCCTGGAGCTTACCCGGTTCGGCACCCTGCTGGCCCCGCTCTGGTTCCCCACCGCCATTATGATGGTGGCGTTTTATCGCCATGCAGGAAAAATGTGGCCGGGAATTGCCCTGGCCTGTTCGTTCGGCAATATTCTGGCCACCTGGATGCTGTTTTCGTGGGGATCGATAAGCCTCACCTACACCTCGATTAACGTGGTTGAAGCCTTTACCGGTGCGCTATTGCTGCGCAAATTGCTCCCGTGGTACAACCCGCTGCAGAATCTGAATGACTGGATCCGCGTGGCCATCGGCAGCGCGGTGATCCCGCCGCTGGTGGGCGGCTTGCTGGTGTCCCTGCTGGCTCCCGGCCCTGAACCCCTGCGTAATTTCTTCGTCTGGGTGTTGTCCGAAGCCATCGGCGCGCTGGCGGTGGTTCCGTTGGGGCTGTTGTTTAAACCGCATTATCTGCTGCGCCACCGTGACCCGAGACTGCTGCTGGAAACCCTGACCACGCTGGCCGTAACGCTGGCCCTCAGCTGGGCAGCCATCACCTGGCTGCCGTGGCCTTTCACCTGCGTAATCGTTTTGCTTATGTGGAGCGCCGTGCGCTT
The DNA here is from genome assembly GCF_014930495.1 of Enterobacter cloacae complex sp. S3. Taxonomy (NCBI): domain Bacteria; kingdom Pseudomonadati; phylum Pseudomonadota; class Gammaproteobacteria; order Enterobacterales; family Enterobacteriaceae; genus Enterobacter; species Enterobacter cloacae complex sp. S3. The sequence continues at coordinate 94,758 of NZ_JADBRD010000008.1, read as the reverse complement.
GCCGCGAATGGAAGCGTTCCTGGTGTTTCTGGTCACCGTGATGGTTGTGTCGCTGATGATTGCCCAAAACCCTGTGGCGCTGACAACCCAGCACGTCGGGGCGATGCTGAACGCCCCCTGGCTGCCGTTCCTGATGCTGCTCCTGCCTGCCAACGTGATGACCATGGTGATGTATGCCTTCCGCGCCGAGCGCAAACACATCACCGAAAGCGAGGAGCGTTTCCGCAATGCGATGGAGTATTCCGCTATCGGTATGGCGCTGGTCAGCATTGAGGGCAAATGGCTGCAGGCTAACAAGGCGCTGTGCAATTTCCTCGGTTACAGCCAGACGGAGCTTCAGTCGCTGACCTTCCAGCAGCTCACCTGGCCGGAAGATCTGCACACCGACCTGGAACAGCTCGAACAGCTGGTCAACGGTGACATCAATACCTATACCCTCGAGAAGCGCTATTACACCCGCGACGGGGAAGTGGTCTGGGCGCTCCTTGCCGTCTCCGTCGTGCGCCATGCCGACGGCTCGCCGCTCTATTTTATCGCCCAGATTGAAGACATTAACGACCTGAAGCAGACCGAGTGGGTCAACAAACGCCTGATGGAGCGCATTACGCTGGCTAACGAAGCGGGCGGTATCGGCATCTGGGAGTGGGATCTGGAGCCAGACATTATCAGCTGGGACAAGCGGATGTTTGAGCTGTATGAAATCCCGCCGCACATCAAGCCTACCTGGCAGCTCTGGCATGACACGATGCTGCCGGAAGATCGTGCCCACGCTGAGCAGGTGCTGCGGGACTCGCTGATTTCCCGTCTGCCGTTTAAGCTGGAATTCCGCATCCGCGTGAAGGAAGGCGTGCGCCACATTCGCTCCCTGGCGAACCGGGTGCTCAATAAGCAGGGTGAAGTCGAACGGCTGCTCGGGATCAACATGGACATGACCGAGGTGAAGCAGCTCAACGAGGCCCTCTTCCAGGAAAAAGAGCGTCTGCACATCACCCTCGATTCTATCGGTGAAGCGGTGCTGTGTACCGATATCAACATGAACGTCACCTTCATGAACCCGGTGGCCGAGAAAATGAGCGGCTGGCTGCAGACCGAGGCTATCGGCCAGCCGATCCTCAAGGTGTTGCACATCACCTTTGGTGAAAAAGGGCCGCTGATGGAGAATATTCACAGCGGCGATATGTCCCGTTCCGATATCGATCAGGACGTGGTGCTGAACTGCCGTACCGGCGGTAATTTTGATATTCACTACAGCATTACGCCGCTCAGCACGCTGGACGGGCAGAATATTGGCTCGGTTATCGTGATTCAGGACGTGACCGAGTCGCGCAAAATGCTGCGCCAGCTGAGCTACAGCGCCTCCCACGATGCCCTGACCCATCTGGCAAACCGGGTCAGCTTCGAAAATCATCTTAAACGGCTCCTGCAGACCGTTCGCGAAACGCGCCAGCGTCATGCTCTGGTCTTTATCGATCTCGATCGCTTCAAAGCCGTCAACGACACGGCAGGCCATGCGGCGGGGGATGCCCTACTGCGGGAGCTCTCTTCCCTGATGTTGACCATGCTCCGCTCCAGCGACGTGCTGGCGCGTCTGGGCGGAGATGAGTTCGGGTTACTGCTGCCGGACTGCAATATTGAAAGCGCGCGCTATATCGCCGGGCGCCTGATCCACACGATCAATGACTATCACTTTATGTGGGAAGGCCGCCTGCACCGGATCGGCGCCAGCGCAGGCATCACGCTGATTGATGAAAATAACCATCAGGCGTCGGAGGTGATGTCGCAGGCCGATATAGCCTGTTATGCCTCGAAAAACAGCGGGCGCGGCATGGTGACGGTTTACGAACCCCAGCAGGAGCGGGATCACAACACGCGCAGCATGATGTCGCTTGATGAACAGTGGCACATGATTAAAGACAATCACCTGATGATGATCGCCCGCAGCGTCGCTTCCCCGCGTATCCCGGAAAGCAGTAATTTCTGGCTGCTGTCGTTACGCCTGTGGACCAGCCAGGGCGAAGTCCAGGAAGAGCATGCCTTCCGCTCGGGTCTGGCCGAGCCTGAGCTTTTGCACGCCCTCGACAGACGTATTTTTAATGAGTTTTTCCGCGCCTCTGCCGCACAGGTCGCCAGTAAAGGCATGGGGGTGGCGCTGCCGCTTTCTGAGGCCGGTTTAGCCAGCGTAACGCTGGTCGATGAGCTTCTCGACCTGCTGGATAAAAGCCCCATGCCGGGCCGTCTCCTGCATCTGGTCATCTCTGCCGACGTGGTGTGCAGCCCGGATAAAAACCTGCAGCGGAGTCTGCAAAAGCTTCGCCAGGCGGGCTGCCGCGTGATCTTCAGCCAGGTGGGCCGCGACATGAACGTCTTCACCCACCTGACCGCCAATATGGCCGACTATCTGATGCTGGACGCAGAGGTGGTAAGCAACGTGTATGGCAACCTGATGGACGAGATGATGGTGACCATTGTTCAGGGCCACGCCCAGCGTCTGGGGATGAAAACCATCGCGGGTCCGTGCAATCAGCCCATCATGATGGATACGCTCTCCGGCATCGGCATTGATTTCATCTATGGCGACACCATCGCCGAGCCGCAGCCGCTGGATCTACTGCTCAACACCAGCTATTTCGCCATCAACTGATGGCGTCCAGCCGTCGGTATACCAGATGTGCAGCAGCGCGTAAGAGCGCCACGGCTGCCAGCGTTCGGCATAACGACGAATTTGCGCGGGCGGCATCCCGGCAAAGCGTTGCTTAATCAGATAATCATCAGGCAGAAAGACATCTTTCGCCTGCCAGCCGCGCAGGGCCAGGTAGTTTGCCGTCCAGCGCCCTATCCCCGGCCGCTGCTGTAGCGCCTTCATCCCGGCCTCAATATTCTCGGGTGGGAAAAGCGGAAACGTCCCGTCGATGACCGACTGCGCCAGATGAATTAACGACTCCGCGCGTTTTACCGGCATGCCCAACGCTTTCAGCGCTAGCGCGTCCGCTGCCGCCAGCGCGTCCGGCGTGGGGAAACAGAGATACCCCGGACACTCCGCGATCGGCTCACCGCACAGCGCCACCACGCGCGACGTCAGTTTCGCCGCCATCGCCACGCTCACCAGCTGCCCGAGGATCGCCCGGACGCCCTGCTCGTACGCATCCATCGCCCCCGGCAAACGCAAGCCTGGCCGGGCAGCGCCGAGATCGCCCAGCGTATCCGCAATGTGCTGCGGGTTACAGGTGAGATCGAACAGGCGTTCGATGCGTTCAAGGCACGTCTGCGCAACCGGGATTAACCCCGGACTGAGCGTCACGTTCAGCGTATGGGTAGCGATATCCGGCGTCACGCGAAATATCCCCTGATACCCTTCGCAGGCAAAACTGCGCTCGTAGTAGTCGTGCGTGACGGTTTCAATGCCCGTCACCGCACGCGCGCCAAGAAAGCCAAACATCCACTGCCAGTCGTAAGGGGGTTGCCAGTTCAGGGTGTACATCGTTGCTCCTTTTTCATTCTTATACCCTAAATAATTCGAGTTGCAGGAAGGCGGCAAGAGAGCGAATCCCCAGGAGCATAGATAACTATGTGACTGGGGTGAGCGAGCGCAGCCAACACACCTGCAACTTGAAGTATGACGGGTATATCAGCATAAACGGAAAGACCTTGTATTGCCTTGCTTTCATATTCCTGTTGTCGCCATGAAGACATTTCGTTAAAGTCTCGCCCCTTCTCACTGGCATGGGGATTTATCGTGTTTATTGGATTCGACTACGGTACGGCAAACTGCTCGGTTGCGATTATGCAAAACGGGCAGCCACAGCTCCTGAAAATGGAAAAAGAGAGCACGCTGCTGCCCTCAATGCTCTGCGCGCCGACGCGTGAAGCGGTAAGCGAATGGCTGTTCCGCCACCATCAGGTTCCGGCCACGGCGGCGGAGACCCAGGCGCTGCTGCGCCGGGCGGTCAGCTTTAACCGCGAGGAAGACATCGACGTTACGCCCTCCAGCGTGCAGTTCGGCCTCTCTTCGCTCGGGCACTACATTGAAGATCCTGAAGAAGTTTACTTCGTTAAGTCGCCAAAATCCTTCCTCGGCGCCAGCGGCCTGAAGCCGCAGCAGGTGGCGATGTTCGAAGACCTGGTGTGCGCGATGATGCTGCATATTCGCACTCAGGCGCAGACACAGGTCTCCGATGCGATTACCCAGGCGGTCATTGGCCGCCCGATCAACTTCCAGGGGCTGGGCGGCGATGAGGCCAACCAGCAGGCGCAGGGGATCCTTGAACGCGCGGCGCACCGGGCAGGCTTCCGCGACGTGGTGTTCCAGTATGAGCCGGTTGCCGCGGGGCTGGATTTTGAAGCCACGCTGACGGAAGAGAAGCGCGTATTAGTCGTGGATATCGGCGGCGGCACAACGGACTGCTCGCTGCTGCTGATGGGACCGCAGTGGCATAACCGTCGCGATCGCGAAAATAGCCTGCTCGGGCACAGCGGCTGCCGCGTAGGCGGTAACGATCTCGATATCGCGCTGGCATTCAAGAGCCTGATGCCGCTGCTCGGCATGGGCGGTCAGACGGAAAAAGGCATCGCCCTGCCGATCCTGCCGTGGTGGAACGCGATTGCCATTAACGACGTACCTGCGCAGAGTGATTTTTACAGCACCGCGAACGGCCGCTTCCTGAACGATCTGGTGCGCGACGCGCAGGACGCCGAAAAAGTTGCCCTGCTGTATAAAGTGTGGCGTCAGCGCCTGAGCTACCGCGTGGTGCGTACTGCCGAAGAGAGCAAAATTGCCCTTTCCGATCGTACCGAGCATGCGGTCTCCTTGCCGTTTATCAGCGACAATCTGGCCACCGCGATTTCGCAGGACGGGCTGGAGACGGCCCTCGCGCAGCCGCTACAGCGTATTCTGGAGCAGGTGCAGCTGGCGCTGGAGAACGGTAAAGAGAAGCCGGACGTTATCTACCTGACCGGGGGTAGCGCCCGTTCGCCGCTGATCAAGAAAGCACTGGCGGAACAGCTGCCGGGCATTCCGATTGCCGGTGGCGATGACTTTGGCTCCGTTACCGCTGGTCTGGCGCGCTGGGCGCAGGTGATGTTTAGCTAGCGTTGTTGCGGTGCGGTCTGGTGCCCTCTCCCACAGGGAGAGGGAGAAAACACCAAAAACGGCAACGGATGTTGCCGTTTTGCGTTTACCTCCATTCAGACCATTCCTGACAGTCTTCCATATTTCCTCCATTTTTCCGCTGTGTTAGCTGACTAAACTAGTATCATTCCCCGAAGTCTTCAGGATGAGAACGTACAACGATGAAAGGCAGTAACAAATCCCGCTGGGCAATCGCCGCTGGCATCATTGTGGTGGTCCTTGCCGCCGCCTGGTACTGGCACAGTCAATCCGCGAACTCCGCAGCCCCCGCTGATGCCAATAGTCAGGCACAGCGCCCGGCAGGCGGAGGGCGTCACGGCATGCGCGGCGGCGCGCTGGCGCCGGTACAGGCGGCGACGGCAGTGAATAAAGCCGTTCCTCGCTATCTAACGGGCCTTGGGACCATTACTGCCGCCAACACCGTGACGGTACGCAGCCGCGTCGACGGTCAGCTTCAGGCCATTCACTTCCAGGAAGGTCAGCAGGTCAAAGCGGGCGATCTGCTGGCGGAAATCGACCCGAGCCAGTTTAAGGTCGCCCTCGCCCAGGCGCAGGGGCAGCTCGCGAAGGACAAAGCCACGCTCGCTAACGCCCGTCGCGATTTAGCGCGCTACCAGCAGCTGGTGAAAACCAACCTCGTGTCTCGTCAGGAGCTGGACACCCAGCAGTCGCTGGTCAGCGAAACGCAGGGCACCATCAAAGCCGACGAGGCCGCCGTGGCCAGCGCACAGCTGCAGCTGGACTGGAGCCGCATCACCGCGCCGATTGACGGGCGCGTGGGCCTGAAGCAGGTCGATATCGGCAACCAGATCTCCAGCGGCGACACCACGGGCATCGTGGTGATCACCCAGACTCACCCGATTGATTTAGTCTTTACCCTGCCGGAAAGCGAAATCGCGACCGTGGTGCAGGCGCAAAAATCCGGAAAGGGGCTGGTGGTGGAAGCCTGGGACCGCAGCAACAGGCAGAAGCTGAGCGAAGGTTCCCTGCTCAGCCTGGATAATCAGATCGACACCACCACCGGCACCATCAAGCTGAAGGCGCGCTTTAACAATCAGGACGATGCCCTCTTCCCGAACCAGTTCGTCAACGCGCGCATGCTGGTCGCCACCGAAGAGAACGCGGTGGTGATCCCCACCGCTGCGCTGCAGATGGGTAACGAAGGTAATTTCGTCTGGGTACTTAACGGCGACAATAAGGTCAGCAAGCACCTGGTGAAAACCGGTATCCAGGACAGCCAGACGGTGGTCATCGCCGCAGGCCTTTCCGCAGGCGACCGCGTGGTCACCGACGGCATTGACCGTCTGACCGAAGGGGCCAAAGTGGAAGTGGTTGAACCTGCGAAACAGGGAGCGAAATCCTGATGCAGGTGATGCCCCCAGGCTCTACAGGCGGGCCGTCACGCCTGTTTATCCTCCGTCCTGTCGCCACCACGCTGCTGATGGTAGCGATCCTGCTCGCCGGGATTATCGGCTATCGCTTCCTGCCCGTGTCGGCGCTGCCGGAGGTGGATTACCCAACGATTCAGGTTGTCACACTCTATCCAGGGGCCAGCCCGGACGTGGTGACGTCCGCCATTACCGCTCCGCTGGAGCGCCAGTTCGGCCAGATGTCCGGGCTAAAACAGATGTCCTCCCAGAGTTCCGGCGGGGCATCCGTCGTGACGCTGCAGTTCCAGCTGACGCTGTCGCTGGACGTCGCCGAGCAGGAGGTGCAGGCCGCCATCAACGCCGCCACCAACCTGCTGCCGTCCGACCTGCCCAACCCGCCGGTCTACAGCAAGGTGAACCCGGCGGATCCGCCGATCATGACGCTGGCCGTCACCTCCTCCGCCATGCCGATGACCCAGGTGGAAGACATGGTCGAAACGCGCGTGGCGCAGAAAATTTCACAGGTCTCCGGCGTCGGCCTCGTCACGCTGGCGGGCGGCCAGCGCCCCGCCGTGCGCGTGAAGCTGAACGCGCAGGCGATTGCCGCGCTGGGCCTGACCAGCGAAACCATCCGCACCGCCATCAGCAGCGCCAACGTTAACTCGGCAAAAGGCTCGCTGGACGGCCCCACCCGCGCCGTGACGCTCTCTGCCAACGATCAGATGCAGTCCGCCGATGAATACCGTCAGCTGATTATTGCTTACCAGAACGGCGCTCCGGTGCGTCTGGGCGACGTGGCGACCGTGGAGCAAGGTGCCGAAAACAGCTGGCTCGGCGCCTGGGCCAACAGGCAGCAGGCGATCGTGATGAACGTGCAGCGCCAGCCGGGCGCTAACATCATCGAAACCGCCGACAGCATCCGCACCATGCTGCCGCAGCTGATCGAAAGCCTGCCGAAATCGGTCAGCGTGAAGGTGCTTTCCGACCGTACCACCAACATTCGCGCGTCGGTTACCGACACCCAGTTTGAGCTGATGCTGGCGATTGCGCTGGTCGTCATGATCATCTATCTGTTCCTGCGTAACGTTCCGGCCACCATTATTCCCGCCGTCGCCGTGCCGCTCTCGCTGGTCGGGACCTTTGCGGTGATGGTGTTCCTCGATTTTTCGATTAACAACCTGACGCTGATGGCGCTCACCATCGCCACCGGGTTCGTGGTGGATGACGCCATCGTCGTTATCGAGAACATTTCGCGCTATATCGAGAAAGGCGAAAAGCCGCTGGCGGCGGCGCTGAAGGGCGCGGGCGAAATCGGCTTTACCATTATCTCGCTGACCTTCTCGCTGATTGCGGTGCTGATCCCGCTGCTGTTTATGGGCGATATCGTCGGGCGTCTGTTCCGCGAGTTTGCCGTGACGCTGGCGGTCGCCATTTTGATCTCCGCCGTGGTGTCGCTGACCCTGACGCCGATGATGTGCGCCCGTATGCTGAGCCACGAGTCCCTGCGCAAGCAAAACCGATTCTCGCGCGCCTCCGAGCGCATGTTCGAGCGGATTATTGCCGCCTACGGCCACGTGCTGGCGAAAGTTCTGAACCATCCGTGGGCCACGCTCGGCGTGGCGCTGGGAACCCTGGCGCTCAGCGTGATGCTGTGGATTTTCATTCCGAAAGGCTTCTTCCCGATTCAGGACAACGGCATTATTCAGGGCACGCTTCAGGCCCCGCAGTCGGTCTCCTTCGCCAGTATGGCCCAGCGCCAGCAGCAGGTGTCTGAGATCGTCATGAAGGATCCGGCGGTCGAGAGCCTGACCTCCTACGTGGGCGTCGACGGCACCAACCCGTCACTCAACAGCGCGCGTCTGCAGATCAACCTCAAGCCGCTGGATGAACGCGACGATCGCGTCAACGCCGTCATTGAGCGTCTGCAAAACGCCGTCGCGCGCGTGCCGGGCGTTGAGCTTTACCTGCAGCCGATTCAGGATTTGACCATTGATACCCAGGTCAGCCGCACGCAGTACCAGTTCACGCTTCAGGCCACCTCGCTGGACGCGCTCAGCACCTGGGTGCCGCAGCTGGTGAATAAGCTTAACACCCTGCCGCAGCTCGCCGACGTCAGCAGCGACTGGCAGGACAAAGGGCTGGCGGCATACGTGAACGTCAACCGCGATACCGCCAGCCGTCTGGGCATTACCATGTCGGACGTGGACAACGCGCTCTATAACGCCTTTGGTCAGCGCCTGATCTCCACCATCTACACCCAGGCGAACCAGTATCGCGTGGTGCTGGAGCACAACACGGAGAATACGCCCGGACTGGCGGGGCTGGACTCGGTGCGCCTGACCAGCAAAGACGGCGGCATTGTGCCGCTGAGCGCTATCGCCACGGTGGAAGAACGCTATACCCCGCTGTCGATTAACCATCTGGATCAGTTCCCGTCCACCACCATCTCCTTCAACGTGCCGGACAATTATTCTCTCGGCGAAGCGGTGGAGGCCATTCAGGCTGCTGAAAAAGAGCTCAGCTTCCCGTCCGATATTCAGACCCAGTTCCAGGGCAGCACGCTGGCGTTTCAGGCCGCGCTGGGTAACACCATCTGGCTTATCGTCGCGGCGGTCGTGGCGATGTACATCGTGCTCGGCGTGCTGTACGAAAGCTTTATCCACCCGATCACCATCCTCTCTACCCTGCCGACGGCGGGCGTGGGGGCGCTGCTTGCACTGATGCTGGCGGGCAGCGAGCTGGACGTCATTGCCATCATCGGCATTATCCTGCTTATCGGGATCGTGAAGAAGAACGCCATCATGATGATCGACTTTGCCCTGGCCGCCGAGCGCGAGCAGGGCATGTCGCCGCGCGACGCCATCTTCCAGGCCTGTCTGCTGCGTTTCCGTCCGATCCTGATGACCACGCTGGCCGCCCTGCTGGGCGCGCTGCCGCTGATGCTCAGCACCGGCGTCGGCGCGGAGCTGCGCCGTCCGCTGGGTATCGGCATGGTCGGCGGTCTGCTGGTAAGCCAGGTGCTAACGCTCTTCACTACGCCGGTTATCTACCTGCTGTTTGACCGCCTGGCGCTGTGGACCAAAAGCCGCTTCCCGAAACGTGAAGAGGAGGCATAAGTGAAGTTTTTCGCCCTCTTCATTTATCGCCCGGTGGCGACGATTTTAATCTCGCTCGCCATTACCCTCTGCGGCGTGCTGGGCTTCCGGCTGCTGCCGGTGGCGCCGCTGCCGCAGGTGGATTTTCCGGTGATCATGGTCAGCGCCTCGCTGCCGGGCGCGTCACCGGAGACCATGGCCTCGTCGGTTGCCACGCCGCTGGAGCGCTCGCTCGGGCGGATTGCGGGGGTCAACGAGATGACCTCCAGCAGCTCGCTGGGCAGCACGCGCATCATTCTGGAGTTCAGCTTCGACCGGGATATTAACGGTGCGGCGCGCGACGTGCAGGCGGCCATCAACGCCGCACAAAGCCTGCTGCCGAGCGGGATGCCGAGCCGCCCAACCTACCGCAAGGCCAACCCGTCCGATGCGCCGATCATGATCCTGACGCTGACCTCCGATACGTACTCGCAGGGGCAGCTTTACGACTTTGCGTCTACCCAGCTGGCGCAGACAATCTCACAAATTAACGGCGTCGGTGACGTGAGCGTCGGCGGAAGTTCCCTGCCCGCCGTGCGCGTGGGCCTAAACCCGCAGGCGCTGTTCAACCAGGGCGTGTCGCTGGATGACGTGCGCTCCGCCATCAGCACGGCCAACGTCCGCAAGCCGCAAGGGGCGATTGAGGACGGCAGCCACCGCTGGCAGATCCACACCAACGACGAGCTGAAAACCGCCGCGGAATATCAGCCGCTCATAATTCACTACAACAACGGCGCGGCGGTGCGCTTGAGCGACGTTGCCAGCGTCACCGACTCGGTGCAGGACGTGCGTAACGCCGGGATGACCAACGCGAAGCCGGCCATTCTGCTGATGATCCGCAAGCTGCCGGAAGCGAACATTATTGAGACGGTGAACAGCATTCGCGCCCGTCTTCCGGACCTGCAGGAGACCATCCCGGCAGCAATCGATCTGCAAATTGCCCAGGATCGCTCCCCGACCATTCGCGCCTCGCTTGAAGAGGTGGAGCAAACGCTGATTATCTCCGTCGCGCTGGTGATCCTGGTGGTCTTCCTGTTCCTGCGATCCGGTCGCGCGACGCTTATCCCGGCGGTGGCCGTGCCGGTCTCGCTGATCGGTACCTTTGCCGCCATGTACCTGTGCGGGTTTAGCCTCAACAACCTGTCGCTGATGGCCCTGACGATAGCGACGGGCTTCGTGGTGGATGACGCCATCGTGGTGCTGGAAAACATTTCCCGCCACCTGGAAGCGGGCGTGAAGCCGCTGCAGGCCGCGCTGCAGGGCACGCGCGAGGTGGGCTTTACGGTGCTCTCCATGAGCCTGTCGCTGGTGGCGGTATTCCTGCCGCTGCTGCTGATGGGCGGGCTGCCGGGCCGGCTGCTGCGCGAGTTCGCCGTCACCCTCTCCGTCGCCATCGGGATTTCGCTGGCGATCTCCTTAACGCTGACGCCAATGATGTGCGGCTGGATGCTCAAGCGCAGCAAGCCCCATTCGCAGCCGCGCCGCAAAGGCTTTGGTCGCCTCCTGATGGCGATGCAGGAAGGCTACGGCAAATCGCTGAAGTGGGTGCTGAACCATACCCGGCTGGTCGGCCTGGTGCTTATCGCCACCATTGGGCTGAACGTCTGGATGTACATCACCATCCCGAAAACCTTCTTCCCGGAGCAGGACACCGGCGTGCTGATGGGAGGGATTCAGGCGGACCAGAGCATTTCGTTCCAGGCGATGCGCGGCAAGCTGCAGGACTTTATGAAGATCATTCGTGAAGACAAAGCCGTGGATAACGTCACCGGCTTTACTGGCGGGTCACGCGTTAACAGCGGGATGATGTTTATTACCCTGAAACCGCGCGGCGAGCGCAACGAAACCGCCCAGCAGGTGATTGACCGCCTGCGGGTGAAGCTCGCCAAAGAGCCGGGGGCAAACCTGTTTTTGATGGCCGTTCAGGATATCCGCGTCGGCGGCCGTCAGGCGAACGCCAGCTATCAGTACACGTTGCTCTCGGACGATTTAGCCGCCCTGCGCGAGTGGGAGCCGAAGATCCGCAAGGCGCTGGCCGCCCTGCCGGAGCTGGCGGACGTCAACTCCGATCAGCAGGACAACGGCGCCGAGATGGCCCTGACCTACGACCGCGAAACCATGTCGCGTCTGGGCATTAACGTTGAGGCCGCCAACAGCCTGCTGAACAACGCCTTCGGCCAGCGCGAGATCTCCACCATCTACCAGCCGATGAACCAGTACAAGGTGGTGATGGAGGTTGACCCGCGCTACACCCAGGACATCAGCGCCCTGGACAAAATGTTTGTGATTAACAACGACGGCAAGGCGATTCCGCTCTCCTATTTTGCCAGCGGGCAGCCTGCCAACGCGCCGCTGTCGGTGAACCATCAGGGGCTTTCGGCGGCGTCGACCATCTCCTTTAACCTGCCCGCCGGTTCGTCGCTTTCTGAAGCCAGCGACGCAATCAACCGCGCGATGACGCAGCTTGGCGTGCCGTCCACCGTGCGCGGCAGCTTTGCCGGCACCGCGCAGGTGTTCCAGGAGACGATGAACTCGCAGGTGATTTTGATTCTGGCCGCCATCGCCACGGTTTATATTGTGCTGGGCGTGCTGTACGAGAGCTACGTTCACCCGCTGACCATTCTCTCGACGCTGCCGTCGGCGGGCGTGGGGGCGCTGCTTGCGCTGGCGCTGTTCGGCGCGCCGTTCAGCCTGATCGCGCTCATTGGGATCATGCTGTTGATCGGCATCGTGAAGAAAAACGCGATCATGATGGTGGATTTCGCCCTGGACGCCCAGCGCAACGGCAATCTGTCGCCGGAAGAGGCCATCTTCCAGGCCTGCCTGCTGCGTTTTCGTCCGATCATGATGACCACCCTGGCGGCGCTGTTTGGCGCGCTGCCGCTGGTTATCTCGGGCGGCGACGGCTCAGAGCTGCGCCAGCCGCTGGGGATCACCATCGTCGGCGGCCTGGTCATGAGCCAGCTGCTAACGCTCTACACCACGCCGGTAGTCTATCTGTTCTTCGACCGCCTGCGGCTGCGCTTTTCGCGTAAAAACAGAACCACGGTGACCGAGTAAATGACCGATCTTCCCGCTAACGTTCGCTGGCAGCTATGGATAGTCGCTTTCGGCTTCTTTATGCAGTCGCTGGATACGACCATCGTCAACACTGCCCTCCCCTCTATGGCTAAAAGCCTGGGGGAGAGCCCGCTGCATATGCATATGGTGATTGTCTCCTACGTGCTGACGGTAGCCGTCATGCTGCCAGCCAGCGGCTGGCTGGCGGACAAAGTGGGCGTGCGCAATATCTTCTTTACCGCCATCGTGCTGTTTACCACCGGCTCGCTGTTTTGCGCCCAGGCCAACACCCTCGACCAGCTGGTGATGGCACGCGTGCTGCAGGGCGTCGGCGGGGCGATGATGGTGCCCGTCGGGCGGCTAACGGTGATGAAGATCGTGCCGCGCGAGCAGTACATGGCGGCGATGACCTTTGTGACGTTACCCGGTCAGGTGGGGCCGCTGCTGGGCCCGGCGCTCGGCGGCATTCTGGTGGAGTACGCCTCCTGGCACTGGATCTTCTTAATCAATCTTCCTGTTGGCATCATCGGCGCCATCGCCACCCTGACGCTGATGCCGAACTACAAAATGCAGACGCGGCGCTTTGATTTCTTCGGCTTTATCCTGCTGGCGGCGGGCATGGCCACGCTTACCCTGGCGCTCGACGGGCAAAAAGGGCTGGGGATTTCGCCCCTGGCGCTGGGGATGCTGGTCGTTATCGGCATCACCGCCATACTGTGGTATCTGCGGCATGCCAGAGGTAACGATAAGGCGCTGTTCAGCCTGAATTTGTTTAAAAACCCCACCTATCGCCTTGGCCTGTTCGGCAGCTTCGCCGGTCGCGTCGGCAGCGGCATGCTGCCGTTTATGACGCCCGTTTTCCTGCAAATCGGAATGGGATTTTCGCCGTTCCACGCGGGCCTGATGATGATCCCGATGGTGCTCGGCAGCATGGGAATGAAGCGCATCGTGGTGCAGGTGGTGAACCGCTTTGGTTATCGTCACGTGCTGGTGACCGCCACGCTGGGGCTGGCGCTGGTGAGCCTGCTGTTTATGGCCGTGGCGCTGATGGGCTGGTACTACGTTCTGCCGCTGGTGCTGTTCTGCCAGGGGATCGTCAACTCCATGCGCTTCTCGTCGATGAATACCCTGACGCTGAAGGACCTGCCGGACGATCTGGCGAGCAGCGGCAATAGCCTGCTGTCGATGATCATGCAGCTCTCGATGAGCGTCGGGGTGACCATCGCGGGTTTACTGCTCGGCATGTACGGCCAGCACCATCTCAGCGTCGACACGCCGGTGGCGCATCAGGTCTTTTTGTATACCTATTTAAGCATGGCGGTCATCATCGCCCTGCCCGCTTTCATCTTCGCCAGAGTGCCGGATGATACCAGCAAGAACGTCGTGATTAGGCGCGGCAAAAGGAGTGGCTCATGAAATTCTGGCGTCCGGGCATTACCGGCAAGCTCTTCGTGGCGATATTTGCCACCTGTATCGTCCTGCTGATCACCATGCACTGGGCGGTGCGGATCAGCTTTGAGCGCGGTTTTATTGATTACATCAAGCATGGCAATGAACAGCGTTTACAGGGCTTAAGCGATGCGCTGAGTGAACAGTACGCCCAGCACGGCAACTGGCGTTTTCTGCGCAATAATGACCGCTTTATTTTCCAGATCCTGCGCTCGCTGGAGCACGATACCGGTGACGATCGCCCGGGGCCGGGCATGCCGCCGCACGGCTGGCGCACCCAGTTCTGGGTGATTGACCAGGACATGCGCACGCTGGTGGGTCCGCGCGCGCCGATACCGCCGGACGGCACCCGTCGGGCGATCAAAGTCAACAACGCGACGGTCGGCTGGGTTATCGCCTCCCCGGTGGAGCGCCTGACGCGCAATACCGACATCAACTTTGACCGCCAGCAGCGCCGGACAAGCTGGCTGATTGTCGCCCTCTCCACCCTGCTCGCCGCGCTCGCCACCTTCCCGCTGGCGCGCGGTCTGCTCGCCCCGGTGAAAAGACTGGTGGAAGGCACGCACAAGCTGGCCGCCGGGGATTTTACCACCCGCGTCGATACCCGCAGCCAGGACGAACTGGGCAAGCTGGCGCAGGATTTTAACCAGCTTGCCAGCACGCTGGAGAAGAACCAGCAGATGCGCCGCGACTTTATGGCCGATATCTCCCACGAGCTGCGCACGCCGCTGGCGGTGCTGCGCGGCGAGCTAGAGGCCATCCAGGACGGCGTGCGCCAGTTTACGCCTGAATCGGTGGCCTCTCTGCAGGCGGAGGTGGGCACGCTCACCAAGCTGGTGGACGATCTCCACCAGCTCTCCATGTCCGACGAAGGCGCGCTGGCCTACCAGAAAGCGCCGGTGGACGTGATTAACATTCTGGAAGTGATCAGCGGCGCCTTCCGCGAGCGGTTTGCCAGCCGCAACCTGAAAATCGATCTCTCCCTGCCGGACAGCGCGGTGGTATTCGGCGACAAAGACCGGCTGATGCAGCTGTTCAATAACCTGCTGGAAAACAGCCTGCGCTACACCGACAGCGGCGGCGGGCTGCATATCTCCGGCAGGCAGGAAAACGGGCGCTTTGCCCTCACCTTCGCGGACTCCGCCCCCGGCGTGCAGGACGCGCAGCTGGAAAAACTGTTTGAACGTTTCTACCGTACCGAAGGCTCCCGTAACCGCGCCAGCGGCGGTTCCGGACTGGGGCTGGCGATTTGCGTTAACATCGTCGAGGCGCATAATGGCACGATCCGCGCCGCCCATTCGCCTTTTGGCGGGGTTAGCATTACAGTAGAGTTACCTCTGGAACGGGATTTATCGAGAGAAGTATGACCGAGTTACCGATTGACGAAAACACGCCGCGCATTTTGATTGTGGAAGACGAGCCGAAGCTTGGGCAGCTGCTGATCGACTATTTACGTGCGGCCAGCTACGCTCCATCGCTGATCAGCCACGGCGATAAAGTGCTGGCATACGTGCGCCAGACCCCGCCGGATCTGATCCTGCTGGATTTAATGCTGCCGGGCGTTGACGGACTGACCCTGTGCCGGGAAATTCGTCGCTTCTCCGACGTGCCGATCGTCATGGTCACCGCCAAAATTGAAGAGATTGACCGCCTGCTGGGGCTCGAAATTGGCGCGGACGATTACATCTGCAAGCCCTACAGCCCGCGTGAAGTGGTCGCCCGCGTGAAAACCATTCTGCGCCGCTGCAGGCCGCAGCGCGAGCTTCAGGTGCTCGATGCCGGAAGCCCGCTGATTGTCGACGAAAGCCGCTTCCAGGCGAGCTGGCGCAGCAAGCTGCTGGACCTGACGCCTGCGGAGTTCCGCCTGCTGAAAACCCTCTCCCACGAGCCGGGAAAAGTGTTCTCCCGCGAACAGCTGCTGAACCACCTGTATGACGATTACCGCGTCGTGACCGACCGCACCATCGACAGCCACATCAAAAACCTGCGCCGCAAGCTGGAGGCGCTGGACGCCGAGCAGTCGTTTATCCGCGCGGTGTACGGCGTGGGGTATCGCTGGGAAGCGGATGCGTGCAGGATAATGTGAGAATATTGCCCCGCAGCACTGCGGGGCAGAGACTCCAGACATTAAAACTGTGGCCTTACCAGGAACGAAAAGGTGTAGCATAAGCAAAAAGTCGCGCTAATACATCGCGACGCTCGGTGCCAGTTATCATCGCCAGGAAAGCGAAGCTAATAACGTTCAAATCTTGCTGAGAAGGATGTTTATGCATTTTCTTCAAAATAGCATTAACCTTTTTATCATCAAAAAAACTCCAGATAGCCAAAAGTGCCCATCGTTTCCCGGCGGATAAATTTATTATATCGTCTGAAGTATCCCAGTCCGGTGGTAATTCATTAATATTGCTTACACTGTTAATACCGGCAGCAGGGATAATGAAATAATCTGAAAACATATGAACGGCATCTTTCCATGCCTGCAAGAACATAGGTTCATGGATATCATTCATCGCCTTCTCATTTGCATACTGTGCAGCTAAATTAGCATTACAGGCGTAGACCCGTGGCTCGTAGTCACTATAAACATCCGGGACTATCCAACCTGAAGAATGACGCACTGCGTCACAGGATGTGAAGGTGGGCAGTAGAGCAATAAATTGTGGTAATATATTTTGTACTGAACGAGGAAAAAAACGCTTTGCTAACTGAAAGCCCGCATGATTTTCCAGTAATAAGGTTTCAATATCCTCTGAATTATAAATCTGGTACAAAATCCCTTTTTTAGCTTTCAGTCGCTCCAGTTTTTGCTCAAGTCCGGACGATGCAATGGTGGAATAAAATCCAACAAACTCATCACATTCAAATTCAGCAAGTCTGTCCTGAATGTCCTCTTCATCACTGCGACCAACGGACTTTTTAGAAGGAGCGTAGTGTTTGCAGCTAACAAGTTTGGCAATTCGACATCCGGCAATATCAAACTCAACCCGTATATCTATGCCACCATCCGCCCCCCGGCTTGGGCCTTTAGTTACAATCCCTCCCAAAATTTTTTCCATGAATATTTTTGCGAACTTCTCAAATTGGTCGCTATCTGCAGTATCTGCGCTTGCAGAAGCAAGTTCACAGAAATCCAGCCTCGCCATACTCTTCCCCTGACAAATGGTAACGGTTCATAAACAGATTCCGTCTTTTTCTCTTCATTAATCAAGCTACGTATTCAGATAGGTTCCTGAACAGACGACTTGATGACGCTCAAAAGTTATACACGATCTCAATATCAGTTAGTTTTCCTGTATCTGGTTGATTCGAATTAAGCAAAAGCAATGACGTTCAGTCCACGATTGTACTGAAAGCGGGAAACGGCATTGCCTCGGTCTTTCAAGCCAGATGGTAAAGACAATACCTAAAAATATGCGTACACGCCGGATGGGCGGTGATACGACTCGACGCTTTACCTCCCTGCCCCGCAGCGCTACAATGCCCGCCCTTAAAGTGGGGGATCTCCCCTTACCGCTGCACCTGGTGCACGCGGATCTGACCTGTCATCAGAACGAGAACAAACATGTTTAAACCGGAACTCCTTTCCCCGGCGGGAACGCTGCAAAATATGCGTTACGCTTTCGCCTATGGTGCCGACGCCGTTTATGCGGGCCAGCCGCGCTACTCGCTGCGCGTGCGCAACAACGAATTCAACCACGAGAACCTGCAACTCGGCATCAACGAAGCGCATGCCCTGGGCAAAAAATTCTACGTGGTCGTGAACATCGCGCCGCACAACGCCAAGCTGAAAACGTTCATCCGTGACCTGAAGCCGGTGGTGGATATGGGGCCGGACGCGCTGATCATGTCGGACCCGGGTTTAATCATGCTGGTTCGGGAGAACTTCCCGGAGATGGATATTCACCTCTCCGTCCAGGCTAACGCCGTCAACTGGGCGACGGTGAAGTTCTGGAAGCAGATGGGGCTGACCCGCGTCATCCTGTCCCGCGAACTGTCTCTGGAAGAGATCGAAGAGATCCGCACCCAGGTGCCGGATATGGAAATCGAAATCTTCGTTCACGGCGCGCTGTGCATGGCCTACTCCGGCCGCTGCCTGCTCTCCGGCTATATCAACAAGCGCGACCCGAACCAGGGCACCTGCACCAACGCCTGCCGCTGGGAATATAACGTCCAGGAAGGCAAAGAGGATGACGTCGGTAATATCGTGCACAAGCACGAGCCTATTCCGGTAACCAACGTTGAGCCGACGCTGGGCATCGGCGCGCCAACCGACAGCGTGTTTATGATTGAAGAAGCCAAACGTCCGGGCGAGTACATGACCGCCTTTGAAGACGAGCACGGCACCTACATCATGAACTCGAAAGATCTGCGCGCCATCGCCCATGTTGAGCGTCTGACCCAGATGGGCGTGCACTCCCTGAAGATCGAAGGCCGCACCAAATC
The DNA here is from genome assembly GCF_014930495.1 of Enterobacter cloacae complex sp. S3. Lineage (NCBI taxonomy): Bacteria > Pseudomonadati > Pseudomonadota > Gammaproteobacteria > Enterobacterales > Enterobacteriaceae > Enterobacter > Enterobacter cloacae complex sp. S3. The sequence continues at coordinate 76,177 of NZ_JADBRD010000008.1, read as the reverse complement.
CTATTACTACTGCGCGCGTACCGCACAGGTGTACCGCAAAGCCATCGACGACGCGGCGGCAGGTAAACCGTTCGATACCAGCCTGCTGGAAACCCTGGAAGGCCTGGCGCACCGCGGCTATACCGAGGGCTTCCTGCGTCGTCATACTCACGATGACTACCAGAACTACGAGCACGGCTACTCCGTTTCCGAGCGCCAGCAGTTTGTCGGTGACTTTACCGGCGAGCGCAAAGGCGCGCTGGCGGCCGTCGCGGTGAAAAACAAGTTCACCAAAGGCGACAGCCTGGAGCTGATGACCCCGCAGGGCAACATGAACTTTACGCTGGAGCATCTGGAAAACGGCAAAGGCGAGGCGATTGACGTGGCGCCGGGCGACGGGCATACCGTCTGGCTGCCGGTTCCGGAAGAGGTGGAGCTGAAGTTTGCGCTGCTGATGCGTAACTTCAACGGTGAAAGCACCCGAAACCCGCACGGCAAATAGTTAATCAGGGAAATTTTTTCGCGCTGGGATAATTCTTAGAATCGGATCACATACCGCTTCGTTCAATACGGGTATTATCCCCCCGCTGAAAAACATAACCCATAAATGCTAGCTGTACCAGGAACCACCTCCTTAGCCTGCGTAATCTCCCTTACGCGGGCTTATTTTTTGCCTTCTCTCTCCTCAACCCAGGCAATAAGCTCGTCGATTTGCCCCTCAGAGAACACGGCTATCCCATGCTCTGCGAGCAACGATGCAGCCACACCCATCCCCGCTTTATGGATCCCGCGAAAAGATCCGTCATAAATAAACTGACTGCCGCACGTGGGGCTGCCATCGGTTAATAGCGCTGCGCTACACTCCGACTCCTGAGCAGCGCGTAGCGCGAGCCAGGCTGCAAGCTGATACTGCTCAGTCACATCCTGCCCTGTATTTTCACTAATTCTGGCTTGCCCTTGCATTACGTCTTTGCCATCAGCGGACATAATCTCTGCCGGAGGACGAGGGACAGGCATCCCGGCCGCAAGTTCAGGGCAGTGGATCACCAGACGCTTTTCCTGCTGCCAGCGAGCGAGCAGCTCGTTCATTCGCGCTTTTTCACTTCCGTTATAACGAACCTTAAAGCCCATCAGGCACGCGCTTACCAAAATTTTATTCATCATCACTTTCCTGTGATTACGTTACTATCATCGCTGGAGTGTAACGCGCTTTCGGGCATATTTTGTTCCTTTCATCCTGTTCTTACCCGCTTTTTTCCTCTCTGCTATACACTCTTACTAACGCTAAAAAAGGGAGCAGCGCGGATGGCAACCTATCCAGACAGTTTATTGATTCTCAATGGCAAAAGCGCGGGCAACGATCTGTTGCGTCAGGCAATTCAGGGTTTGCGTGACGATGGCGCGCGCATTCACGTCAGGGTGACGTGGGAAAAAGGCGACGCGGCACGCTATATCAATGAAGCCCTCGGGCTTGGCGTCAGCACCATCATTTCCGGCGGCGGCGATGGCACCATCAATGAGATTGCGTCAGCGCTTATCGACCTGCCCCCGGCAAACCGGCCGGTGATGGGTATTTTACCGCTCGGCACCGCCAATGATTTTGCCACCAGCGCCGGGATCCCGGAAGAGCTGGAGAAAGCGCTCCAGCTGGCGATCCTCGGCAAGGCCACCGCTGTGGATATTGCGCAGGTGAATGATAAAACCTGCTTTATCAATATGGCGACGGGCGGGTTTGGCACGCGCATCACCAGCGAAACGCCGGAAAAGCTGAAGGCGGCGCTGGGCGGTGTGTCATACCTGATCCACGGCCTGATGCGCATGGACACCCTCAAGCCTGACCGCTGCGAAATTCGCGGCGAGGATTTTCAGTGGCAGGGTGATGCGCTGGTGATTGGGATTGGCAACGGGCGTCAGGCGGGCGGCGGACAGCAGCTCTGCCCGGAGGCGCTGATTAATGACGGTCAGCTCCAGCTGCGTATTTTCACGGGCGACGGCCTGCTGCCCGCGCTGTTTACCACGCTGACGCAGCCGGAAGAGAGTCCAAATATCATCGCCGGGAAATCGGCGTGGTTTGAAGTGAATGCGCCGCACGGGATGACCTTTAACCTCGACGGAGAGCCGCTGAGCGGAACGCAGTTCCGCATTGAGGTATTGCCCGGCGCGCTGCAGTGCAGGCTGCCGCCGGACTGCGTGCTTTTGCGCTGATGTATCACACGGTGAGCAATGATGCCCTCACCCAACCCTCTCCCACCGGGGAGAGGGAGATGGAGCCGTCAGGCAATCGTGACTTTGCTGTCCAGATAGACGTCCTGAACCGCATTGATCAGCTTCACGCCGTCGGCCATCGATTTCTTAAACGCCTTACGGCCAAGGATCAGCCCCATGCCGCCCGCGCGTTTGTTGATCACCGCCGTACGCACCGCGTCTGACAGGTCGGTATCACCGCCCGCCGCGCCGCCGGAGTTGATCAGCCCCGCGCGGCCCATGTAGCAGTTCGCCAGCTGGTAGCGCACCAGGTCGATCGGGTTATCGCTGGTCAGCTTGCTGTAAACGCGGTCATCGGTGTAGCCAAAGTTCACCGCTTTGTAGCCGCCATTATTCTCGGCCATTTTCTGCTTCACGATATCCGCGCCGATGGTCGCCGCCAGGTGGTTCGCCTGCCCGGTCAGGTCGGCGGATACATGGTAATCCACGCCGTCTTTCTTGAACGCGCTGTTGCGCAGATATGCCCACAGCACGGTGACCATGCCCAGCTCGTGCGCGCGCTCAAACGCCGCGGAGATCTCTTCAATCTGACGACGGGACTGTTCGGAGCCGAAGTAAATCGTCGCCCCTACCGCCACCGCGCCCATGTTGAACGCCTGCTCGACGCTCGCGTAGAGGGTCTGGTCATATTCGGTTGGGTAGCTAAGAGTTTCGTTATGGTTCAGCTTCACAAGGAACGGAATGCGGTGGGCATAGCGACGCGAAACCGAGGCCAGCACGCCGTAGGTGGACGCCACGCAGTTACAGCCCGCTTCAATCGCCAGCTCAACAATGTTCTTCGGATCGAAGTAGAGCGGGTTCGCCGCAAAAGAGGCGCCCGCAGAGTGTTCCACGCCCTGGTCCACCGGCAGAATAGAGAGATACCCGGTGCCGCCGAGCCGCCCGGTGTTGTAAAGCGTCTGCATATTTCGCAGGACCGCAGGCGGACGGTTGTTATCGATCATCACGCGGTCAACGTAGTCGTGACCAGGCAGATACAGCTGGTCGGCTGGAATGGTCATACAACGATGCTGTAAAAGGCTGTCGGCGTCTTTGCCAAGCAACTGCGCAATATCAGTCATGTGATACTCCCGTAAGTCCGACGTCGTGTCGGTGTGTGTTTATCCAGTCCCATCTTTTATGGGCAGACTAAGCCTGGTACCGACTTAACAGATTTTCCACTCTTTGCTTTTTTTTTCAGCACAATCTGCTGGCTCGATTCGTGTACAACAAAACTGTTACATTGATCAAACAATCGCCACAAAGGTATTTAAAAGGTATTATTGAGTGGTATGTTAAAGGCGTACCCTCTCTGACATGCAGGATTAAAAAATGAAAACGAAAGTCCAACTGTCATTCATGATGTTTGTTGAATGGTTTATCTGGGGCGCGTGGTTTGTGCCGCTGTGGCTGTGGCTGAGCAAAAGCGGTTTTACCGCCGGGGAAATCGGCTGGTCTTACGCCTGTACCGCCATTGCCGCGATCCTCTCGCCGATTCTGGTCGGCTCGCTGACGGACCGCTTCTTCGCCGCGCAGAAAGTGCTGTCAGTGCTGATGTTCGCCGGAGCCATTCTGATGTACTTCGCCGCGCAGCAAACCCAGTTCAGCACCTTCTTCCCGCTGCTGCTGGTTTACTCCCTGACCTATATGCCGACCATCGCGCTGACCAACAGTATCGCCTTTGCCAACGTGGACGACGTTGAGGCCGATTTCCCGCGCATCCGCGTGATGGGTACCATCGGCTGGATCGCCTCCGGGCTGGCGTGCGGATTCCTGCCGCAGATGCTGGGCTACAGCGATATTTCCGATACCAATATCCCGCTGCTGATGACGGCAGCCAGCTCCGCCCTGCTCGGCGTGTTTGCCCTGTTCCTGCCGAATACGCCGCCGAAAAGTACCGGCAAGCTGGATTTCAAAGTGATGCTCGGGCTGGACGCGTTAATCCTGCTGCGCGACAGAAACTTCCTGGTATTCTTCTTCTGCTCGTTCCTGTTCGCCATGCCGCTGGCCTTCTATTACATCTTCGCCAACGGCTATCTCACCGAAGTGGGGATGAAAAACGCCACCGGCTGGATGACGCTCGGCCAGTTCTCCGAAATCTTCTTTATGCTTGCCCTGCCGTTCTTTACCAAACGCTTTGGTATTAAGAAGGTCTTACTGCTGGGCCTGATTACCGCCGCCATCCGCTACGGGTTCTTTGTTTACGGTGGAGCGGAACAGTACTTCACCTACGCCCTGCTGTTCCTCGGCATTCTGCTGCACGGCGTGAGCTACGACTTCTATTACGTCACCGCGTACATCTACGTGGACAAAAAAGCGCCGGTGCACATGCGCACCGCCGCGCAGGGCCTGATTACGCTGTGCTGTCAGGGCTTTGGTAGCCTGCTGGGTTACCGCCTGGGCGGCGTGATGATGGAAAAAATGTTCGCATACAAAGAGCCGGTGAATGGGCTGACCTTCAACTGGGCCGGAATGTGGACGTTTGGTGCAATCATGATTGCCGTGATTGCCGTGCTGTTTATGCTGTTTTTCCGCGAATCGGATAAAGAGATCGCCGCCATTGCGGTGGTTGATGGCGATGCCGCGCTGACACAAGGGGAAGTTAAATGAAACAAGAACGTGTTCTCGGTGCCCTTTACGGGCAGGCGTTAGGGGATGCGATGGGCATGCCGTCGGAGCTGTGGCCGAGAAAGCGCGTCAAGGCGCACTTCGGCTGGATCGACCGCTTTTTACCCGGCCCGGCAGAGAATAATGCGGCCTGCTATTTCAAACAGGCAGAGTTCACCGACGATACCTCAATGGCGCTGTGCCTGGCGGACGCGCTCATCGAGTGCGACGGGGAGATTAACGCGGACGTTATCGGCAAGCATATTCTGCGCTGGGCGCTCGATTTCGACGCGTTTAATAAGAACGTGCTCGGCCCGACCTCCAAAATCGCGCTTAACGCGATTCGCGACGGCAAGCCGGTTAGCGAACTGGACAACAACGGCGTGACTAACGGGGCAGCGATGCGCGCCTCCCCGCTGGGCTGCCTGCTCCCGGCCACGCGTCTGGAACACTTTGTTGAGCAGGTGGCGCTGGCCTCCAGCCCGACCCATAAATCCGACCTCGCCATTGCCGGCGCGGTGGTGATTGCCTGGGCGGTTTCACGCGCTATCGACGGCGAAAGCTGGCAGAACATCGTCGATGCGCTGCCGGGTATCGCCCGCTATGCGCAGGAGGCGAAAACCACCACCTTCAGCGCGTCGCTGGCGGCACGTATTGAGCTGGCGCTTAAGACCGTGCGGGAAGCCAACGGGGTTGAGTCCGCCAGCGAGCAGGTGTACCAGCTCGTGGGGGCCGGAACCAGCACCATTGAGTCCGTTCCGGCGGCCATTGCGATGGTCGAACTGGCGGGAACCGACCCAAACCGTTGCGCCATTTTATGCGCCAACCTGGGCGGCGATACCGACACCATTGGAGCGATGGCGACGGCCATCTGTGGCGCGCTCCACGGCGTGCAGGCGATTGACCCGGCGCTGAAGGCCGAGCTCGACGCCGTAAACCGGCTCGATTTCGACCACTATTGCGCGAAACTGCTGCACTACCGGGAGCAAAGGGAGGGCGTATGAATTCGTTTGCCCAACGTCTCGACACCCTGCACGCCGCGCGGCCGGTAACGGTGCTGGGCGCGGCGGTGATTGACGTCATCGCCGACGCCTACGCCCTGCCCTGGCGCGGGTGCGATATCGAGCTCAAACAGCAGGGCGTGAATATCGGCGGCTGCGCGCTGAACATTGCGATTGCCCTGAAGCGGCTCGGCATTGCGTCGCAAAACGCCCTGCCCGTCGGCCACGGCGTCTGGGCGGATATTATCCGCAACGCGATGGCGAAGCAGGATCTGCACAGCGCCATCGAGGCCGAAACCGGCGACAACGGCTGGTGCCTGGCGCTGGTGGAGCCAGACGGCGAGCGCACCTTTATGTCCTTTAGCGGCGTGGAGAACCAGTGGCAGCAGCGCTGGCTTGATGTGCTTAACATCCCGTCGAACAGCCTGGTCTATTTATCCGGCTATCAGCTCGCCTCGCCGTGCGGCGAACTGCTGACACGCTGGCTGGAGGGATTACAGGACGTGACGGCCTTTATCGATTTCGGCCCCCGCATCGCGGATATTCCCGACGCTCTGATGGCGCGGATTATGGCCTGCAGGCCGATCGTGTCGCTTAATCGTCAGGAAGCAGAGATCGCAGCCGAACGACTGGGCGTAGCGGCTGACAACCTGGGTGCGGAGTGGCAGCAGCGCTTCGGCGCCGCGCTGATTGTGCGTCATGATAAAGACGGTGCCGCGTGGTATGACGGCGACGATGCGGGCGTTGTTCCGGCGTTCCCGGCGACGGTTGTGGACACCATTGGCGCTGGCGACAGCCACGCGGGCGGCACGCTTGCCGGGCTGGCGGCGGGATGGCCACTGGCAGACGCCGTTCTGCTGGGGAATGCCGTGGCGTCCTGGGTAGTCAGCCACCGCGGCGGGGACTGCGCCCCGACTCGCGAGGCGCTACTCCTCGCACACAAAGACGTATAGATCGCTGCGACAGTAGCTGATGCTGTACTCAATCGGCCGGTGCTGTTGGTCAAGCGCGACCTGCTTGATCACCAGCACCGGTATTTTTTCGTCCATCTTAATGTGCGCCTGAAACTCGCTGTCCGGCATGCGGGCGCTAACCCGTGAACGGGTGCGCTGCGGGAAAATATTCTGACTACGGAAGTAATCGTACAGCGAAATGCCAATCGCATCCGGATCGGGAATGAGGCCAACCGGCACCCAGGACTCTTCAATCGACACCGCATCGTCATCCACATAGCGAATGCGCTTGAGCAAAAAGACCTCGCTGTCCGGAGGGACCGACAGATGGTTTGCGACCTCTTCCGGGCATTTCACCACCCGCTTGTTGACCCACAGCGTATTAGGCTTTTGGCCGCGCAGCACTACCTGCTGGGAAAAACCGCGCGCCTCTTTCAGCGAATATTCAAAGATATTGTTGATTTGGGTACCATAGCCACGGGAGCGGGTGACCACGCCCTCTTCCTCGAGCGCCTGCATCGCCTTTCGCACGGTGATGCGCGACACCCCGGTTAACTGGCTCAGATCGCGCTCGCCGGGCAAAATATTCCCGTGCTCCAGCACCCCGCTGCGCACCGCGTTTTTTACCGTTTCGGCAAATTTCAGGTACAGCGGCGTGTTGTCAGGCGCGGCGATCCGTTCATTCAGTTGAGCGATTAACCGGGTATGCGCTTGTTCCATCTCTGTTTTCTCAGGCGTGGTGTTTCCTGCCAGTATACTGGGTTACCACCATGCATGAAAATGATGAACCGGCCCAATACCGTGACCCACTTCCAGAGTATCGGCTTTTGCCAGCGCCGCCGAGAGCCAGGTTTTCGCTTCGCACACCGTATCGGCCCAGCCTTCATGCCGCGGGCGCAGCGCCGCCAGCGCGGCGGAGAGCGTACAGCCCGTGCCGTGGGTGTTTTTGGTCTGCACGCGCGGCGCGGTAAAGCGTACTTCGCCGTCGCGGGTAAAGAGCCAGTCCGGGCTTTCAGCATCATCCAGATGACCGCCCTTCATCAGAACCGCCCCGCAGCCCATCGCCAGCAGCGCGTTTCCCTGCGCTTTCATCTCGCGTTCAGTTTGCGCATGCGATGTGCCTAACAGCGCGGCGGCTTCCGGCAGATTGGGCGTGATAAGCGCCACCTGCGGCAGTAACTTTGTACGCAGCGTCTCCACGGCGGAGGTGGAGAGCAGCGGGTCGCCGCTTTTTGCCAGCATGACGGTATCCAGCACCACGTTTTGCACCTGATAGCGTTTAAGCCGCTCGGCCACCGCCTCCACAATATCCGTCTCCGCCAGCATGCCGATCTTGGTGGTATCGATGCGCACATCGCTGAACACTGAATCCAGCTGCGCGGCAACAAAATCCGGCTCGATACGGTAGACCGACTGAACGCCGCGCGTGTTTTGCGCCACCAGCGCGGTAATGACCGAGCAGCCGTACGCGCCAAGGGCCGAGAAGGTTTTGAGATCGGCCTGGATACCCGCGCCGCCGCTGGGATCGGTGCCGGCAATGGTCAGGGCGTTAATCCGCTTCATGCCTGCTCCTCCAGCGTATAGAGCGCATCCAGAAACGCGCTGGCAAAACTGCCAGGCCCACGTGACTGCGCAACGGCCACCGTTCCGGCCCGCTTCATCCATCCGCAGGCGGCAGCGACGTTATCCATCCGGTCGCCCGGCAGCGAGCAGCTCGCCGCCACAACGGCAGAAAGCGCGCATCCCGTTCCCACTTCGCGCGTCATCAACGGATCGCCGCCCGTTACCGTGCGGGTGCGTTGCCCGTCAGTGATGTAATCCACCTCACCGGTGACGACCACAACGGCATTGGTCTGGCGCGCCAGCGCCTGTGCAGCGGGCACCGCGCTGGCTGCGGTATCGGTTGTATCGACGCCGCGCCCGCCCGCGCTCATTCCGGCAAGGGCCAGAATCTCGGAGGCATTGCCGCGAATGGCGGCCGGTTTCAGGGCAAGGATTTGATGGCAAAAACGGGTGCGGAACGTCAGGGCGCCCGCAGCAACCGGGTCCAGCGTCCAGGGCTTGCCTGCCGCCACCGCGCTTTCTATTGCCCGACGCATCGACTGGGCACGCGGTGAGGTCAGCGTGCCAACGTTAATCAGCAGCGCATCGGCGATGCCGGCAAACTGTTCAGCCTCTTCGGCCTCAATCACCATCGCGGGTGATGCGCCAAGCGCCAGCAAAACGTTGGCCGTAAAGGTCTGTACGACATCGTTAGTCATACAGTGGGTCAGCGGAGAACGGGTTCGGAAGTGGTGTAAAACGTTTAAATCGAGCTGGTCAGGCTGCATGGGTTCGCTCCTGCCTTGCGTGAAGAAGCGATGACCGGGAAGGCATCTGACTTCCCTACGCTGGCATTATCCAGATCAGGTAATACGGGTATTTCTCAGCCTTCACAAAGAAGGGCACCCCGAGTCAAAATACTTTTAAAACAGTGAGTTATAAAACTCATTAACGTTATGTAGTGTAACCGCGCCCCCAGGCCAGGCGCAAGGAGTTTCGATTTATCACACCGTTTGTCACAGCGGAAATCTCCAGGCGCTCTTTCCCGTCATTTGCCAACATTTATTACGCTTTAGTTAATTCTGGTTCAGTAATTGTTAATGCGTTATTGAAAAACTTTATTACGTACTTTTGCTGAGACTATTGTTTTTATTTTTTATTACGTGCTCATTCCGCCTTTATAAGATAGATAAACTTCTTTCGCATGAAAGAATAAGACAGTATTAATTTATTTAACTCTATTAAACATTTGTACTTTGATCAATAGCTTAACGCTTCCCTTGATTTATCGCATAATCCATAAGTTAATGTATACATTAAATAAACCTCCTCGATACCGCATCCTGCCCTTTCATTTATTCATATCATTTATGATTTAGATCAAAATCATCAATTTGGGTTTAATCGATAGTTTATTCACGCCACTAAAAAAGGTCCGGGCATTGAATATTCTGTTTTGACATACGGAAATACAGATATCCACATGCCACTAAAGCCAAAACTGTTCTGATTAATTTTGTTTTTTAATACGTTAATGATGTGAGTCCTTCGAATGAAAATTTTCAATAAATCTGTTATTTCTGTTTTTATATTTGGGGTGGTCGCCGGTAGCGCCATGAATATTACCAACGCTGCTGCTGCCGTTTGGGATGACGCATCAATCACAGATATTGTGAATGACCATCAAGACCAAATTACGCAAAACAGGGTCGATAGCATTGCTCGCGATCTCTCAACTGAAAATCGCTTAACGCAGGTGGATAGCGACCTTCAATCCACTAAATTAGGTGTTTTGGTTATTGAGCAAGCCACAAATGACGCTTACCAAAAAGCCTTGCTTGCTGGTGCGCTTGCAGATACCGCCAATCAAAAAAGCGATGCGGCTTTACAGGGCGTTATGACGAACGGCACAGAAATTATCAATATGGAAAACGTTAACAAAGTGCAAGATAACCGTCTTGATAGCCTGGAAAGTGCTCCTAAACCCACTAACGGCGTAGATGGCAAAGATGGTAAAGATGGCGTGACGACCACCGTGACGCACATGCAGGTAGACGCAGCAACACAAACTAAAGTGGCTAATAATACCCAGGCGGTTACCGCTACCGCTCAGGATCTGCTGGCAACGAAACAGACGTTACAGGCAATGAATAATAATACCAACCAGCAATTTAAATCACTGCACGATGAAGTAGATAATAATAAGAAGCAAGCTAATGCCGGCATTTCAGGTGCCATGGCGATGGCAGGATTACCGCAGGTACAAACGAATCAGCATGTTATGTTCTCTGCTGGCGGAGCCACATACAATAGTGAAAGCGCCCTTGCCGTTGGGGCATCCGTTAACTTTAGTTCACATGTGATCGCGAAAGTGAGCTTCTCTGATGATACCGCCAATAATATGGGAGCGTCAGTTGGCGTCGGAATGGGCTTTTAACGAAATACAACTTAAGCATTATTAACTTACACCATTAAGTTAATAACCTGCTTGCCTCCGGCAAGAATAGCGATGACAGAAAAAACATGCTCAGACATATCATTATTTCAGCGACCCTGTATCTGATGCTCATTGGCGTCGGTATTTGGATCGGCATGATGTACGTCTCCTATTATCTGTGCGTTTTATAAGGTGGACAAAAGTTTAGCTATGAAAACTCAATTAATATGGATTGCACTGATGTTAACGGTAGCGACAACACCGGCTCATGCGATTAACGCGCACTATCGTGCTCAATTAGAGCGTTCAGGATGTACTGAGATGAACGCGAATGACGGCTCTTGTGATATCCACAAAACAAAAGCCCAAAATGCGGCGCAGCACACAACTGCTGCGGGCCACGACCCTTTGCGTGAAGCCACTTTTACATCGGATGCGGTTAACGCCACGATTTCAAATGGCTTTTTTAACGCCACCATTAACGGCAAAAAGGCCACCGTGAAACGTCTGAATGCTCATTTCTATGAGATTCACGGTAATGGTTTTGTTATATCGCTAAGCCTTGATGAGAACGGCATTACGGCGGCGTCCTGGAATAAGACGACGGGGCGTAACCACGGCATTTTGCAGGTGTCGCAGAAATAAAGCGAACAAGGAGGCAGTCTGCCTCCTTTTCGGTCAGCGAATGGCACGATTTGTCACACTCTTTTTTATGAATTTACAGTCAAGGCAGAACACACGTAACAGTCTGTTTTTCTTTACCATAAAGTGCAATTTTCTTTCTTAAAAAGGGGATATTCCCTCCCCTGAGCGCCATGTCACAAAACAGTAAACAAATTAACCATTGAGCCCCGTGGCAAAAGGCTCTATATTGGCGGCGTTTTTTTCAGGCCCCCATCTGTTTTTTAACTTTTTATTCAATCGTGGCTCATAACGAAGCGGCGGTTGTAGGAGTGATATGATGACGGATAAAGTCCGTATTGACACCGTAGATGCCCACAAAAGCAACGAAACCTATCTGGCCCGTCAGGCCGAGTTTGAATCTAACGTCAGGAGTTATCCGCGCAAACTGCCTTTAGCCATTACTAAAGCAGAAGGCGTGTGGATCACCGATGCAGATAATAAAGAATACCTTGACTGTTTAGCAGGCGCGGGGACCCTTGCGCTTGGCCATAACCATCCTGATGTGCTGAAAAGCATCCAAAATGTCATTACCAGCGGCTTGCCGTTACATACCCTGGATCTGACTACGCCTCTGAAAGACGCGTTTTCTGAATACCTGCTCTCTCTGCTGCCTGGTCAGGGCAAAGAGTACTGCCTGCAGTTCACCGGTCCATCCGGTGCTGACGCCGTTGAAGCGGCGCTGAAGCTGGCGAAAAAAGTGACCGGTCGTAGCGGTATCATCAGCTTCTCTGGTGGTTACCACGGTATGACCCACGGCGCGCTGTCCGTGACCGGCAACCTGTCTCCGAAAGAAGCGGTTGACGGTATGATGCCAGAAGTGCAGTTCATGCCTTACCCGCACGAGTACCGTTGCCCGCTGGGTATCGGTGGTGAAGCGGGCGTGAAAGCGCTGACGTACTACTTCGATAACCTGATCAACGACGTTGAAAGCGGCGTGCGTAAACCTGCTGCGGTGATTCTGGAAGCCGTTCAGGGCGAAGGCGGCGTGAACCCGGCTCCGGCTGAGTGGCTGCAGCGCATCCGTAAAGTGACTCAGGAACACGGCATTCTGCTGATCCTCGACGAAGTTCAGGCTGGCTTTGCCCGTACCGGTAAATTCTTCGCCTTCGAACACGCGGGCATTGAGCCAGACATTATCGTGATGTCTAAAGCCGTAGGTGGCGGTCTGCCGCTGGCCGTGCTCGGTATCAAAAAGCAGTTCGACGCATGGGCGCCAGGCCACCACACCGGTACCTTCCGCGGTAACCAGCTGGCGATGGCGACCGGCCTGACGACGCTGAAAATCCTGAAAGATCAGAACATCGCGGGCAAAGTTGCCGCTCAGGGCGAATGGCTGAAAGGCCAGCTGAAAGAGATGGCGAAACGCTATCCTGTTATCGGCCACGTGCGCGGTCTGGGCATGATGATCGGTATTGAGATCGTTAAGCCACACGAAGCCGCTGACCACATGGGCTGCTTCCCGGGCGACGGCGAGCTGTCTGCACTGATTCAGAAGAAGTGCTTCGAAGCCGGTCTGATTCTGGAGCGCGGTGGCCGTAACGGTATCGTTCTGCGTCTGCTGCCGTCTCTGCTGATCAGCGACGAAGAGCTGAAAATCTTCCTGGATAAATTTGAGCAGGCACTGCTTGCTGCGGGCGTTCGCCCGGCGTAACCGGAGTAATTGATTACGATGTCTGATTCAAACCCAATTTTGTTCTCCTCTGCGCAGAGCATTGAAGCTTACCAGCAGGCGATCGAACAAAGCACTCAGGCTGTGATGCAGTGGCTGAAACAGCCTGAGATGTACCAGGGCAAAACGGTCGCAGAGCTGCGCGACCGTATTAAGCTGGATTTCAACCCGAAAGGGCTGGGCAACGAAGCGGCGATTGAACGCGCCGTGGAGTTCTTCCTGAAAGACAGCTTGTCCGTTCATCACCCGCAGTGTGTGGCGCACCTGCACTGCCCAAGCCTGGTCGTAAGCCAGGCGGCGGAAGTGCTGATCAACGCCACTAACCAGAGTATGGACTCTTGGGATCAAAGCCCGTCCGCAACCATTATCGAGATCAAGCTGATCGAGTGGCTGCGTACCCGCGTGGGTTATCAGGCCGGCGACGCAGGTGTCTTCACCAGCGGCGGCACCCAGAGCAACCTGATGGGCCTGATGCTGGCTCGCGATGCGTTCTTCGCGCGTCAGGGTCACTCCGTTCAGCAGGACGGCCTGGTCGGCGATTTGCGCAAAATTCGCGTACTGTGCTCTGAAAACGCACACTTCTCCGTGCAGAAAAACATGGCGCTGATGGGTCTCGGCTACCAGTCCGTCGTGCAGGTGAAAACGGACGAATTCTCCCGCATGGATCTGACCGATCTGGCGGTGAAAATCGAACAGTGCAACGCGAACGGCGAGCAGATTCTGGCGATCGTCGCAACGGCAGGCACCACCGATGCCGGTGCTATCGACCCGCTGCGTGCGATTGCAGAGCTGGCCGCGAAGCAGAACATCTGGGTACACGTTGATGCGGCCTGGGGCGGCGCGCTGCTGATGTCTGAGCAGTATCGTCACTACCTGGACGGCATCGAGCTGGTGGATTCCGTCACCCTGGACTTCCACAAGCAGTTCTTCCAGACCATCAGCTGCGGCGCGTTCCTGCTGAAAGAAGCGCGTCACTATGAGCTGATGCGCTATCAGGCGGCCTACCTGAACTCCGAATTCGACGAAGAAGCCGGCGTGCCTAACCTGGTGTCCAAATCTCTGCAGACCACCCGTCGTTTTGACGCGCTGAAGCTGTGGATGAGCCTGGAAGCGCTGGGTCAGGAGCAATACGCGGCGATCATCGACCACGGCGTGACCCTGGCGCAGCAGGTTGCAGCCTACGTGAAAGAGCAGCCTGCTCTGGAACTGGTTATGCAGCCACAGCTGGCAAGCGTTCTGTTCCGCTTCCGCGGAAAGGTGCAGATGGATGACGCGGGCATCGCCCTGCTGAACCAGAAAATTGGTGATGCGCTGCTGGAATCCGGCCGTGCGAACGTTGGTGTGACCGAGCACAACGGCGTCACCTGCCTGAAGCTGACGCTGCTGAACCCAACCGTGACGCTGGAAGATATTAAAATCCTGCTGTCTCTGGTTGAGCGCACCGCGCAGGAAGTTCTGGCTAAGTAATACAACACCCCTCTTCCGCCGGGAGAGGGGTTATTTTTATACGCCTGCCCACCACATCCTTAATTTTAATCCCCAGTAACTCGTCCAGCCCGTCGTGGTGCTGACCACATTACCCTTCGACACAATGACCAGCGTCGGCGTTACGCTCACCTGCCACTGCTGCGACAACGCACCGTTTTCATCGTTGATCACCGGCATTTTCAGCTGTTTCTTTTCAACCCAGCGCGCAAGCTTTGCGTTATCGCCGGAACGCATGGCAATGCTTACGACGTTGCCCCCCTCTTTCGCCAGTTTATTGACCGAAGGCGTCGTGTAACGGCATATACTGCACCAGGTGGCCCAGACGTAAATCAGCAGCGGGCGTTCCTGGCTCAGCGCCACGATATCGTGAATATTGCCGTCGATGCTCTGCATCGGTGTTGCACTAAAACTGGCGGGGAGTGTCGGTTTTCGGTACCGATCAACTCCCCACACTACGGCCAGCGTCAGCAGAACGAATATGATCCCTTCCCGCACCCAGCGGCGCAGTCGACTGTTTTTGCGGTTATCCATTGTGACCTCATGTTTTAACGAAGGTCATCTTAACGGGCAATACGCCATCACGCTGTAAAGAAATGTCGCGTCAGGTTTATTCCTGGGTATAACCGTAGTCGTAATGGCTATATCCCGAGTTGTAATAGAGCGCAGCCGATTTCACGATATCATTGAGGATCGCGCCATTCACCTGCACACCCATCTGCTGCAGACGTTTCAGGCAGTTCTCGATCTCCTTGACGCTGGTTTTACCAAAGCGGGCGACCAGAAGCGTGGTAGCCGCTGCTCTGGTTATCAGCAAGGCATCCGTTACGGCAAGCACGGGTGGGGTGTCGACAATCACGATGTCATACAGTTTGTCTATCTGCGACATTACGGCCTGGAAGCGTTCACTCATGAGCAGCTCAACGGGATGTGAAGGTTGGGGTCCGCAGGTCAATACATCAAAACCGCCTTTTTCAACGCGTTGAACCGCCTCCTGCCACTCAACGGCTCCTCCGAGCACGCAGGATAATCCCCGATGATTGCGCAGTTGGAAAACATTGTGGACATATCCCTTGCGCATATCAGCGTCAATAAACAGCACTCGCTGTCCGGCCTGAGCGGCAATCGACGCCAGTGAAGTACTGACCAGCGTCTTTCCGCAGTCCTGCGTGGGGCCAGACACTACGACGATCCGGTTTGTGGCATCCATCATGGTAAAATGCAGACTGGTGCGCAGCCCGCGCACCGCCTCGACAAACATATCTGCCGGGCGGTCAACGGGCAAAAAAGGAACATTCGACGTCCTGTGCTTCCATCGGGAAGCAAACAGGGTTTTCCTGCGCAGGTGCGTTTTTTTCCAGAGCCATACCGAGCGCGGAAGCGTCGCCAGAAGCGGTATCCCCTGCGCTTCCAGTTGTTCAGACGAGGTTATGCCCCGATTAAAGGCTGAGCGCACTAAAACCATTCCGGCAGAAAGCATCAACCCGATCAGCATGCCCAGTACGATAATGAGTGCTTTGCGCGGTTTGATCGGCTCTGGCTGCGTCATGGCGGGGTCAATGATCCGCACGTTCCCGATAGCGCTGGAGCGCGATATACTCAGCTCTTGCTGACGCGTCAGCAGCTGCAGATATATGGTACGCCCGGATTCAACGTCACGACTCAGGCGTAAGATTTCCTGCTGCGTGGAAGGCATGGATGAGACGCGATTGTTCAGGCGCGCACGCTCCCGCTCAAGCGTTTGTTTCTTCTCCCGCAAGGCACGGTAGGTGGGATGGTCTTTTTTGAAAAGCTGGGAAACTTCTGCTTCGCGAAACGTCAGCTCGTTAAGCTGGTTTTCCACGTTAACCACCTGATCAAGCACTGACTTAGCCTCCAGAGATAAGTCGACAGAATCGCGTTGCTCTCTGTAGGCATTCAGTCTCGCTTCGGCTTCATCCAGCTCCCGGCTGATCTTAGGTAATTGCTCCTGTAAGAACGTGAGGCTGCGGGAATCTTTCGCTTCCTGGCGCGCAATATTCTGGCTGAGAAAATTTTCAGTAATGGTATTAAGTACCGTGGCGATCCTGGCGGGGTCTTCACCCATTAACGTTAATGAGATCATACCGCTTTGTTTCGCCGACTCGACAACCGTAAGCCTGTTCTGAATGGCGTTGATGGCGTCAAGCCTTGAGACGGTTTCGAGGGTAAATTGGGTGCCTGGTTCTGCGCTGAGGGATGTCACCAGAAGCGATAATCCATTTTTAAGCAGCGTTTTCCCCACGATGCCGTCTGCTTCAAGCGTTTTTCCCTCAAGACGATATCGCCCTTTTTCCCGTACGGTGAGTAAAAGCGTTTGTGGCTTACCTTCCAGAAGGGGAATAGTCAGCGCGCCAATCGTTATTTCAGCGGATTTACGTCCCTGCACGTATTCTAACAAAGGCCCGATGACGGGAAACACGCGCCGCCTGACGTAGTACGTCAACCCTAATTGATCGATGGTTTCTCCCAGGATCATCCGTGATTTAAGGAGTAAAAGTTCCGGCGCGACGTCAGGTGAGAGATCGGGCCCGAACGGAGTCAGGTTCTTGAGCAGTGAGTTATTCTGCTTCGCTTCAACCTGTATCAGGGCATCAGCCTGATAAACTGGCGTGGCGCTGAACGCATAGATCCCCGCACATACCGTGAGCAGGAGCGTGACACACGCGATCGTCACCCGGTGATCAAACATCTCAGCAAGCAACTGAAGAAGATCGATCTCATTATTCTGCGGTGTCGCAGCCTTATATTTCTCTGATTTAGAAGACGACATAACGGCTTCATTCCTTATTGACTCAAACGACGAGCCCATTCCTGACTGGCTTTTCCCAATTGCTCGAAAACATATTCATAGGCTTCACGACTTTTGTTGTAAGGGTCGGGAATGTCCCTGATGTCCAGCCATTGTCCAAAGAGCAGCGATTTTCCCCGGTTCTCCGGGGCCATTGTGGCAATGAAACGGAGATGTTCCGGCCCCATAACCAGGATCAAATCGGCTTGTTGCAACAGGTTACGCGTCACCTTGCGGGCAATATGCCCCTCCAGCGAAACACCATGACGCCGGGCCACAGCCTGCGCAGCCGCATCCGCCGGATGCCCCTCAAGCCCCAAAATACCTGCCGAGTTCACCTGCTTGCCGGGTAATTGCTGTCGCAACAGCCGCTCACCAATCGGTGAACGGCAAATATTGCCGGTGCAGACCACTAAGATTGACTGGAACATTACTGCGGCCACGATCTGATGTAACGAACGGTTTCGGTCAGGTCATGGACGCCGCTGATGGTAGGCACCAGCTGGGAGATCACGCGATTCCAGCGTGATAACGGTGCCGTGGTGACGTAGACAATGTCATACGGTTCCAGCTGGAATTCCGTACCCAGCACCATGGCAGAGGCATCTTCCGCATTGAGTTGATAGATGTTGGCAATTTTTCCCGTGTCGCCTTTTTCCGTTACCTGCCTGATAACAAAAATGCCGGTTGCATCAGCCATATTTTGGTTAAGCCCACCGGCATTGCCCAGGGCTTCGGCCAGCGTCATGCCGCTACGATCCATCTTAAGCGTGCTCTGTTTAACCACCTCGCCCATCACGAACACTTTCAGCGCGTCGTTTCGGGGAATAAACAGGATATCGCCTGAATAAAGCAGCTTATTTTGCATCAAATCGCCATGCTGCATCAGTGCATAGAGCGAAAGGCGGGAGTCCTTGCCATCATGCGTCAGCACGACGTTACGCCAGTCGGCATCCGCAGAAAGACCGCCAGCGGCGTTAACCGCATCCATCACCGTCAGCGGAATATTGGTTATGGGTTGCTGGCCTGATTTTTCGACCTCTCCGGTGACATAGGCTTTTTGGGAACGGAAGGCGGCAACGCTGACGTCCACCTGCGGGCTCTCAATGACTTTATCCAGTCGAGATGTAATCTCTTCACGTACCTGTGAAACCGTTTTTCCCGCCACCCGCAGCTTACCGACGTAGGGATAAAAGAGCGTACCATCGGCGTTGACCCAGTTGCCGGCATCGCTCGCACTACGATATTGTCCCGCGGGCGTCGTTAATTCAGGGTGATCCCAGACGGTGACCGTCAGGATGTCGCCTGTGCCAATACGGTATTCCCAGTTTTTGATCTGCTCATCCAGATTAGGATTTGCCTGAGATTTCGACACGGTCGGAAGTAGTTTTTCAATTAATCCCGGCGTCAGTGGAAAAATCTCCACGCGCTTATCAAGCTGATAATTGTTCTCTTCCACAGAAATGACTTTTTTCCCGGATACGCTTAAGTTCTGACCTGAGGAAAAAACACACCCTGCCAACTGACTAACAGTAAGAAATAAAAGAGAAAATGCAGTTATATTTTTCATTTATATAAATATTAGTTTTTTAACGTTATGTTTATTGTTAAACCTGCAAAGAGATTCGAGCTAACACCATGAAATTTAATTATTTATTTTCCTTAACATGAGTTTATGGCATAATTAACCGCAACCCATCAGCTCTCTAGTAAAAACAATGAGAATACTCAGTCTTCTAAAAAGTAAGTGAGTACGTTTCACCCGACGACGATATTAAATCTTGTTGAGTGAGAAAGCATTCGTATAGAAGTCCAATTTTGACTTAGAAAGTTATTTTTAGAATTGATGAATGAAATAATAAATATTAAAAATACATTACACAGAAAATATTCACCACAATGATAAACATCATCCAGTTTGACTACACAAAACCGTCCACTTTTGTTACATTTTTTCTCAAACATACCCTGCGTTGATACTTAAAATGGACTGTCTGCTCCGCTTTGCACGACCTGCAGACGAAAAGTATCTGTAACGATATCACTGGAGAAAAAATGGCTAAGCGTAAATTGCTGCTTCTGGGTGTATTACTGTCTCTGGCGGGATCCGCATTCGCTGCCCCGCAAACGGCCGCTGCGCCATCGGGCATCAAGGCCTATGAAGAACAAGAGTTCATCGCTGACTTTACGAAATTCAAGATTGGCGACACGGCGCCGGCGCAGTACCAAACGCCGGAGTACACCATCAAACAGTATCAGCTGCGTAACCTGCCGGCTCCGGATGCCGGAACCCACTGGACCTACATGGGTGAGAACTACGTACTGATCGGCGATGCTGATGGCAAGATCTACAAAGCCTACAATGGAGATATTTTCTATCACCGCTAACGCAATTCTGATTCGCCCCTGGCAGGAAAGCGACCGCCCTTTCCTGCGCACGCTCTACCTCCACGCCCGGCGTGAAGCCTGGCCATGGCTGGACAGCGCGGACTGGCAGCTTGAAGACTTTGACGCGGCAACCTGCGACGAAGTGATTTGGGTTGCTGTTCAGAACGGTCATCGCCTGGGTTTTGCCTCCGTCTGGACGAACGATAATTTCCTGCACAACCTGTTTGTCGATCCGCAGTATCAGAGCCTGGGCGTCGGGCATGAGTTGCTTGAACACGTACAGAAGACGTTTACCAGTACGGGTTCACTTAAGTGCCTGGTGAAGAATGCGCGGGCTATTGCGTTTTACCAGCGACACGGCTGGCACATAGAGGCGACGGGTAATTCTCCGGACGGAGAGTATTATTTGATGCACTATCGGTTGAGTTAAAGTCGGGTGGCGGCTTCGCCTTACCCGACCTACGTGATGGTGCCATTTGTAGGCCGGGTAAGCGAAGCGCCACCCGGCAATTAGGAGCTGAGGAATTACACCGCGCGGAACGCGATTTCCCCCGGGATGATTTCGCCCTGCCAGTAGAGCTGCGCCGCAACGCGTCCCGCCAGCTGGCGATACATTTCCGCAAATTCGCTGTCCGGACGGCTGACAACCGTGGGCTTTCCGCTGTCCAGATCTTCACGCAGGGTAATGTGCAGCGGCATCTGCCCCAGCAGCTGGGTGTGATACTTCGCGGCCAGTTTTTCTGCACCACCCGTACCGAAGATAGGTTCGTGGTGACCGCAGTTGCTGCAGATGTGCACGCTCATGTTCTCGACGATACCGAGCACCGGCACTTCCACCTTCTCGAACATCACGATGCCTTTTTTGGCGTCGATCAGCGCGATATCCTGCGGCGTAGTCACGACGACCGCCCCCGTGACCGGAATGTTCTGCGCCAGCGTCAGCTGAATGTCACCGGTGCCCGGCGGCATGTCCAGCACCAGATAATCCAGATCAGGCCACATCGTCTCCTGCAGCATCTGCAGCAGCGCTTTGCTGGCCATCGGGCCGCGCCAGACCATGGCGTTATCGTCAGTCACCAGGTAACCGATGGAGTTGGTCGCCAGACCGTGCGCCATAATTGGCGCCATGTGGGTCCCGTCCGGCGAGGTGGGGCGCTGGTTTTCCGCGCCCAGCATGTTCGGAATAGACGGACCGTAGATATCCGCATCCAGAATGCCGACCTTTGCCCCTTCCGCTGCCAGCGCGAGCGCCAGGTTAACGGCGGTAGAAGATTTCCCTACCCCGCCCTTGCCCGAGCTGACGGCAATGATATTTTTCACGCCGTTCACGCCAGGCTGGTTTTTCACGCGCTTCAGCGTGGCGATGCTGTGGCTCAGCTTCCAGTCGATCGCCTTCGCACCGGTAATACGCAGCAGCTCAGAGCTGGTCTGCTCTTTCAGCGCGTCAAAGGCGCTGGTCCAGACGAACGGCATCTGCAGCTCAATGTGCAGGGTATCGTCCAGCCAGGCAACGTGGTGTAACGCTTTCAGCGTAGTGAGATTGTGCTTCAGGGTTGGATGCTGAAAGTTAGCCAGCGTCCCGGCGACCATTGCTCGTAAGGCTTCCGGTGATTTGGCCTGGGATTGAGAACTCATCCCGACTCCTTTGTTCTTGTGAATAAGACCTTAGATGAACAAGTTTACCTGAAAGGCCGTGGTTTGTGCTTACTTAATAATGCCCCTTTTGGTAATATCGAAAACCCTTTTCACAGTTAAAAGAAGTAATGCCTACTATGACTCAAGTCGCGAAGAAAATTCTGGTAACGTGCGCACTCCCGTACGCCAACGGCTCAATCCACCTCGGCCACATGCTGGAGCATATCCAGGCTGATGTCTGGGTCCGTTACCAGCGAATGCGCGGCCACGAGGTTAACTTCATCTGTGCGGACGATGCTCACGGCACGCCGATCATGCTGAAAGCGCAGCAGCTGGGGATCTCCCCGGAGCAGATGATTGCCGAAATGAGTCAGGAGCATCAGACTGATTTTGCTGGCTTTGACATCAGCTATGACAACTATCACTCCACGCACAGCGACGAAAACCGCGAGCTGTCGGAGCTGATCTACACCCGTCTGAAAGAGAACGGTTTTATCAAAAACCGCACCATCTCTCAGCTGTACGATCCGGAAAAAGGCATGTTCCTGCCGGACCGTTTCGTCAAAGGCACCTGCCCGAAATGTAAATCCCCGGACCAGTACGGCGATAACTGCGAAGTGTGCGGCGCGACCTACAGCCCGACCGAGCTTATCGAGCCGAAATCCGTGGTTTCCGGCGCAACGCCCGTCATGCGTGACTCCGAGCACTTCTTCTTCGACCTGCCGTCCTTCAGCGAAATGCTGCAGGCGTGGACCCGCAGCGGCGCGCTGCAGGAACAGGTGGCGAATAAAATGCAGGAGTGGTTCGAATCCGGCCTGCAGCAGTGGGATATCTCCCGCGATGCGCCGTACTTCGGCTTTGAAATCCCGAACGCGCCGGGCAAATACTTCTACGTCTGGCTAGACGCACCAATCGGCTACATGGGCTCCTTCAAGAACCTGTGCGACAAGCGTGGCGACACCGTCAGCTTCGACGAATACTGGAAAAAAGATTCTACTGCCGAGCTGTATCACTTTATCGGTAAAGACATCGTTTATTTCCACAGCCTGTTCTGGCCGGCGATGCTGGAAGGCAGCAACTTCCGCAAGCCAACCAACCTTTTCGTTCACGGCTACGTGACGGTGAACGGCGCGAAGATGTCCAAGTCTCGCGGAACGTTCATTAAGGCCAGCACCTGGCTGAACCACTTCGACGCGGACAGCCTACGCTACTACTACACCGCGAAGCTCTCTTCCCGCATCGACGATATCGACCTGAACCTGGAAGATTTCGTGCAGCGCGTGAACGCGGACATCGTCAACAAGGTGGTAAACCTGGCCTCCCGTAACGCGGGCTTTATCGCCAAGCGTTTTGACGGCGTGATGGCGGCTGAACTGGCTGATCCTGCCCTGTACAAAACCTTTACCGACGCGGCAGCCACCATTGGCGAAGCCTGGGAAACCCGTGAGT
Organism: Enterobacter cloacae complex sp. S3; assembly: GCF_014930495.1. Taxonomy (NCBI): domain Bacteria; kingdom Pseudomonadati; phylum Pseudomonadota; class Gammaproteobacteria; order Enterobacterales; family Enterobacteriaceae; genus Enterobacter; species Enterobacter cloacae complex sp. S3. The sequence goes on along the minus strand of NZ_JADBRD010000008.1, from coordinate 53,295 downwards.
TCGGTAAAGCCGTGCGCGAAATCATGGCGCTGGCCGACCTGGCAAACCGCTATGTGGACGAACAGGCACCGTGGGTTGTCGCCAAACAGGAAGGTCGCGATGCCGATCTGCAGGCCATCTGCTCCATGGGCATCAACCTGTTCCGCGTGCTGATGACGTACCTGAAGCCGGTTCTGCCGCAGCTGGCATCCCGCGCTGAAGCGTTCCTGAACACCGAACTGACCTGGGATGCCATGGCGCAGCCGCTGCTCGGCCACAAGGTGAACACCTTCAAGGCGCTGTACAACCGCATCGAGATGAAGCAGGTTGAAGCCCTGGTGGAAGCGTCTAAAGAAGAGGTTAAAGCGGCTGCGGCACCGGTGACCGGCCCGCTGGCAGACGATCCGATTCAGGAAACCATTACCTTTGACGATTTCGCCAAAGTCGACCTGCGCGTGGCGCTGATCGAAAACGCGGAATTCGTGGAAGGTTCTGACAAGCTGCTGCGCCTGACGCTGGATCTGGGCGGCGAGAAGCGTAACGTCTTCTCCGGCATTCGTTCTGCGTACCCGGACCCGCAGTTGCTGATCGGTCGTCAGACCGTGATGGTGGCGAACCTGGCGCCGCGCAAAATGCGCTTCGGCATCTCTGAAGGGATGGTGATGGCCGCAGGCCCTGGCGGGAAAGATATCTTCCTGTTAAGCCCTGATGAAGGCGCGAAGCCTGGCCAGCAGGTGAAATAACAAAAAAGCCGGAGATAATCTCCGGCTTTTTTTTGCCCGGCGGCGCTACGCTTGCACGGGCTTACGGGTTTTGTAGGCCGGGTAAGGCGAAGCTGCCACCCGGCTAAATCACGCTTTCGGGTGATGCACCCGGTGGGTCAGCCCGCGCAGGAAATTACGCAGAAACTGGTCGCCGCACTCGCGGTAGTTTTTGTGGTCCGGCGCGCGCATCATGGCGGTCACTTCCGGCACGGATACGCGGTATTTTTGCTCGGTCATGATCGCCACAATATCGTCCGTTTTCAGCGAGAACGCGATGCGCAGCTTTTTCAGCACCGTGTTGTTGTTCACGCGACGCTCCAGCGCCAGCTCCGGCGCGGCCGGATCCTTGCCACGTTTGTCGTAAATCAGGCCATTCAGGAAACCCGACAGAATGATGTCCGGGCAGCGAACGAAGCCCTCTTCGTCTTCTTTGGTCATCCAGGTATCGAAACCGGCAGACGTGGATTCCATGTCCGACAGCGCAAGAATGCGCACCATGTCGTTGTTGTTTGCTTTCAGGGTGTAGCGCAGGCTACGAAGAATGTCGTTACTTAGCATAGAGCCTTCGAATGTCGATGATGCAATGGCGCGCAGTGTACCAGTTTTACAGGCCAATCGCCTCTTTCAAACTCTTGAGATAGCGACGGCTGACGGGTACCGTTTGCCCGGCACGCAGCACCAGCTCGGCCTGGCCGTTATCTTCCAGGCGGATCTCCTTCAGGTGCGCCATGTTCACCAGATACTGGCGATGGCAGCGGATCAGCGGCGTGCGGCTCTCCAGCGTGCGCAGGGTCAGCTCGGTAAACCCTTCGTTCCCTTCGGCGCTGGTGACAAACACCCCGCTCAGGCGGCTGCTGACAAACGCCACATCATCCATCTGCAGAAGATAAATTCGGCTGTGCCCGGTGCAGGGGATAAACTTCAGCGGCTGCTGGTTTTCCGGCAGCAGCGTGACGTCCTGTACGGTTCGCTCCTGGCGTAAACGGGTGAGCGTTTTTTCCAGACGCTTCTCTTCAATCGGCTTGAGTAAATAGTCAAACGCGTGCTCCTCAAAAGCCTTAACGGCATATTCGTCGAACGCCGTCAGAAACACGATATAGGGGCGATGCGCCGGGTCGAGCATGCCGACCATCTCCAGCCCGCTGATGCGGGGCATTTGAATGTCGAGGAACAGCACGTCCGGGCGCAGCTTGTGCACCGCGCCGATGGCCTCAATGGCGTTCGCGCACTCCCCCACAATCTCAATATCAGGCTGCTCCTGCAGCAGAACGCGCAGGTTTTCTCGTGCCAGCGGCTCGTCATCCACGATCAGCACTCTTAACATGCGTTTTCCTCCAGCGGCAGTCGTACGGTAATACGGGTAAATCGGTCTGGCTCACAGGCGACGGTAATGCCGCAGTCGTCGCCAAAATGGGCGCGCAGGCGTTTATCCACCAGGCTCATCCCTAAACCGCCCGAGGCGGAAGGCTGGTAAAGCCCGGCATTATCTTCAATATCCAGCACCAGATGGTGGTTGAAACGGCTGGCGGCAATGGTTATCTCCCCCGTTCCCAGAAGCTGTGACGTGCCGTGTTTAATGGCGTTTTCGACAATAGGCTGCAGGGTAAAGGCCGGGAGATGCTGATACGCCAGCTCGTCCGGAACGGAGAGCGACACCTGCAGGCGCGACTGGAAACGCGCCTGCTCGATCTGCAGATAGGCATTCACGTGCTCAATCTCATCGGCGAGGGTCACGATCTCAGACGGCCGTTTCAGGTTCTTACGGAAAAAGGTCGACAGAAACTGCACCAGCTGCGCGGCCTGATCGCTGTCGCGGCGGATCACCGCTTTGAGCGTGTTGAGGGCATTAAACAGGAAATGCGGGTTGACCTGAGCATGCAGCAGCTTAATTTCGGACTGCGTCAGCAGGGCTTTCTGCCGCTCATACTGCCCGGCGAGGATTTGCGCGGACAGCAGCTGGGCTATCCCCTCCCCCAGCGTGCGGTTGATGGAGCTGAACAGACGGTTTTTGGCCTCATACAGCTTGATAGTCCCCATCACCCGCTGATTTTCCCCGCGCAGCGGAATCACCAGCGTGGAGCCCAGCTTGCACTGCGGATGCAGCGAACAGCGGTAAGGCACTTCGTTACCGTCGGCATACACCACCTCACCGGTTTCAATGGCGCGCAGCGTATAGGCTGAGGAGATCGGTTTACCCGGCAGATGGTGATCGTCCCCGGTGCCGGTAAAGGCCAGCAGCCGCTCGCGATCGGTTATGGCCACCGCGCCGATATCCAGCTCCTTGTAGAGCACCTGCGCGACCTTCATGCTGTTCTCTTCGTTAAACCCCTGGCGCAGGATCCCTTCGGTCGAGGCGGCGACCTTCAGCGCCGTGGCGGAAAACGCCGAGGTGTACTTCTCAAACATGGCGCGCTTGTCGAGCAGAATGCGCATAAACAGCGCCGCACCCACGGTGTTGGTGACCATCATCGGAGCGGCAATACTGCTGACCAGGTGCAGCGCATCTTCAAACGGACGGGCAATGAGCAGAATGATCGCCATCTGCGCCACTTCGGCCACAAAGGTAATGGCACCGGCGGTAAGCGGGCTAAAGACTTTATCCGGGCGGCCGCGTTTGATCATGTAGCTGTGCACCAGGCCGCCGAGCAGCCCTTCCACGATCGTTGAGATCATACAGCTGAGCGCCGTCATTCCGCCCATGGAATAGCGATGCAGCCCCCCGGTTAAGCCAACAAGGCCACCGACGACGGGACCGCCCAGCAGCCCGCCCATCACCGCGCCGATAGCGCGCGTGTTGGCAATAGAGTCTTCGATATGGAGGCCAAAATAGGTCCCCATAATGCAGAAAATAGAGAAGGTAACGTAGCAGAGCAGCTTATGCGGCAGACGTACGGTAACCTGCATCAGCGGGATAAACAGGCGCGTTTTGCTCATCAGCCAGGCAATGACAAGAAACACGCACATCTGCTGAAGCAACAGCAGCACCAGATTAAACTCGTACATACTCAAAACCGCACACGCTAAAAACGCGTAACATACACTGATGCGGGTTTACTTTCTTTGAAGCATCCCAAAAAAGCGCAAAATCGTGTCCGTTATCACACCTTTTTCTGAATATCGCGCATGCTTCGCATTGTTTGTTCAAAAATCAATCAATCCTTCCTGGTTCGCCAAAGTGGGTCTACAGTTAAGCTGGGAACGCGTAAGCCAGGGGGCGAATATGGCGCTTTACACGATAGGTGAAGTGGCACTCCTTTGTGATATCAATCCCGTTACCCTACGGGCGTGGCAGCGACGGTATGGATTGCTTAAACCGCAGAGGACCGACGGTGGGCATCGCCTTTTCAATGAGGCCGATATCGACCGCATCCGCGAAATTAAAAGCTGGATCGACAACGGAGTGCAGGTCGGCAAAGTGAAGTCCCTGCTGAGCCATGATGACCCGGACACGCAACACCTCTGGCGCGAACAACAGGAAACCCTGCTGCGGCTTCTGCAGGCGGGGAATCTTCAGCGCCTGCGCGCATGGATAAAAGAGCAGGGCCGCGACTATCCGGCACAGACGCTGATCTCCCATCTTTTCATTCCGCTCCGTCGACGTCTGCAATGCCAGCAGTCCACCCTGCAGGCGCTGCTCAGCATGCTCGACGGGGTGCTGATCAACTATATTGCCGTCTGCCTTGCCTCAGCGAAGAACAAAGCCGGAAAAGATGCGCTGGTGGTCGGCTGGAACGTGCACGATACCACCCGCCTGTGGCTGGAAGCGTGGATTGCGACCCAGAAGGGCTGGCGCGTGGATGTCCTGGCGCACTCGCTGGCGCAGCTTAAGCCCGAGTTTTTCGACGGTCAGACCCTGCTGGTCTGGTGTGGAGAAGTGCCGTCCGCCACGCAGCAACAGCTGCTGACGGAATGGCGAGAGAATGGTTACCCGGTTTATTCCCTTGGCCCGGATGAGCCATAACGGCATTTAATGGTTCATTAACAGCTGCGCTTCACCGTATAATTGTTCCGTTAACAACAGGAGCACATGATGAAGGCAACCAAACTGGCCATTATTACCCTTTTTGTCCTGATGGCCGTGAGCGGTATCGGCGGCGTGATGCTGGCAGGATACTCGTTTATTGTTCGCGGCGGTGTCGGCTGAGGTACAGCGCCAGCCGCTCAAAAAGGCGATCGACGACGATTGCCGCCAGCGCGACCAGCACCGCCCCCTGCACGATATAAGCCGTATTAAACCCGCTCAGGCCGATAATAATCGGCGTTCCCAGCGTATTGGCACCGACCGTAGACGCAATGGTCGCCGTCCCGATGTTAATAATCACCGACGTGCGGATCCCGGCAATGATAACCGGCGCCGCAAGTGGCAGTTCAACCTTGCGCAGCCGCTGGCCGCGACTCATCCCCATCCCTTCTGCCACGCTCAGCACCGACGCCGGTACCGCCGCGAGGCCCGCCAGCGTGCCCTGCAGCACCGGCAATACGCCGTATAAAATCAGCGCGATAATGGCGGGCTGCTGACCAAAGCCCATCACCGGAACCGCTATCGCCAGCACCGCCACCGGGGGAAACGTCTGGCCAATCGCCGCTATCGTTTCCACCAGCGGACGAAACTCCTTGCCCGCAGGCCGCGTGACCGCGATGCCTGCCCCTACCCCCAACACAACCGCGATGGCGCTTGAGAGCGCCACCAGCCAGAGATGCGCCAGAGCGAGATTAATGAAGCTCTCCTGCTGATAGACCGGCCGCGGCAGCCCCGGGAAAAGAGCATTAAACAGCGCCGCGCTGTGGGGCATCAGAAACAGTAAGGCGACAAAGAGCGCTACCAGCCAGAGGAGCGGATCACGCAGTGCCTTCACGCGTCACCTCCCCGGCCAGCAGATCGCGAAAATGTAAGGTTCCGCACGGCGTACCGCGGGAGTCCGAGACGGGCAATACCTCGCACTGACGCGCGACAAACGCCGAGAGGGCATCCCGCAGGCTCATCTGCGCCTGCAGCGGTTCGCCGCTCACCGGTACCTCCTCCCGACGCATATAGTCGCTGACCGTCCGCAGGGAGAGCAGCCTCACGCCCAGCTCGCTGCGGCCAAAAAACTCGCGCACAAAGTCGTTCTTCGGCCATGTTAATAGCTCAAGCGGCGAGCCCTGCTGCACCACTTCGCCATGATCCATCAGCACCAGATGGTCGGCCAGGCGCAGAGCTTCATCAATATCGTGCGTCACGAGAACGATCGTGCGTCCGAGAATGCGGTGAATGCGGGTCATCTCCGCCTGCAGCGCCCCGCGCGTGACCGGATCCAGCGCGCCGAAGGGTTCATCCATCAGCAGTACCTGCGGGTTAGCCGCCAGCGCGCGCGCCACGCCCACGCGCTGCTGCTGGCCTCCGGAAAGCTGGTGCGGATAGCGATCGCGCAGCGCGGGCTCCAGCCCCAGGAGCGACATGAGTTCATCCACCCGGTCGGCGATTTTCACCCGCGACCATTTCTCCAGCTGCAGCACGGTGGCGATGTTCTGCGCCACCGTCCAGTGCGGAAACAGGCCGATAGACTGAATGGCATAGCCCATCCGGCGGCGCAGCTCCAGCACCGGCAGACTGCGGATCTCTTCCCCGGCAAAGCGGATCAGCCCGCTGTCGTGCTCAACCAGGCGGTTGATCATCTTCAGGGTGGTGGATTTTCCCGAGCCCGAGGTGCCAATCAGCACGGAAAACGCTCCCTCGGCAAAGTTCAGATTCAGGTGGCTCGCCGCCGGGCGACCGGCAAAGGTTTTACTGACATCATGAAATTCAATCATTGGCTCTTCTCCTGAGCAGCGCGAGCCATAAGGCAAACAGCGCGTCGACGACAACCGCCAGCGCAATCGTGGGCACCACGCCCAGTAACACCAGATCGAGGGCACTGCTGAGCAGCCCCTGAAACACCAGCGCGCCAAAGCCGCCCGCACCAATCAGCGCCGCTATCACCGCCATGCCGACGGTTTGTACCGCCACCACCCGCAGGCTGCGCAGCAGCAGGGGCAGCGCCAGCGGCAGCTGAATTTTCCAGAAACACTGCCGCGCGCTCATCCCCATCGCATGGGCGCTTTCAAGCACATCCGGCGCGACCTGACCCAGCCCCGCGACCACGCCGCGCACCAGCGGCAGCAACGCATACAGCACCAGCGCGATAAGCGCGGGCGTTAACCCCGTTCCGGCTATGCCGAGCGTACCCAGCACCGGAAATGACTTCACCAGCCCCGCCAGCGGGGCAATCAGCAGGCCAAACAGCGCGACGGAAGGTATGGTCTGGATCACGTTGAGCACGGCAAACACCCCACCCTGGCGTGAAGGATGACGATAGCACCACATGCCGAGCGGTATCCCGATCAGCAGAGCCGGGATCAGCGTGCCAAAAAGGATCGTCAGGTGTTGCGCCAGGGCATCATCAAACACCTCCTGACGGTTGGCGTACTCTTTCAGCAGCGAGAGATTGTTCAGCTCACCGCTGAACAGCAGGAACAAGGGAATGCACCATATCTGCGCGTTGAGCACCCAGCGCCAGACGCCGCTGGAGATGAGTCGACGAATGGCGTCGCTGCTGGCCAGCAGACACAGCGCCAGCCACAGCCAGAGGCCGCTGCCCACCGTGGTTCTCGCCAGCGGACTTTCCGCTGACGCCATATGCGTCGCCGCCTGCCCGGCCCCCCAGAACAGGATGATAAACAGCCCTTCAGCGAGGAGCAGCGTCAGCCACTGCGCCGTGCGCCCTTGCCAGAATGAAAGAGCAACCCACGCGGCCAGCGCCGCCGTCAGCCACCACGGCGTAAAGGACCAGACGTCCCAGAGAGAGCGCCCCTCCCCTGACATCAGGCGGTTAGGGGCGACATTCACAAACGGCAGCGCGACTGCCGCGATGGCCACGCAGGCCAACAGCAGCAGTACGCGGTTATGACATTTTATTGGCACAGCCCTTTCCCGTTACTTCACAAGCCCTTGTTGTTTCAGGAAGTCGGCGGCCACTTTTTTGGCATCCAGCCCCTCGACGGCAATGCTGGCATTCAGCTGTTGCAGCGTTTTTTCATCCAGTTTTTCGAAGACCGGCTTGAGCCATTCTGCAATATCCGGATAGGCTTTCAGCACCGCCTCGCGCACGACCGGGGTCGGGGCGTAAATCGGCTGTACGCCTTTTGGATCGGTCAGGGTTTGCAGGCCGAGCGCCGCCACCGGGCCGTCGGTGCCGTAGGCCATTGCCGCGTTAACGCCGGAAGTTTGCTGCGCCGCCGCCTTAATGGTTACCGCCGTATCCCCGCCCGCCAGCGAGAGCAGCTGCGCCTGGTCAAGCTTGAAGTCGTAGGCTTTTTCGAACGCCGGGAGCGCGTCAGGACGCTCGATAAACTCCGCGGACGCTGCCAGCTTAAAGTCGCCCTTCTCTTTCAGATAGCGGCTGAGATCCGCAAGCGTAGTCAGCTTACCTTTCTCCGCCACGTCCTTGCGCACGGCGATAGTCCAGGTGTTGTTGGCCGGGGCCGGCGTCAGCCAGACCAGCTTGTTCTGTTCTGCGTCCAGTTTTTTGACTTTCTCATACCCGGCTTTGGCGTTTTTCCATGCCGGATCGTTTTCATCTTTGAAGAAGAATGCCCCGTTGCCGGTGTATTCCGGATAGATATCCAGCTCGCCGGAGGTGATCGCCCCGCGCACGACGGGCGTGGTGCCCAGCTGAACTTTATTGACGGTTTTCACGCCGTGGCTTTCCAGCACCTGCAAAATAATATTGCCGAGCAGCGCGCCTTCGGTATCGATCTTTGAGCCCACTTTTACCGGCTCCGCCGCCTGTAACGGCAGGCTTAGCGCCGCCAGCAGCACCGCAGATCCCAACATCCCCTTTGCAATCGTCATTCCGCTATCCTCATTTTTTTATCGCCTTTTTCAGAGGCTTGAGAGAAAAGCGTAGCTTAAAACAGCGGATTTACCCGGCAAAATGCCTTTTTAGCATAACGTAAGACGCATCCCCCGGAAGCCGGGGGATGCAAAGAAGGGAAGGTTACAGCAGCTCGAACTCGCCTTTATTCACGCGGGCAGAATCCACCCCGATAAAGACGTTAAACTTGCCCGGTTCCGCATCGTATTTCATCTGCTGGTTCCAGAACTTCAGCGCCTCCACGTCAATCGGGAAGCTGATGGTTTGGGTTTCGCCAGGCTTCAGATTGACCTTCTCGAAGCCGCGCAGCTGCTTAACAGGACGGCTCATCGAGGCGGTGACATCCTGCACGTACATCTGGATCACCGTTGCCCCTTCGCGCTTGCCGGTGTTGGTCACCTCGACGCTGGCGGTAACTTTGCCGTCACGCTTCAGGGTCGGCGCCGACATTTTCACGTCAGAAACCTTGAAGCTGGTGTAGCTCAGACCGTAACCAAACGGATACAGCGGGCCGTTAGCTTCGTCGAAGTAACGGGACGTGTACTTGTTCGGCTTGTCGGCGTTATACGGGCGACCGGTGTTCAGGTGGCTGTAGTAGACCGGGATCTGCCCAACGGAGCGCGGGAAGGACATCGGCAGCTTGCCCGACGGGTTGTAATCACCAAACAGCACGTCGGCGATGGCGTTACCGCCTTCGGTACCAGCGAACCAGGTTTCCAGAATGGCGTCAGCCTGCTGGTCCTCTTTCACCAGCGCCAGCGGACGACCGTTCATCAGTACCAGCACCAGCGGCTTGCCGGTGGCTTTCAGGGCGGCGATCAGATCGCGCTGGCTCTGCGGAATGGTGATGTCGGTACGGCTGGAGGCCTCGTGCGCCATACCCTGCGCTTCGCCCACGACCGCGACAACCACGTCAGACTGTTTCGCGGTATTCACCGCCTCGTCGATCATCTCCTTCGGCGTGCGCGGATCGACCTTCACCGCTTCCTCGTACTGGTTGAGGAAGGTGACGATGTCTTTATCGTTGGTGACGTTCGCCCCTTTGGCGTACACCACTTTCGCGTTATCACCCACGGCACTCTTAATCCCGGTCAGCACGGTCACGGACTGGTCGGCCACGCCTGCGGCAGACCAGCTGCCCATCACGTCGCGCTTGCTGTCGGCCAGCGGGCCCACCACGGCAATGGTGCCGGATTTTTTCAGCGGCAGCGTGTCGAGGCGGTTTTTCAGCAGCACCAGGCTTTCGCGCGCCACGTCACGCGCTTCTTTGCGGTGCAGACGGCTTTCAGCGTTGGTATCTGCCGGGTCAGAATCCTTCGGCCCCAGATGGCTGTACGGATCGTTAAACAGCCCCATGTCGTATTTCACGTTCAGCACGTGGCGCGCGGCATCGTCCAGCTCCGCCATTGTGACCTTGCCGCTCTTCACCAGCCCCGGCAGGTATTTGCTGTAGTACTCGTCGCTCATGCTCATGTTGATGCCCGACTTGAGCGCCACGCGCACCGCGTCTTCCGGATCGGAGGCGGTACCGTGCTTAATCAGCTCTTTAATCGCGCCGTGGTCGGAAACGGTGATGCCCTTAAAGCCCCACTGATCGCGCAGGACGTCTTTCAGCAGCCAGGAATCGGACGTCGCAGGCGTGCCGTTCAGCGAGTTCAGCGCTACCATCACCGCGCCGCTGCCCGCATCCAGCCCTGCCTTGTACGGCGGCATGTAGTCGTTGAACAGGCGCTGCGGGCTCATGTCGACGGTGTTGTACTCTTTCCCGCCTTCAACCGCGCCATAGGCCGCGAAGTGTTTGACGCTGGTCATCACCGAGTAGCGATCCGCCGGGCTTTTGCCCTGCATCGCTTCCACCATGGTTTTCCCCATCGTGGAGGTTAAATAGGTGTCTTCACCAAAGCCTTCCGAACCGCGGCCCCAGCGCGGATCGCGCGAGACGTCCACCATTGGCGCCCAGGTCATGTTCAGGCCGTCGTCCGCCGCTTCATAAGCCGACACGCGCCCGACGGTTTTCACCGCGTCGAGGTTAAAGGAAGAGGCTAAACCGAGGCTAATCGGGAAGACGGTACGCTGGCCGTGCACCACGTCATAGGCAAAGAACAGCGGAATTTTCAGGCGGCTGAGATCCATCACCTGATCCTGCATCTTGCGGATATCCTGGCGGGTGACGGTATTAAAGATGGCTCCAACCTGCCCGTCTTTGATCATCTCGCGGATGGCCTCTTTCGGGTTATCCGGACCGACGCTGATAAGACGCAGCTGGCCGATTTTCTCATCAACCGTCATTTTCTTGAGCAATTCCGTGACAAACGCGTCCCGTGCTTCAGGCGTGAGCGGGTGATTACCAAACAAATCCTCTGCCAGCGCAGGTTGCAGCGCCAGGCTGACGGCGACACCTACAGAACATAGCCATTTCATGTCGTTTTACTCTCTCATCAATAACCGCCGGACGATCTCGGCCATACCGTGCGAAAAGCGCAGTGTGCCACAAACCCTCGAAACGTTGCAGGGTTATTCTCTGATTTTTCTCGTGAATACTCGACCGCTTAACAGTTAATCGCGCTATGCTTTACAGCGAGAAATTTGCCCCACCACAAGGAGTGGAAGATGACTTCTGTTCGAACAAACGATAACACGACTTTTATTAACGAACTGTCGCGCCTGGTTGGCTCCTCTCACCTGCTTACCGACCCGGCCAAAACCGCCCGCTACCGCAAAGGTTTCCGCTCCGGTCAGGGCGAGGCGCTGGCGGTGGTCTTCCCCGGCACGCTGCTGGAGCTGTGGCGCGTGCTGAGCGCATGCGTCGCCGCCGACAAGATTATTTTAATGCAGGCCGCCAATACCGGCCTGACCGAAGGCTCCACGCCGAACGGCAACGATTACGATCGCGACATCGTGATTATCAGCACCCTGCGCCTCGACAAACTGCACCTGCTGGATAAAGGCGAGCAGGTGCTCGCGTTCCCCGGCACGACGCTCTACTCCCTGGAAAAAGCGCTTAAGCCGCTGGGCCGTGAGCCGCACTCGGTGATTGGCTCCTCCTGCATTGGCGCCTCGGTGGTCGGTGGGATCTGCAACAACTCCGGCGGTTCGCTGGTGCAGCGCGGCCCGGCCTACACCGAGATGTCGCTGTTTGCCCGTATTGACGAAAACGGCAAGCTGACGCTGGTGAACCATCTGGGTATCGATCTCGGCGTAACGCCGGAACAGATCCTCAGCAAGCTCGACGACGATCGCGTGAAGGACGAAGACGTTCAGCACGACGGTCGTCATGCGCACGATCACGACTACGTCACCCGCGTGCGGGATATCGACGCCGATACGCCGGCGCGCTACAACGCCGACCCGGACCGCCTGTTTGAATCCTCCGGCTGCGCCGGGAAGCTGGCCGTGTTTGCCGTACGTCTGGATACCTTCCCGGCGGAGAAAAAGCAGCAGGTGTTTTACATTGGTACCAATCAGCCTGAGGTTCTGACCGAAATTCGTCGTCATATTCTGGGCGAATTCACCCATCTGCCGGTGGCGGGCGAGTACATGCACCGGGACATTTACGACATCGCCGAGCGTTACGGCAAAGATACGTTCCTGATGATCGACAAGCTCGGCACCGACAAAATGCCGTTCTTCTTCACCATGAAGGGCCGCACCGACGCGATGCTGGAGAAGGTGTCGCTGTTCAAACCCCACTTCACCGACCGCTTTATGCAGAAGCTGGGCAACGTTTTCCCGGCGCATCTGCCGGAGCGAATGAAAACCTGGCGCGATAAGTACGAGCACCACCTGCTGCTGAAAATGGCCGGGGACGGAATTGCCGAAGCGCAGTCCTGGCTGACCGAATTCTTCAAAACCGCCGAAGGGGATTTCTTTGCCTGTACGCCTGAAGAGGGCAGCAAAGCGTTCCTGCACCGTTTTGCCGCCGCGGGCGCCGCCATCCGTTATCAGGCGGTGCATTCGGAAGAGGTGGAAGACATTCTGGCGCTGGATATCGCCCTGCGACGTAACGACACCGAGTGGTTTGAGCACCTCCCGCCGGAAATCGACAGCAAGCTGGTGCATAAGCTCTATTACGGCCACTTTATGTGTTATGTCTTCCATCAGGATTACATCGTCAAAAAAGGGGTCGATGCGCACGAACTGAAGGAGCAGATGCTCGCCCTGCTGCGTGAACGCGGCGCACAATATCCTGCGGAACATAACGTCGGGCATCTTTATAAAGCCCCTGACGCACTTAAGCAGTTTTATCGCGAGAATGACCCTACAAACAGCATGAATCCCGGCATTGGTAAAACAACGCGGAAGAAATACTGGAAAGAGAGCGCGGACGCGGAGCAGCGCGTAACGCAAGCGTCTGATTAATTCCTATAGCCAAATTTGAGAGATTGTTTAGCGCGCCTTAATCGTAATAGAGTAACCGTCTGACGCCGGAGGAACGTTTCTCCGGCTTTCTATAACGAGGAGCAGGCACATCATGTCGGCTGTTGATGTTTTATCCGAGACCGAACTGGAAGTGCGCGATGCCCTTCCCGATGATGTGCATGCCATCGCCGCCATCTATGCATGGCATGTGCTGCACGGGCGCGCGTCATTTGAAGAAGTCCCCCCTACCATCGACGAAATGCGTCAGCGTATGAAAAGCGTGGCTGAGAGCGGTTTGCCGTGGCTTATCGCGCTGTATCGCGGCATCGTGGTGGGCTACTGCTACGCCACGCCTTACCGCCCGCGACACGCCTACCGCTATACCCTGGAAGAGTCGATTTACGTGGATGCCAGCATTACCGGGCGCGGTTTTGGCTCGGCATTAATGGATGCGCTGATCGCCCGCTGCGAGCAAGGCCCGTGGCGGCAGATGATTGCCGTTGTGGGCGATGGCAACAATAATGCCGGCTCGCTGCGGCTGCATAAAAAGCACGGCTTCGAGATTGTCGGTCAGCTGCGCAGCGTGGGGTATAAGAAAGGCGACTGGCGGGATACGGTGATTATGCAGCGCTCGCTCAACGATGGGGACTGGACGCTGCCGGAATAAACGCAAAACGGTAACCTGGGTTACCGTTTTTAGTGTTTTCGCCCTCTCCCTGCGGGAGAGGGTCGGGGTAAGGGCATCAGCGCGTACAAACGACTCAGTCGTTCTGCGCCGTCGCCATCTGTTCCGCTTTCTGCTTTTTATACGTCAATGCTGCGGCCGGAACGGGCTGCACTTTCCCGGTTTCAATCCAGGTACGCAGGCGGCTCGCGTCCGCGAAGTGGGTATATTTGCCGAAGGCATCCATCACCACCAGCGCCACCGGCTTACCGTTAAACACGGTGCGCATCACCAGACAGTGTCCTGCCGCGTTGGTAAAGCCGGTTTTGGTTAACTGAATATTCCAGTTATCGCGGTATACCAGATGGTTAGTGTTGCGGAACGGCAGCATATAGGCCGGGTTCGCAAAGGTCGCCATCTCTTCACGGGTGGTGCTGAGCTGACCAATCAGCGGATACTGTTTGCTGGCAATCAGCAGTTTCGTCAGATCGCGGGCCGTGGAGACGTTGTTGATCGACAGACCCGTCGGTTCAACATAATGCGTATTGGTCATCCCCAGCGCTTTGGCTTTCGCGTTCATCGCGCGGATAAAGGCGTCATAGCCGCCCGGATAGTGGTGCGCCAGGCTCGCCGCCGCACGGTTTTCAGACGACATCAGCGCCAGCAGCAGCATATTTTTACGGCTGATTTCACTGTTCAGCCGCACGCGAGAGTAGATCCCCTTCATCTCCGGCGTGTGGCTGATGTCCACTTTCAATTTTTCGTCCAGCGGCAGATGTGCATCAAGCACCACCATCGCGGTCATTAATTTGGTAATCGAGGCGATCGGGCGCACCAGGTCCGGATGGCTGGCGTAGATCACCTTATTGGTGTTGAGATCGACAATCATCGCGCTGCCGGACGCAATTTGCGGCTGAGCAGCAGCGGCGGTCACCGCGGGCGTTTTAGCGACGGCCGGCACGGCAGCGGACGCACCCAGCAGCAGCGCCAGGCTAAGTAAAGAGACTCGGAATTTCAGCATGGTGAGACTTCTGATAATTATTCACGCACGTCATGACGTACACCGCCTGTATCAACGGATAAACACAGGCTGGCTTCGGCATCATAGCGGTCACCGGGCGTTGTCGCCAGCGGATAATCGTGAACAGATGCTGCATTGCTGGCATTTACGCCAGCAATGCAGTGAACTCAGAAGAGACGGTATCCGTAACCCCAAAGAATAACCGTCAGCGCCAGTAGCGCCTCCAGCACCAGCACCCCGATGGCGAGTGTTGAACTGGAAAAACTCAGGCCTTCTTCTTTATTGATATTCAGGAAGGTTGGAACCCCCAGATACAGCAGATACCCGGTGTAAAAGAGGGCAATGGTACCGATCAGCGCGCACAGCCAGACCAGTGGATAGAGCGCCACAATACCGCTTAAGAACAGCGGGGTCGCGACATATCCGGCAAAGACCATACAGTGCGCCAGCGATGGACGTTGCGGGTAGTTACGCGCCATCCAGTGAATGACGCGCCCCATTATCGCCACACCCGCCAGCATCAGGCCATAAAAAACGATGGCCAGATAGAGCCCGGTAAACCAGGAAAGCTGAACCACGGTGCCGTCACCGAAGTTCCAGCCGATTTGTGTTGTTCCGATAAAAGCGCATATTACCGGCACCGCAGCCATCAGCAGCACATGGTGCGTGTAATGATGCGAGACCGTCTCGTTCTCACTTTTAATGACATGCATTTCACGATCGGGATGGGAGAAAAGTCCCCAGACATGGTTCATAGCGCCCCCTTGTTGTCGGCCCGTCAGCGATACCTTAAGTATAATGCAGGCTTTAGATTATTTTCTGTACAGTGGGAAATTTCCGTTGATTTCCCCGCTGTTGATTCATGGGGTATATGATTAAACGAGG
This sequence comes from Enterobacter cloacae complex sp. S3, assembly GCF_014930495.1. NCBI lineage: Bacteria > Pseudomonadati > Pseudomonadota > Gammaproteobacteria > Enterobacterales > Enterobacteriaceae > Enterobacter > Enterobacter cloacae complex sp. S3. The sequence goes on along the minus strand of NZ_JADBRD010000008.1, from coordinate 37,731 downwards.
TAAGCAGAGGGAGATAACATTTACGTAATGGATATTAACGCACTCATTGAACAATATGGATATGCCGCGCTGGTCGTCGGTAGCGTGGCAGAAGGTGAAACCATCACGCTGTTAGGCGGCGTCGCCGCGCATCAGGGATTGCTGAAATTCCCGCTGGTCGTCGCTGCGGTCGCGCTTGGCGGAATGATTGGCGATCAGCTGCTCTACTTTCTCGGGCTGCGCTTCGGGCCCACGCTGCTTAAGCGTTTCGCAAAGCATCAGAAGAAAATCCGCCGCGCTCAACGGCTCATTCAACGTCATCCCTATTTGTTCGTCATCGGCACGCGCTTTATGTATGGCTTTCGCATTATCGGGCCGATACTGATTGGCGCCAGCCATCTGCCGCCAAAAATTTTCCTGCCGCTCAATGTTCTTGGTGCGATTGCCTGGGCGCTGATCTTTACGACGCTCGGCTACGTAGGGGGCGAAGTGATTAGCCCGTGGCTGCATAATCTCGACCAGCACCTGAAGCACTGGGCGTGGCTGATTCTGGTGGTGGTGGCGGTGATTGGGGTCAGGCTGTGGCTGAAGCATCGGGAAAAGACGCGGGATGAGGAGTGAGTGCGGTCTCCTCCCCTCACCCCGGCCCTCTCCCAAAGGGAGAGGGTGTTTTTAGTTCCCTCTCCCTTTGGGAGAGGGTTAGGGTGAGGGAAAACTACCCCTCCGGCTTAAACTGCGGGTTCGCCAGCATAAAGCCCCCGTCGACAATAAACGATTGCCCCGTCGTGTAGCTGGCGTCGCTGTCGCACAGCCATGCCACCAGGCTGGCTATCTCTTTGGTGCGGCCCGGCCGCGCCAGCGGGATTTCCGGCATTGAGCCTTCCTTCACTTCGCTGTCGTCCATGTCGTTCATCGGTGTGGCAATGGCGCCCGGCGCGACGGCGTTCACCAGAATGTTGTGCTTAACCAGTTCCATCGCCATGGATTTGGTTAACCCGCCGAGCGCGTGTTTTGCCGCCGTGTAGGCGCTGGCCTCCGGCAGCGGCGTGTGCTCGTGCACCGAGGTGATATTCACAATCCGCCCCCCTTCCCCCTGCTTCACCATCTGCCGGGCGGCAATCTGCGAACAGAGAAACGCGCCGTCTACGTCGACGGTGAAAATGTTCCGCCAGTCGTCAAACGGCATCTCAAGGAACGGCGCTTTGGTCATCGCTCCGGCATTGTTAACCAGCACGTCCAGCCGACCAAAACGCGCAATCAGCGTTTCAATAGCCTTTGCGCCTTCCGGCAGCGCGCTTAAATCAAGATGGATAGCCTCTGCGCGCTGCCCCTGCGCTTCAACTTCGCGGCAGGTTTCCAGCGCCCCTTTTTCATCCGAGTGCCAGGTGACGCCAATATCAAACCCGCGCTCTGCGAGCATCAGCGCCGTGGTTTTACCAATCCCGGAATCCGATGCGGTCACTATCGCTACTCTGGTCATACTCACCTCCTGAAAAACTGCAAAGAGGTAAGTATAGATAATGACCTTTTTTAGCCATGATGATAGCCGCCGCCCAGCGCCGAGGTGAGCTGCAGCGTGGCGTCGACATACTGGCCTTTCAGCAACAATCCGGCGAGGTCTTCCCTGAGGGCCGGGATCCTGGCTTCACTGACCCGCGAGCCCGCAACAATCCCCGCGCTGAAACGCGCCTGCGCCAGCGCCACAACCCGCGCCGCATCTTTTTCGACCTGCTGCTGATGGCGGTTCTTCGCCGTCAGCGTTTCGACTTCGCTGGCCGTGCGCGCCACCTGATTGACCGCTTCGACCACCGCTTTGTTGTAGTTCGCGACCGAGAGATTGTTCTGCGCCTGGGCGATATCCAGGCTGGCGTTCAGCCTGCCGCTGTCGAAGATCGGCAGCGTAAGCCCGGCGGTCACGCCCATCTGCTGCGCTGAAGCGCGAAACAGATCGCTCAGATGGAGGGCATCCTGCTGTAAGAACGCCATCAGGTTCACATCAGGATAGAAAGCCGCTCTGGCGGCCTCCACCTCGCTCATGGAGGCTTCGATATACCAGTGCGCCTCCTGGAGATCCGGACGGCGTGCCAGCAGCTCATAACCGAGCGTCGGCGGTAACGCGGCGTCAACCGTCGGCAGCGCATGCCGCGTAAGCGTTACGGAGGAAGAATTCGTCAGCGCGACCAGACGCGCCTCAACGGCTTTCATCTTCCCGTTGACTTCTGCCAGCTGTTCTTCGGTTTTGCTGGCGTCGATATCGGTTTCCACCCCTTCAACGGACGAGGTGATCCCGTGCTGATACAGTTCGCGATCGGCGCCGATTATGTTGTCCTGCTCATGTTTGATCTGCGCGAGAACCTCCCCTGCGGCGGCCTGAGTTTGCCACTCCCAGTAGAGCCGCGCCACGCTGCTGGCCAGCAGCTGGCGGGTCTGCTCCAGCTCCGCTTTTTGCGCATTCACTTTGCCAATCCGGGCCTCGACCCGGGCGCGATTTTTTCCCCACAGATCGAGATCCCAGCCTGCGGTCAGCCCAAAGGTGCCGTTGGTGTACCACGGCCCGGTGGTGCCTGCAGCCGGGTCGGTAAGGGCGAAAGGCCCCATCAGCCCTTCGGCGGACATTTTCTGGCGTTCCGCATCGGCGGAAAAATCAATCTGCGGACCGTCAGCGGCCATTGCGGCTTTGGCCTGGGCTTCGGCAAGCGTAATGCGCTGACGGGCAATCTGCATATCCGGCGCATCGCTCAACGCTTTCGCAATCAGCCCGTTAAGCTGGGGATCGTTATACGCTTTCCACCACTCATTCTTCGGCCAGTCCTGATGATTCAGAACCGTATTCACCGACGCCGCAGCGGTTTGCGTTTTAACGGGAGACACCGTGGCATGTTCAGGCGCACAGGCTGCCAGAATAAAAGCGAAGGGTGCGCTCAGAGATAAAATAAGAGAACGTTTCATGACGCCATACACTCAAAAAATAAAGGCGCACGTTACGCTCGATATCGTTCATTTTTTTAGTAACGCGTGGCAATCCGCAAATTGTCATACATTTTAATACCCGGAAATTTATTCCCAAAGAGAATGATTAAATTCAATGCATTCACGCCAAATATAAATACGCTGCTACACTTATTCAGGACATACATGAGCGGGAGAAAGGAATGAAAATATTACTGTGGGTTATTTTAATTATATTTCTGATAGGGCTCTTAGTGGTTACCGGCGTATTCAAGATGATTTTCTGATCTATTTGCCCGGCTCAGAGCCGGGCAACGTCATTAATATCAGGCTTTCAGCGAAGCCCCTTTCGTGGCAATCACCTCTTTATACCAGTAGAAACTTTTCTTACGGCTGCGCGCCAGCGTGCCGTTACCGCCGTCATCGCGATCGACGTAAATAAAGCCGTAGCGCTTGGAGAGTTCAGCTTTAGACGCGCTCACCAGGTCGATTGGCCCCCAGCTGGTATACCCCATCACCTCAACGCCGTCGTCAATGGCTTCACGCACCTGCACCAGGTGGTCGTTAAGGTAGCTGATGCGATAATCATCCTGCACTACGCCGTCCGCATCCGGTTTATCCTTCGCCCCGAGGCCATTTTCCACGATAAACAACGGCTTCTGATAGCGATCCCAGAGCACGTTTAGCAGGGTACGCAGGCCGATGGGGTCAATCTGCCAGCCCCATTCGGAACTTGCCAGATGCGGGTTTGGCACCATGCTCAGGATATTGCCGCGCGCCTGCTGGTTGAGGGCCTCATCCGCGGTAACGCAGCCCGTCATGTAGTAGCTGAACGAGATAAAATCGACGGTCGATTTCAGCGCCTCGCGGTCGTCATCCGTTACCTCAAGCTGAATACCATTGTCGCGGAAGAAGCGCTGCATATACCCCGGATAGGCGCCACGGCACTGCACGTCGCCAAAGAATTGCCACGTGCGGTTTTCCTGCAGCGTCTCCAGAACATCTTCCGGCTTGCAGGTCAGCGGATACATCAGGCCGCCCAGCAGCATGTTGCCGATTCTGGCATCCGGGATAATCTCGTGGCAGGCCTTCACGGCCAGCGCGCTGGCCACCAGCTGGTGGTGGATCGCCTGGTACACCTCCCCTTTACTGCTGGTTTCCGGCAGGCCCACGCCGGTCATGGGCGCGTGCAGAGACATATTGATCTCGTTGAAGGTCAGCCAGAGCTTCACCTTCTCCTTGTAGCGCGCAAACACGGTACGGGCGTAGCGCTCGAAGAACCCAATGGTCTGGCGGCTGCCCCACCCGCCGTACTGCTTCACCAGCCCCCACGGCATTTCGTAATGCGAGAGCGTCACCAGCGGGGTAATGCTGTGCGCGGCCAGCTCGTCAAACAGCCGGTCGTAAAACGCCAGCCCCGCCTCGTTAGGCTGCTGCTCGTCGCCGTTCGGAAAAATGCGGGTCCAGGCAATGGAGACGCGCAGGCAGCTAAAGCCCATCTCAGCGAAGAGTTTGATGTCTTCCGGGTAGCGGTGATAGAAGTCGATGGCGACGTCCTTGATGCCGCTGTCGCCCGCCACGCGCTCAACCACCGGGCCGAAGACACCCTGCGGCTGAACGTCCGAGGTGGATAGCCCTTTCCCCTCCTCCAGATACGCGCCTTCTACCTGATTCGCGGCAACCGCGCCGCCCCATAAAAAATCGTCCGGGAAAGTTTTCATCACGTTCTCCTGTTATTGATGACTTACGCTGAGTAACGGCGCACCGGCGCTGACGGACGTTGCCGCCACGGTCACCACATCGCGATACTCATCGCTGTTACTGATAATGATCGGGGTCGCCAGGTCGTATCCGGCATCGATAATCGCCTGTCGGTCAAACTCCAGCAGCAGATCGCCGGGCTGTACCCTGTCGCCCACCTTCACGTGGGCGGTAAACGGCCTGCCGTCGAGCTTCACGGTATCGATCCCCACGTGAATCAACACTTCAATTCCGCTGTTGCTGAGCAGGCCGATGGCGTGTTTGGTCTGAAACAGCGAGGCCACCACGCCGGCAAACGGGGCCACCACTTTGTTATCCGAGGGAATAATCGCGGCACCGCTGCCCAGCAGGCCGCTGGCAAACGTGGTATCCGGCACCTGGTCGAGCGCCAGAACGGTCCCGGTCATCGGGGATAAGACATCGTTTTCCCTTGCCATAACCGCAGCTTCCGCCTCTGCGCGTCCCGGCATACCTGCCACCAGCGTCAGGCCACAGCTCAGCACCAGCGCTACCGCGGTGCCGATCACGCCGCCCCACAGCGTGGCGTTTACCCCACCCGGCGGAATCATCTGGGCGATGGTAAAGATATTGGCGAAGCCGAAGGAGTAAACGTGGGTATCGCTGAAGCCGACAATCGCGCCGCCGATAGCTCCCGCCACGCAGCCAAAGATAAACGGGCGGCGCAGCGGCAGGTTTACGCCATACACAGCGGGTTCGGTGATACCAAATATCCCGGCCGTTACCGATGAACCCGCCAGCATCTTCTGACGGGCATCGCGGGTACGCAGGAAGATCCCCAGCGCCGCCCCCACCTGGCCAAACACCGCGGGCAATAGCATTGGCAGCATGGAGTCATGCCCCAGCACCGCCAGGTTGTTGATCATCAGCGGCACTAGCCCCCAGTGCAGGCCAAAAATAACGCAGACCTGCCACAGCGCGCCCATCGCCGCGCCCGCCAGCCACGGTGCCAGAACGTAAATGCTCTGATAGCCGTTCGCCAGCATCTGGCTCAGCCAGGTCGCCAGCGGCCCGATAACGAGGAAAGTCAGCGGCACGGTCACGCCCAGACAGATCAGCGGCGCGAAGAAGTTTTTCATCGAGGAAGGCAGCAGCCTGGTGCTCTGCTTTTCCAGCCAGCAGCTGACCCACGCGGCGAGAATAATCGGGATCACCGACGAGCTGTAGTTAAACCAGGTGACGGGAATGCCCAAAAAGGCGTCCGATACCGCGCCCGGCTGCTGGCTGGCGTTAAACGCCGCAATCATCATCGGATGGGTGAGCGCCCCGCCGATGACCATGGTAATAAACGGGTTGCCGCCGAATTTTTTCCCGGCGGTATAGCCCAGCACCAGCGGGAAGAAGAAGAACAGCGCGTCGCTGGCGGCGAACCAGATTTTATAGGTGCCGCTCTCGGTGCTGAGCCAGCCGCACACCACCGCCAGCGCCAGCAGCCCTTTCAGAATACCGGACGCGGCCAGAATGCCGATAAACGGGGTAAAGATCCCGGAGACAATGTCAATCAGGCGGCCCAGCAGATTCCCTTTTTCGCCCCTCTCTTCCATGACGGGCGCGTCATCGGTAAGGCCTGCCTCATGGCGCACCGCCTGCCAGACGTCGTGGACGTGGTTGCCAATCACTACCTGAAACTGGCCGCCGCTTTCGACCACCATGATGACGCCCGGGTTTTTCTTCAGCCCTTCCGCATCCGCCCGTTGATTCTCTTTCAGTTTGAAGCGAAGCCGGGTCGCGCAGTGTACAAGACTGACGATGTTCTCTTTTCCGCCAACGTGGCCGAGAATATCCTTCGCTAAAGCCTGGTATTCCATCTCGATTTCCTTACATCCGATGCCTGCAGGCACCTGTTGACTGAGTACAAAAAATAAAAAAACCCGAGAACGACCTTCTGACGAAGGCCGCGCTCAGGTTTTGCCTGCGTGATGCAGTAACAATCCTGTTTTGAGGCTTAACGCCCCTCTTTTCTCACCCGCTCGATATGAATGGCGAGGAACATAATTTCTTCGGTCGTCAGCTCACGCTGATAGCTTTTGTTCAGGTGCTGAGCGATTTTCTCAGCGCATTTCCACGCTTTCGCGTAGTTGTCTTTTACCGCCGTATGCAGCGAGACGTCGTCATCTTCCACCACGGTGCGGGTGAGCATCCGCTGGGCAAAAAACTTCAGATGCGTGACAAAACGCTGATAGCTGAGCGAGTCTTCATCGTACTCAAGCTGCAGCTGATACTTCACCAGCTGCAGGATCTCCTGCATCACCCGCGTCACGTGCATCACTTCCGGCATTTCGCTGTTCAGCTGCGCGGTGACCAGATGCAGCGCGATAAACCCGGCCTCATCCTCTTCCAGCTCGACGTTCAGGCGTCTGGCAATAATGGCCCGCGCCTCCTGCCCTAATTCGAACTCCTTCGGATACAGCCGTTTAATATCCCACAGCAGCACGTTTTTGATGGCCAGCCCGTTCTTCTGCCGCTCAATCGCAAAGTAGCAGTGGTCGGTGAGGGTGATATACAAACTCTCCTGCAGCTTGCCCAGTCGCTGCGCCGCCAGCCCGATGATGCGGTCGCAGGTGGTCATCACTTCCAGCGGAATTTGACTCAGCAGCTCGCCAAGTCGACGCACCAGTTCATCGCTTTGCAGCGCAAATACCTTTTCAACCAACGCGGTATCCAGCGCTTCGCCGACGCGCTTCTGAAAGGCCAGCCCACGGCCCATCACCACCTGTTCGCGCCCGCGCTCATCCTGAACAACCACCACGTTATTATTGAGTATCTTGGCGATTTTCATCTGAACCCCAGAAACAAAAAAACCTGACCTCCGGCAGATGCCAGAAAATCAGGTTTTGCCTGCCTAAGCAGTAACAATCCAGTTCTGGCACTCTATCAGTTTCATTCATAGCCTCAATGCATCACGCGTCAGAAACGTGACGCGGATCGAACTTGCTACGGTGATATCAGAAGCTCACCACCGTTTTCAGCTCGGTAACCCAGGCATCCTGGGTGCGACTGACCCCGCCGGGATGGTGCCAGTACTGAATGCCCGGCTGCAGCTCCAGCCACGACACCGGACGGAAGCGATAATAAAACTCACCGTTCAGGGAGTGGCCTGGCTCCGGGTGATACGCCGGATCGTTATAGTCCGACACGCCGCTCAGGCTGTTCATATAGCGCTGGTTGCGGGCGTACTGGCTGCTCATATCAATCCAGGTTAGCCCGAAGCCAATCCAGTCTTCCGGCCGCGCGTCAAAAAGCCCGCGGTAGCGCAGCGAGGCGGCGTAAACCTGATGCATGTAGTTGGTACTCTGATCCGCAAGGCTCATGCTGAAAGAGGTGCTCAACCCGCGATTCGGATCGTCCTGATGCTGCGTAAGCTGCTGGTTTAGCCCGGCGTACATAAACCAGGTCCGGCTGTGCGTTTCGAACCCGTTCGGGTCCGTCGCGCCCGCCCCGCCGGATTTGCCGCGATAGAGATCGGTTTGCGGCGCGTTGGTAAACACCACGCCCAGGTTATACGCCCCCGGCAGGCCGTTAATCAGCGGACGCGCTTCAATTTCAACCGGCAGTAAAACCCCTTTGCTGCCCTTCGTCGACCAGCTCCACGCGTGGCTGCGGCTGGAGGCCTCGGGATTTTGCTCCATCACGCCACCTTTTAAGGTCAGCGTCGGCGTTAATTTATAGGCAAGCGTGGTGCCCCAGGTGTGAACGTTCCAGTTGTTCCACGTCAGCGAGTTGGCTGACTTCCCGCCGCACTGCGACAGGAGCTGGAAATCACAGGGGATGATTTGATCGAAGGTCTGCACCTTGTTCATCATCCCGATGCGCCAGGTCAGACGCCGGTCGTCAAAGCTGCGGGCAAAGGTCAGCCAGCCCAGACGGGTAATCGACTGCCCGCCCCAGCTCTCCTGGGTCAGATCGTTAAAGTTAACGCGCGGGTCCTGTACGCGTTTAGTGGTGAGGTCGTCATTGTGGTTACGGTTGACGATATTCCCCTCGATACGCGCGTCCGGGATACCGGTCCAGCGCTCCAGGTCCTGGTTGAAGGTCAGCGCAAACTGGTCAATATAGGCCACGTGGGAGTCGTGGTTATATCCGCCACCGCCGTTCCAGCCAATTTCATTCAGGTATCCGAGGTTATAGGTAAAACCGTTATCGTTGAGGATTTTACGTATGCCGAGCATTTCGCCCAGAACAGGCTCCGGCGGAGCTTCAAAACCTAATACCGTTCCGTTCCAGTCCTGCGCCACCGACAGCGGGGATATCGCTAATAAGGCGAGTGCAAAGAATTTATTTTTATATGCCATAATAACAACCTGTGATTGAGTATTTTGTGCGTAACCGGCCGCAGGAAATTTTTCTATTTCCTGTCGATATTTCATTTTTTTAAATCAGTAAAAAGCGCTAAGCCAAATTTCTCTCCTGCGTAAACGAGAGGCAAAAAAAAACCTAAGCGCTCCACAGCGAAAATGCTGTGAAACGCTTAGGTTTTGCCTGTTAACCAGTAACAATCCTGCGTTGAAAACAGTGGCACCTTAACACCGTCGCGCCACGTTGAAAACCAGAACGGTTTTCTGGTTTAAAAAAGTGTGAGCAATTTAACGCTTATTATTTTGACTGAATCACCCGGGCAATTTCAGACGAAGTCTGCAATGTCCGAATCTCCTGAAATAATCCCAGCGCTTCATCGTACTCTTTGCGTAAATAACTCAGCCACTGTTTAATTCGCGCGACGTGATACAAGCCGGTGTCGCCCTGCTTTTCCAGTCGGCTGTATTTTTGCAGCAGCGTAACGACGTCTGCCCACGGCATTCGCGGCTCGTTATATTTCACCACCCGGCTGAGGTTCGGCACATTCAGGGCGCCGCGACCGATCATCACCGCATCGCAGCCGGTGGCCTTCAGACAGGCCTGCGCGCTCTCGTAGTCCCAGATTTCGCCGTTAGCGATCACCGGAATGGTGAGGCGCTTGCGGATCTCACCGATCGCCTGCCAGTTAATGCGCTCGGCCTTGTAGCCATCTTCTTTGGTGCGGCCATGCACCACCAGCTCGGTGGCCCCGGCCTGCTGCACCGCATCGGCGATTTCAAACTGCCGCGCGTCGCTGTCCCATCCCAGGCGCACCTTCACCGTCACCGGCAAATGCGAAGGCACGGCCTCACGCATGGCCTTCGCGCCGCGGTAAATCAGCTCAGGATCTTTCAGCAACGTCGCCCCGCCGCCGCTGCCGTTCACCAGCTTCGACGGGCAGCCGCAGTTGAGATCCACCCCGTAAGAGCCCAGCTCAACCGCGCGGGCGGCGTTTTCCGCCAGCCATTCGGGATACTGGCCGAGCAGCTGAATACGCACCAGCGTGCCGGAAGAGGTCCGGCTCTGGTTGTGCAGCTCGGGGCACAGGCGGAAGAAGGATTTTACCGGCAACAGCATATCGACCACGCGCAGAAATTCCGTCACGCAGAGATCGTAATCGTTCACCTCGGTCAGAAGCTCGCGCACGAGGGAGTCGAGCACGCCTTCCATTGGGGCCAGTAAAACACGCATAGCAGTACCTGTGAAAAAAGACGCGCTATAGTAGCCGCTCTCTATATCGCTGGGAAGCGCTTCTGTTCAGGGAGAAAGTCAGCCGGCGTTGCCCCCACAATGGCGCGAAACGCCGCCGCAAATGCCGCCGGGCCAGAAAACCCCAGCATCCAGGCCACCTGCTTAACCGGGTATCCGTTGGCGAGCAGATCCAGCGAGGCACAAATCCTTGCGCGCTGTCGCCAGGCCCGGAAGCTAAAGCCGGTATCTTTGATAAAGGCGCGTGAGAATGTGCGTTCAGACATCGCGGCCTGTTCCGCCAGCCTTTCCATCGAAACATCCCAGAGATTGCTGGCAATGATGTCACAGGCAACGCGATGTAACCGCTCATCCACGGGCATCGGTAATTCGGCCGAAATCTGCTGCGCCTCGCTGAGGATTTCGAGCAGCAAAACGGCCATGCTGCGCTGACTGGCTGGCCGGTATTGCGCACTGAACAGCCCGGCAATCAGCTCTTTGAACAACGCCGTCGCCATAATCACGTGAACCTCTTCTTTCCGTTTAAAAGATCGGCATTGCGATATCAGCGCGGGGCTAAACCAGACCGCGCGGAGCTCCGTTGCGGATAACACGCTGTAGGTATGCTCCTGAAAGGGAGGGATCCAGAGCGCGCGCTGTGGCGGTATGACCCAACGCTTATTGCCGGTTTCGACCAGCATCACCCCTTTGATGGCAAACAAAAGTTGCCCCTGTGGATGCCGGTGAGGGGGATCCACTTCGCCGCGCGTATAGCTAATAGCCCCTCTGGACCATCCGATGGCATCGTCGTGAATTGGCGTTTTATCGATAACGGTTGGCATTTCACATTCCTCCCTTCCTCTTATGATGCTGCTTGTACACGTAACCGGAGAGAGACGCAATGCACATTCATTTTATCATTCATGAATATTTCGAAGCGCCAGGCGCATATGAAGTCTGGGGGGAAAATCGCGGCTGTAGTATGAGCTACTCCAGAGTTTATCAGGGCGATCCGTTACCCGAGGATCTGCAGAGCACAGACTTGCTTATCATCATGGGAGGCCCGCAGTCACCTGCCACCACGCTTCAGGAGTGCCCCTGGTTTGACGCGCAGGCGGAAATGCGGCTCATCGGCCGCGCAATAGAGGCAGGTAAAACGGTGATTGGCGTTTGTCTGGGCTCGCAGCTTATCGGTGAAGCGCTGGGCGCAGCGTTTTGCCATAGCCCGGAAAAAGAGATCGGCAAATTTCCCGTCAGGCTCACAGATGCAGGCAAGGCGAACCCGCTGTTTGAGGATTTTGGCCACGAGCTGAACGTCGGACACTGGCATAACGACATGCCAGGGTTGACGCCGCAGGCTAAAGTGCTGGCTTACAGCGAGGGCTGCCCCCGTCAGATCGTGCAATATGGCGAACGGGTTTACGGTTTTCAGTGTCATATGGAACTGACGCCGGAGGTGGTTGAGCTGCTGATTGAACATTCGCAGAACGATCTCCGCCGCGCGGCTGAATTTCGTTTTGTCGAAACGGCGGAAAAACTTCGCTCGCATGATTATCAAGAAATGAATCAGGTGCTGTTTTCTTTTCTGGATAAACTCGTCGCCCAACGCGAGGCCTGACTCAGAGGCATTTCTCTGGCTCGTCACTTCGCCACCGCACGCCCTTTCCTCTAAACTGTAGCCTGCCCCTGTGCGGTGATACCAGACGTTCCATTCTGGAATGTCTGGTATGCTCAAATTTCATGATGTGATCCGTGGCACATTTTTGGGTTTAATTGTATGATGAATGCGTTTCAGCAAGGACTATCACCATGAGCAAATCATTGAACATTATCTGGCAATATCTGCGCGCATTCGTCCTGATTTACGCCTGCCTGTACGCCGGGATTTTCATCGCGTCGCTGCTGCCGATCGTCATTCCCGGCAGCATTATCGGTATGCTGATCCTCTTCGTTTTGCTGGCGCTGCAAATCCTGCCCGCAAAATGGGTCAACCCCGGCTGCTTCGTCCTCATTCGCTACATGGCGCTGCTTTTCGTGCCCATCGGCGTCGGGGTCATGCAGTATTTTGATTTGCTCAAGGCCCAGTTCGGCCCGATTGTGGTCTCCTGCGCGGTCAGTACGCTGGTGGTTTTCCTTGTGGTGAGCTGGAGTTCGCATCTGGTGCATGGCGAACGTAACGTGGTCGGGGAGAAAACAAAAAAATGATGGCCAATATCTGGTGGTCGCTGCCGTTAACCCTGGCGGTGTTCTTCGCCGCGCGCAAGCTTGCCGCACGCTTCAAAATGCCATTGCTGAACCCGCTGCTGGTGGCGATGGTGGTGATTATTCCGTTCCTGCTGCTCACCGGCATTCCCTACGAACGCTACTTTGCCGGCAGCAAAATTTTAAACGACCTGCTGCAGCCTGCCGTTGTGGCGCTCGCCTTTCCTTTATACGAGCAGCTCCATCAGATCCGCGCCCGCTGGAAATCCATCATTACCATCTGTTTTGTGGGCAGCCTGGTGGCGATGATCACCGGCACGTCGGTGGCGCTGTTGATGGGGGCCTCCCCGCAAATTGCCGCCTCTATCCTGCCTAAATCGGTGACCACGCCTATCGCGATGGCGGTCGGCGGCAGCCTCGGCGGGATCCCGGCCATCAGCGCGATGTGCGTCATTTTCGTCGGTATTCTGGGTGCGGTGTTTGGTCACACCCTGCTGAACGGGATGCGTATTCACACTAAAGCGGCACGGGGGCTGTCGATGGGAACAGCTTCCCACGCCCTGGGCACCGCCCGCTGCGCGGAGCTGGATTATCAGGAAGGGGCGTTTAGCTCCCTGGCGCTGGTGATCTGCGGGATTATCACCTCCCTGCTGGCCCCGTTCATTTTCCCGCTGATTCTGGCGGTGATGGGCTAAAATTTGCGATGCGTCGCGCAAATTTCATTTTGATTTCATAAGTTGCATACATAATGAGAAGTGGATCACATATAAAGCCCTGACGGCTCCGTAAACTACCGATCCATTAACCTTTATGAGGCAAACGCCATGCACCCACGTTTTCAAGCTGCTTTCGCCCAGCTTGCAGAGAATTTGCAGTCAGCCCTGGCTCCCGTTCTGGCAGATGCACACTTCCCCGCCCTGCTGACCGCGGAGCAGGTCACGATGCTGAAACAGGCAACGGGACTGGACGAAGACGCGCTGGCTTTCGCACTGCTTCCCCTGGCTGCCGCCTGCGCGCGGGCCGATCTCTCCCACTTTAACGTCGGGGCCATTGCGCGCGGCGTCAGCGGAACCTGGTACTTCGGCGGCAATATGGAGTTCCTGGGCGCGACCATGCAGCAGACCGTTCACGCCGAGCAGAGCGCCATCAGCCACGCCTGGCTGCGCGGTGAAAAAGCCCTGAGCGCCATTACCGTTAACTACACCCCCTGCGGCCACTGCCGTCAGTTTATGAACGAGCTGAACAGCGGGCTGCAGCTGCGCATCAACCTGCCGGGCCGCGCGCCGCATACACTGGGAGATTATCTGCCTGACGCGTTTGGCCCGAAAGATCTGGAGATCAAAACGCTGCTGATGGACGAGCAGGACCACGGTTACGCCCTGTCCGGCGATGACCTGAGCCAGGCGGCCATTCGCGCGGCCAACAAAAGCCACACGCCGTACAGCAAGTCTCCGAGCGGCGTGGCGCTGCAGTGCCGCGATGGCCGGATCTTTAGCGGCAGCTACGCGGAAAACGCCGCGTTTAACCCAACCCTGCCACCGCTGCAGGGCGCGCTTAACCTGCTGAGCCTGAACGGCTATGACTATCCGGACATTCAGCGCGCTATTCTGGCAGAAATTGCCGATGCGCCGCTGATTCAGTGGGATGCGACCGCCGCGACGCTTAAAGCGCTGGGCTGCACGACGATTGACCGCGTACTGCTTGCGTAATCCTTCCGGCGGGCAGAAATGCCCGCCAGTTTGCTGAAAAACCCCTCAGTTGAGTCGCTGTTTCTTGCGCTAACCAGGCGGGTAAAGTAGCCTGAGTTAAATTTCATCCACGAACGAGCCATCTCCATGTTAAAGCGCGTTTTTTACAGCCTGTCTGTCCTGGTCGGCATACTGCTGTTGATCGTGCTGGGTCTCGACCGCTGGATGAGCTGGAAAACCGCCCCCTACATCTTTGATGACCTGCAGGACCTGCCCTATCGTCAGGTTGGCGTGGTGCTCGGCACCGCCAAGTATTACCGCACCGGCGTGATCAACCAGTATTACCGTTACCGCATTCAGGGCGCGCTGAACGCCTACAACAGCGGCAAGGTGAACTACCTGCTGTTAAGCGGGGATAACGCCCTGCAAAGCTACAATGAACCGGTGACGATGCGGAAGGACCTGATTGCCGCGGGCGTGGACCCTGCCGATATCGTGCTCGACTACGCCGGATTCCGCACCCTGGACTCCATCGTGCGCACGCGTAAAGTCTTCGACACCAACGACTTCATCATCATCACCCAGCGCTTCCACTGCGAGCGCGCGCTGTTTATCGCGCTGCATATGGGCATTCAGGCGCAGTGTTACGCGGTGCCGTCGCCAAAAGATATGCTGAGCGTGCGCGTGCGCGAGTTCGGCGCGCGTTTTGGCGCCCTGGCCGATCTGTATATCTTCAAACGCGAACCGCGCTTTTTAGGCCCGCTGGTTCCGATTCCGGCGATGCACGAAGTGCCGGAAGACGCGCAGGGTTACCCGGCCGTCACGCCCGAGCAGCTGCTGGATATGCAGAAAAAGGAGAAATAACAGGACCGCCTTTATACTTTCTTTACGCCGGGCCTGACGCTTTTTATCCCCCCTTTACGTCGGCTCTTTTAAGCTGAGTTCACTGCCGCTACGGCTTCATTGAAGACTGACTATGAACTCAATAATGAATGCGTTTTTCCTCAAAAGTCTCCGCCCGTATTTTAACTTTCCCGGTTTATCACTTCCTGGCGCACTCAATTCCGGTCTCTGGCTTGATGAAAAAATTGACGCCCTGCAGCACAACATTTCAGTGGAAGTGGCAGATTATCTGGAACGCTACCCCCAGACGAAACACATTGACGTTTACCTGAACGATATCAACGGCACGATGCGCGGCAAGCGTCTGTCGGTGGAGAGCATGCTGAGCCTGGAAAAAGGCTGTTATTTTCCCCTTTCGGTCTACTCGATGGATCAGAAAGGAAAAATCGCCGCCCCGCTTCATGATGAGCCGGACCGACTCTGCGTGCCGGTCGCCGGCTCCCTGCGCCCCTCTCCGCAAGATCCGCAGCACAACGCGCAGATCCTGCTGACGATGAAAGACAGCGACGATAATCCCTGCCCGCTTGAGCCGCGCGTGATACTGCAGAACGTGCTGGCCCGCTTCCACCAGCATGGCCTCTTCCCGGTGATTGCCCCGGAAATCGAGTTCTATCTGACGGGGCATGACGATCGGGATCCGCAAAATCAGGGCTGTTTTCACATGGATACTACGACGGCCCACGCGGCGTTGTTTGACGAGCTGGAACAGCTGGCGCACCTGCAGCACATCCCGATGTGCGGGATCGTGGCGGAAGCCGAGTCCGGTCAGTACGAATTAAACCTGAAGCACAGCCATCGCGTCGTTGAGGTCTGCGATAACGTGCTGGCGCTTCGTCGCCTGACCCGATTCGTTGCCGAAAAGCATGGCCTGCAGGCCAACTTTATGGCGAAGCCTTTCAGCCAGCTTTCCGGCAGCGGCCTGCACTTCCATTTCAGCCTGAACAATCGTCACGGCGAAAACGTCTTTGCTTCCCCGGTGAACGCGCTTAACAGCATGATGCGTTTGTGCATCGCGGGGCAGCTGGCGCTGATGCCCGCCTCTGTCGCCATTCTTGCGCCGGGCGTTAACGCGTTTCGTCGCCTGCGTAAAAACCTGACGGAGCCCGTATTTAACTCCTGGGGCTATAACACCCGCTCCGCCGCCCTGCGTATTCCCTGCTCGGATGACCACAACCGTCGTATCGAGTACCGGCTGGCCGGGGCCGATGCCAATCCCTATCTGGTGGCAGCCACTATCCTGATCGGCATGCTGTACGGGCTGGAAAACACCGACGACGAGGATTTGCCGGAACCGCAGCACGATCGTCCCGAGCTGCCGCTGTTTCAGCAGGAGGCGATTGAGACCTTTGCCCGCTGTCAGTACCTCACCGACAGCCTGGGCGACGCCTTTTCCGAACAGTGGGTCGCCTGCAAGCTCTCTGAACTCGACTGGTTTGAGCGCATCGTGACCCGAGAGGAGTCGCATCTGGCGTAGGGCATAAAAAAGCCCGCTCGATGAGCGGGCCGGATAACGCGAGGAGGAATTACTTCTTACGCGCGTACTTCAGTGAATCCAGCGCGACCGCGAAGATAATGATGGCGCCTTTGATGATGTACTGCCAGTACGGGTTCACGCCGATATAGGTCAAGCCGTAGTTGATGACGGTGAAGATGATCACACCGGTCACCACGCCCAGTACCGTACCCACGCCGCCGCTGAAGGAGACGCCGCCCACCACGCAGGCTGCGATTGCATCCAGCTCGTACATGAAGCCAAGGTTGTTGGTTGCAGAGCCGATACGGCCCGCTTCCAGCATCCCGCCGAAGGCGTAGAACACGCCGGACAGGGCATAAATGATGAGCAGGTTCAGGGCAACGTTCACGCCGGAGACTTTCGCCGCTTCCGGGTTACCGCCGATAGCGAAGATGTTTTTACCAAAGCGCGTTTTGTTCCACAGGATCCAGACGAAGGCCACCGCAATCAGCGCATAGAAGGTGATATACGACAGGCGGAAGCTGCCCAGCGCGATGAACCCTTGCGTAAAGGTAGAGAAGCCGCTGTCAAAACCCGAAATCGGCGACGCACCCACGAAGTCGTAGTACAGGGAGTTGATACCGTAAACGATGATCATCGTACCCAGCGTGGTGATAAACGGCGTCACGTTCAGGTAGGCGATAATGATACCGTTGATCAGACCAATCACCGCACCGATGGCGCAGACAATCAGGATCACCACGAAAATCGGCATGGTGGCCATTTCCGGGAAGACCTTGTTGGCGTTTTCCATCGACTGCAGCAGGGTTGCCGCGATAACCGCCGCCAGCCCCACCTGACGACCGGCAGAAAGGTCCGTCCCCTGGGTCACGATCAGACCCGCCACGCCCAGCGCAATGATAATACGCACGGAGGACTGGGTCAGAATGTTACTCAGGTTCAGCAGGCTTAAGAACGTAGGGTCCTGGAAAATGATGATAGCCAGCAGTACTAAAAGAACAACGTAAATACCGCCTTCTTTCAGGTAAGTGAGAAAACTTTTTTTATTTAACGCACTCATGAGGAGCCCCTGATCTTAAAGGTGCAAAGACGCAAGACGCAAAATTTCGTTTTGCGTTGTCGTTTTGGTGTCAACAATACCGGCAACGAGACCATTGCTCATAACCAGAATACGATCCGTGATCCCTAACAATTCCGGCATTTCGGAAGAAATAATAATGATCCCTTTATTCTTTTTCGCCAGCTCGGCAATCAGCTGATAAATTTCAAACTTCGCGCCGACGTCAATACCGCGGGTCGGTTCATCCAGCATCAGAATTTCTGGCTGGGTTAATAACCAACGTCCAATAATGACTTTCTGCTGGTTACCGCCTGACAGCGAACCAATTTGGGTGCGGTGTCCCGGCGTTTTCACGCGCATGGAGTCAATAACCCATTGGGTATCGCTCTTCATGCGGGAGTTATCCAGCAGCCCGACTTTGTTTTTGTAATTGCGAATGTTAGAAATTAACGAGTTAAAGTTAATATCCAGATAGGCATAAATACCGGTTGAACGACGCTCTTCCGTCACCAGCGCAAAACCATTATTAATGGCTTCGTTGGCGTTGTGGTTGTTAATTTTCTTACCGTGCAGCGTAATAGTGCCTTCGGCTTTCTCACGGATACCGAACAGAGTTTCCACGATATCGGTACGTTTTGCCCCGACCAGACCGGCAATCCCCAGGATTTCGCCCTTGTGCAGGTCGAAGGAGACATCGCGAATAGACGGCTGGCGTAACGAGGTCAGATTACGTACTTCCAGGATCACTTCGCCCGGCTTGTTTTCTTTGTCCGGGAAGCGCTGGTTAAGGGAACGGCCGACCATCATGGCGATGATCTTGTCCATGTCCAGCCCTTCCAGCGGCTGCGTGGCAATCCACTGACCGTCGCGCAGAATGGTAATCTCATCGCACAGCTGGAAGATCTCTTCCATTTTGTGGGAGATATACACAATGCCGCAGCCGCGATCTTTTAGCTTACGAATAATGGTAAAAAGGTGATTAACCTCTTTTTCCGTTAATGACGATGTCGGTTCGTCCATGATGACGATTTTCGCATCATAGGAGAACGCTTTGGCGATTTCGATCATCTGCATCTGGGAGACGGATAATGTTCCCACGCGGGCGCGCGGGTCGATATCAATATCCAGCTCATCAAAAATCGCTTTGGTGTCGCGATACATTTTGTCCTGATCGACAAAGACACCCTTGGTTGGATAACGCCCCAACCACATGTTATCCATGACTGAACGCTGCAGCACCAGGTTTAATTCCTGGTGAACCATCGAGATACCGTTTTCCAGTGCTTCTTTCGCTGAATGGAAATCGATCTCTTTCCCCTGAAAAAGAATGCTGCCAGAATCTTTTTGATAGATCCCAAAAAGACATTTTAATAATGTTGATTTACCCGCACCGTTCTCCCCCATCAGGGCATGAATAGAGTGAGGACGAACTTTTAAATTAACATTATCGAGTGCCTTAACGCCGGGAAATGACTTGTTGATACCGCTCATTTCCAACAGGTATTCACCGGATGACTGAGTATTTGTGCTGACCATAATTATACCTTGTTGGCCTCGCATATCGCGTTATAAAAGGGCGCAACGAATTGCGCCCAGTGGAGACAGTACCGCTAACTTATTTACCGATAAACTCAGCCAGGTTGGACTGGTCTACGCCCACGTAAGGTACGCGAACGATTTTGTTTTCAATTTTCCAGCTGGTGCCATCTGCCGCGCCTTTGCCATCGGCCAGGTTTTTCGCCAGATCGAAGGTGGCTTTCGCCTGGTTGTTGGCATCGTTCAGAACGGTACCGGCCATCGCACCGGATTTAACCAGCGCCAGCGCTTCTGGCAGTGCATCTACGCCGAACACAGGAATGGAGGATTTGTTGTGTGCTTTCAGCGCTTCTACCGCACCCATTGCCATCGCATCGTTGTTCGCGATAACCACTTCGATTTTGTTCGCGTTAGGGCCGGACAGCCACGCGTCCATCTTATCTTTCGCCTGAGCGGTATCCCACATCGCGGTATCTAACGCCAGCTGCTGGGTTTTCAGACCCTTGTCGTTCAGCTCTTTGATAACGTAAGTGGTACGGGCTTCAGCATCCGGGTGGCCTGGTTCGCCTTTCAGCAGCACGAACTGAATCTGACCGTCTTTGTTCAGGTCCCAGTTCGGGTTCGCCGCCCAATGTTTTGCGATCAGATCGCCCTGAATAATACCGGACTCTTTGGAGTCGGTACCGACGTAATACGCTTTGTCGTAGCTATCCAGCGCTTTACGGGAAGGTTCTTTGTTGAAGAAGACGATTGGCACGTTCTGGCCGCGCGCTTTTTCAATAACCGTGCCTGCTGCAGCCGGATCAACCAGGTTGATGGCCAGGGCTTTCACGCCTTTCGCCAGCAGAACGTCGATCTGGTCGTTCTGTTTGGACTGGTCGTTCTGGGAGTCGTTCATCAGCAGCTGAACGTCTGGCGCTGCTTTCGCATCTTTCTCAATCGCTTTACGTACAACAGACATGAAGTTGTCGTCGTATTTATAGATGGTCACACCAATACGGGTATCCGCAGCGTGCGCTGCTGCACCAAAAAGCATGCTTGCCATTACGGCAGACAGGGTCAACACCTTCTTATTCATGGTATCTCCGGTTTTTTTTATGCAGGGTAGTTCTTGTGAATAACGATCGGCGGGCAGGTGTTAATAAAACGTTACTGACAGCCGAAGTTCACTTATAAAATTTCTATCTTCCGTGTTCGGTAACGCTCCAGAAATGCGTTTTATTCGTTGTTTGCGGCACATTGGCTATAGTGAAAGTGAATAATCACCGTTACATAGCGTTTCAGCCCCTAAAACGCTGACATCATAGTCAGCGCCTTGTTAAGATACTGTGAATTTACTCACAGATTGAAAACGGTTACATCACCTCAAGTAATCAGTTAGTGATCGGAACCACAATTTGCCGGGCCGCGACGGAGTGCCGACGCACTAAAGTCGGCATGAAACAGTGCGTTGCGCCCGGATCCAGCAGCCCTGCCGCCCCCTGTAACGCCAGCTCAGTCGCCAGTTTCGCCATAGAAGCAATGGGGTAACGCACCGTTGTCAGCTGCGGGTCGGTGTAACGGGCAATCGGGATATCATCAAAACCAATGAGTGATAAATGCTGTGGCACCGCAATGCCGTTATCCTTCAGCGCCGTCAGGGCGCCTGCCGCCATGCTGTCGTTATAGGCAAACACCGCAGTAAGCTGCAGGTTGCGGCCCAGCAGCTCCACCATTGCCGCCTCGCCGCCCTGCATGTCCGGCGTACCGGTGCCCGTCCAGCTTTCTGACGGCGTAATGCCGTGCTCTTTCAGAGCGCTTTGCCACCCCTCGCGCCGCAGGTCGTCATCTTCAATATGATGGCTGGAGGCCAGATAACCGATCCGCTGATGCCCGTTGTTGATGAGCATTTTCGTCGCCATCATGGCACCGCTGACGTTATCCAGCCCGACGCAGCGATGGGCATAGCCGGGGACGATGCGGTTGATCAGCACCATGCCCGGGATCTGATCCATAAAGCCGGTTAGCTCTTCATCACTCAAAGCTTTTGAGTGGACAATCAAGGCGTTACAGCGCTGGCGGATCAGCACTTCGATGGCATGGCGCTCCTTTTCCGCCTCATGATAGCTATTGCCGATCAGGACATATTTTTGATGCTGCTGGGCGACCACGTCGACCGCTTTGACCAGCGCGCCGAAAAAGGCATCCGATACATCCATCACCACCACGCCGATGGTGTCGCTGACCTGCGTCGCAAGCGCCTGGGCATTGGCATTTGGCCGGTACCCGAGCTGGGTCACGGCTTTCATTACGGTTTCACGGGTTTCAGGGCTGACCAGCGCGCTATTGTTCAGCACGCGTGAGACGGTAGCCACAGAAACGCCCGCCTGACGGGCGACGTCACGAATGGTGATCATATTCACCATCCTTCAAAGGATTGCAGCAACTCACAGACACCCCCTGTGTTTAGCAAGGTGGCTATTTTGGCAGCGAGAGAAAGGGGACTACGTGAAGAAGCTCACACTCATGAAAACGCTTACATCCGTTTTGTTAATGATTGTGATCCAGATCGTTATCTGGATGTGTTCCTCAATGATACCCCTGAAGCATGTGCGGTTAACTGACGCCACACCCACTCCAGCGGTCCCTGGCGGAAATAGCGTAGCCAGAGAACAGAAAACGCCAGGTTAATCACCCAGACCGGAATAACAAACGCCAGCAGCGTGAGGCGGTCGAATTTCATAAACAGGCCAAATCGATAGAAAAGCGTGGTGCAGAGAAGCGTTTGCAGGAGGTAATTGCTCAGCGCCATGCGGCCTACGCAGGCAATAGCGCTGACGATCCACAGGCGGGAAAGCGTTGGCCAGAAGCCATAGATCAGCGCCGCGTAGCCGATGGTCTGGAACGGCGCGCTCAGTTCGCGCGGCACCTGGAGCAGGAACGCGCACCAGCGGTAATCCCAGTGGATGTGCCACTGCGTAATGACCGCCGGGAGGTTAATCAGCACGCCGATCAGCACCAGCCCGACACCCGTTCGCCGATAGTGACGCAGGCTAAACTCCCCTTTCAGCCAGCCGGTGCGCATCAGTGACGCGCCCATCAGCATCATGCCCGCCAGCTGCCAGCCGTATTGCGCGCCCAGCGCAAGGAGGTTATCCCCCAGCATATCCGCGCGGTTGCTTATCGCTTCCGTACCGCCCTTCAGCTTCCAGTACTGTTCGTACTGCAGGTTAGCAGCATCCGGTATCCAGGAACGGTTCGTCGCCTCGCCGGAGATCATCCCCAGCAGCAGCAGGACCCCAAGCCCCATGACATAGAGCATCACGCCGGTGTTAAACAGGCTTTTTACGCTGTGCGCATCGCGAATCAGACGCCAGCAGATGAGCCCGACTAACCCATACGCGAGAAGAATATCGCCGTCCCAGAAGAAAAGGCCGTGGATAAAACCGAGGAGAACCAGCAGCGTCAGGCGCGACTGGATCCAGCGCGTACCGCGTTTGAGAAGGAGTTGCAGACCTGCACCAAACAGCAGGGCAAACAGCGTGAGGAATTTAACCTGTGCGAAGAGATCGAGAACAGCCCAGGTCCATGCATCACTGCGCGTGATGTCGCCATACCAGGCAGGATTGAGATAAGCCGCCTTCGGCAGGCCGAAGGCGCTGATATTAAGCAGCAGGATACCGAGAATGGCGACGCCGCGAACAAAATCGAGCGTGACATTTCGCTCCATGGTTCCTGCCCTGTAAGACTTAGTTGTGGTGACGTACGGCGCGCAGGAACTCCTGGCGGGTATTCTGGCTCGATTTAAACAGGCCGCCCAGCGACGTAGTGGTCGTTGCACTGGTCGCATCACGCACGCCGCGCGCCTTCACGCAGTAGTGAACCGCGTCGATAGAGACGGCCACGTTATTGGTGCCCAGCAGCGTTTGCAGCGCGGTCAGGATCTGCTGCGTCAGACGCTCCTGCACCTGCGGACGCTGAGCAAAGAACTGCACGATGCGGTTGATTTTCGACAGGCCAATCACCGTATCTTTTGGGATATACGCCACGGTCGCTTTACCGTCGATGGTCACGAAGTGGTGTTCGCAGGTGCTGGTCAGCGTGATATCGCGTACCGTCACCATCTCGTCCACTTTCATCTTGTTTTCAATGACGGTGATTTTCGGGAAGTTGGCGTAATCCAGCCCGGAAAAAATTTCGTCGACGTACATTTTCGCGATGCGGTGCGGCGTCTCCATCAGACTGTCGTCACTCAGATCGAGATTCAGCAGCTCCATGATCTCGGTCATATGACCGGCAATCAGACGCTTGCGGGTTTCATTGTCCAAATCCTGTACGGGCGGACGCAGTGGCGTTTCAAGACCGCGCGCAACCAGGGCTTCGTGGACCAGGGCAGCTTCTTTACTGAGTGATGACATTTTGTTCTCCTGCAGGTGGGGCGTCTTTTGCCCTCGTTGTGGCAAAAGTATGCGCTCATTGTGCGTGAGGCGGCGCACATAATCCAGTATTCACGACGATAATTATTGCAATTGCTGTTGCCTTTCAGCGTGACGATTCCAGACCAGCGCTCCGCCGACGAACAGCGCAACGCCCGCCAGCCCCAGCGCGGGCTCCAGCCGGTGGGTAAGCCAGGTTGATAACGCCGAGGTCATCGGGCCAACCAATTGACCAATCGCATACCCGGTGGTGAGCAGGCCTGCCATATAGCGCGTATGGTTTGGCGCCAGTTCGCGACCGTATAAAAGAGAGAGCTGCACGGCACACAAAAAACCGCCGCCCACCAGCAGCCCGCCCGTCAGCAAACCGCCAATCCCCGGCAGCAGCCAGGCCGCCAGCACGCCAGCCCCCTGTAACCACAGCACGATAGCCAGCCTGCGGTTAGCCGTTGAGGTGTGGCGTAAAAGAATACTGAGCGCAATGCCCACCACGGCGGCGATACCAAAAATCGGCCAGACAAACTGGGCGAACAGGCTGCCGGGAAAACGCACCGCAGCCATTTGCGACAGAAAGGTCGCCGGGAGGATATAGCCAAACCCGGCCAGGCTGTAGCTCCAGACCAGGCGCTTTAAATCCGCCGTCAGCACCAGCGGCTCCGGCGCGGTGCCGGGGCGATGGAGCTGCCCGGATCGCGGCAGGTAGCGCGCCACCAGCGCAATCAGCACCAGCGCCAGCACGCCGTAGATTTGCCATGCCGCCCCGGCCGAAAGGGATTTCGCCTGGATATAGACGGCGAGCAGCCCGCTCAGGGCAATGCCCGCTCCCGGTCCGGCAAACACGGCGGCGCTCAGGCCCGGTTTACCCAGCTGCCCCAGCCGCTCGTTGGTCCAGGCGGCAATGAGTACCATCGACCAGCCGCTCATGCAGCCAATCACGAAGCGCAGCAGGCCGTGCACGACGGCGTTATCCGCCGCCGCGGAGAGCAGCGTCAGCGCAACCGCGCCGGTAATGCCAAGCCAGAGGCGCGTTTCCACAAAGCGGTGCGCGCGCATGGCATCCCATGCGCCCACCAGATAGCCCAGATAATTCATCGCCGCCACCAGACCCGCGCTGGTCAGCGTAAGCTGCCCGGCAGCAATCATGAGCGGCACCTGAGGCGTAAAGGCAAAGCGCCCTATCCCCATCGCCACCACCAGAACGACAAACCCACTGAGCGCAATACGCAGCGCCATGACCGCTCCAATTGTTAAAGAAAAGTAAATTTATGATGCAGCATCTCGCCGTCTGGCGAAAGTGAAAGTTACTCACAGGTCAATGAAAAGGCTGTATTATGGTTTTTATGAATACGCATTCTCATTAAGGAGCCCTGCATGGAACTGCTCGAAGAGCACCGTTGTTTTGAAGGTCGACAGCAGCGCTGGCGGCATGACTCCACCGTCCTGAACTGTGCGATGACGTTCAGCATTTTCCTGCCGCCGACGGAAAATCCGCCGGTTCTGTTCTGGCTTTCAGGCCTGACCTGCAACGACGAAAACTTCACCACCAAAGCGGGCGCGCAGCGACTTGCCGCCGAGTTGGGTATTGCACTGGTGATGCCTGATACCAGCCCGCGTGGTGATGATGTAGCCGACGATGCAGGATACGACCTGGGTAAAGGCGCCGGGTTTTATCTCAATGCGACCGAGCAGCCGTGGGCAGGCCACTACCGCATGTATGACTACATTCGCGACGAGCTGCCCGCGCTGATTCAGTCCGGGTTTGCGGTAAGCGACCGCTGCGCCATCAGCGGACACTCTATGGGCGGTCACGGGGCGCTGATCATGGCGTTAAAAAATCCGGGAAAATACGTCAGCGTGTCGGCATTTGCGCCAATTGTGAACCCAACGCAGGTGCCGTGGGGGCAGAAAGCCTTCACGAACTATCTGGGTGAAGATGAAGCAAAATGGCAGGAATGGGACAGCTGTGCGCTGATGCTGGCCAGCAGCTCGGCCAATGCGATCCCGATGCTTGTCGATCAGGGCGATGCGGATCAGTTCCTCGCCGGGCAGCTACAGCCTGCGGTGCTCGCCGAAGCGGCACGCCAGAAGGATTGGCCGCTGACGCTGCGCATTCAGCCGGGGTATGACCACAGCTATTACTTCATCGCGTCCTTTATTGAGGATCATCTCCGCTTCCATGCGGAGCATTTGTTTGGGTAAGTGCGAGTGTGTGCGCTCTGATGCCCTCACCCTGGCCCTCTCCCACAGGGAGAGGGAACAAATACTAAAAACGGCAACTTACGTTGCCGTTTTGCTTTTACCCTGGCCGCATCAGAACTTGTAATCCACACCGACAAAGTAGCGACGGCCGTCTTCCGTATAGCTGTAATCGTCACGGCTCAGATCTTTATCCAGCAGGTTCTGCACGCCCGCGCGCAGCTTCACGCTTTTCGTCGCCTGCCACGCGGCGCCGGTATTCCAGATGACATAGCCACCCGGCGTTGCTGCACTGCTGGTCAGCGCGCGTTTCTCACCGGTGTAGTTGCCCTGAACGTAGAACGACCAGTCCTGCGTTGCCTTCCAGTCAACGGTACCGTTGGCGGTGTGGAACGGCAGATCGGACAACGGCTTGTTGCCGCCGTTGCTGATGTCACGGCCGTCGTTGTAGGTGTAGTTCAGGGTCAGTTTCCAGTCGTCCGCCAGCGGGATTTTCAGCTCGGTCTCCACCCCGCGGATGCGCGCCTTGTTAACGTTGTAGTAGCGGAAAATCGGTTCACCGTCCGCATTCAGGCCAACGTAGTTAGGGTAGCCCAGGGCCTGTTTTGCATTGGCCGTACGGCTGATGCTGATGCGGTCATCCACGTTATTCTGGAAGGTGGTGACGCTGACCTGCACGCCCTCTAACCAGCCCTCTTCCCCGCTGTAGTACAGACCGAATTCGAAGCTTTCGCTGGTTTCCGGTTTCAGATCCGGGTTACCGACAATCTCACAGGCACCGCGACACGAGCCGGTGACCCAGTCCGGGCTCAGCTGGAGCAGTGACGGCGCTTTAAACGCGGTAGCCCAGCCCCCTTTCACCGTTACGGTATCGGTCGCGTTGTAAACCAGATAGGCTCGCGGGCTCCAGTGGTCGCCGTAGGTATCATGGTCGTCCATACGGATGCCGGTGGTCAGCGCCAGAGGTTCAAAGAGACGCCACTCATCTTCAAGGAACAGGGCATACTGGCTTGTCGAGGTACTGCTGCTGGAACCGCCCGTCAGGTTGACCGGATCTTTCAGCTTATCGTGACGCCATTCCCCGCCGAAGGTCAGCAGCTGGTTGATTTCACCCAGCGGCAGCACGTATTTCCCGTCCACCGCGTTGCTCTCGGAGGTGATCGGATTGCTGTTGCCCGGGTTTTTGTTATCCACCTTTTCGCCGTAAACCTTCAGCTCGCTGTTGCCGACGCCCCAACGGCCGTTGTGGCTGAGTGAGTAGTTCTGACGTTCAAGGCGGTTTTTGTCGAGGGAATCCGAGTCGCGATCCTGACGGTCGAAGCCGTAGCCCGCCGTAAAGTCGTGGTTTTCAGACGGTGTCCAGGCGAACTCCACATTCGCATCGCGGCTGGTGAAGCCCTCAATGCGCGGCGTTTCACCGCTCGCCGTGGTAGAGGACTTCTGCTGACCGTCTTTCTCACGCTTCGCGAGGCTACCGTAGGCTTTCAGCCCCAGCAGGCCGTCCACCAGCGGACCGCTGGTATAGAACTGACCGTTGTAGGTGTCTCCACGGTCGCGGTGCTCCTGAATTGTGGAATCGGCGCTCAGGGTGCCCGTCCACTTCTGGCCGATTTTTTTGGTGATAATGTTCACCACGCCGCCCAGCGCATCGGAACCGTACAGAGAAGACATCGGTCCGCGCACCACTTCGATTCGTTCGATGGCGTCAACCGGCACCCAGTTGAGGTCGAAATCATTATGGCGGAATACCGCGTTACGCGAGTTAACGCGCTTGCCGTCGATCAGGATCAGCGTATAGCTGCTGTCCAGTCCACGAATACTTACCCCTTTACGGTTGTCCCCTTCGCTCGTGAGCTGAACGCCCGGCACCTCCCGTAACACATCTTTCAGATTCTGAACGGGTTTGCGCTGCAAATCTTCCTGGGTAATCACGCTGATGCTTGCCGGGGCGTCTTTCAGGTTTTGCTCGGTCGCGGAGGCCGTTACAACCATTGTGTCGCTGGATTCCGCTGCGATAACAGGCAGGGCCAGGGACATTGCGGACGCACAAAGTCCTCCCCTGACGAAGGGATTCAACCTAAACATTCCATATCTCCATGAGGTAAATACAACTAAATCAAATCATCATTGCTCACAGCGTCTTCCTTGCCGCCCACATCTGAGGTGGGTCGGTGACACGCTTATTTTTGATAACGATAAAGCAAACGATAATTATTATCAATTAAATTGTTAAGAAATATATCTTTGTATCAGAATGCGGGAATAAAAAAACCCGCTCGATTGAGCGGGTTAAAAGAGAGGAACTGCGGTTATTGTTTAAATCGTTCCGGGAATTCCATTTCACTGTAGCGAACGAATTTTGTTCCTTTCGTCAGCTTGTAGCCAAACCAGATGACGAGGAACAGCGGAATACCAATGTAGGTCGCCGTCACGGCGCCCCAGTCAATGGTGTCCGCCAGGAACGCTTCATAGTTCTGTCCCAGCGTAATGATCAGGCACAGAATGAAGGCGAAAATAGGACCCAGTGGGAAGAAGCCGGAGCGATACGGCAGCGAGTTAATATCGTGACCCTGCTTGACGAAACCGCGGCGGAAACGGTAGTGGCTAATAGCAATCCCCAGCCAGGCAATAAAGCCCGTCATCCCGGACGTGTTAAGCAGCCACAGGTACACCGTCTGGTTGCCAAACATGGAGGTCAGGAAGCACAGACCGGCAATCACCGTTGTGGCGTACAGCGCGTTACGCGGTACGCCGCCACGGGACAGCTTCGCGAAGATACGCGGCGCCTTACCGTCGCATGCCAGCGTGTAGAGCATACGGGTGGACGCGTACATCCCGGAGTTACCGGCTGAAAGCACAGCGGTCAGGATAACGGCGTTCATCACTGCCGCAGCTGAAAGCAGACCGGCGTGCTGGAAGACCAGCGTGAACGGGCTGACGCTAATGTCTTTTACGTCATTACGCAGCAGGCTTGGATCGGTGTACGGGATGATCAGGCTGATAATCAGGATCGCGAACACATAGAACAGCAGGATACGCCAGAAGACCTGACGGACCGCACGCGGAATATTTTTCTCCGGGTTCTCTGACTCACCGGCGGCGATACCAATCAGCTCGGTACCCTGGAACGAGAAGCCGACAATCATCGCCACGCCAATCATCGCCGAAAGGCCACCGGCAAACGGCGC
This sequence comes from Enterobacter cloacae complex sp. S3, assembly GCF_014930495.1. Taxonomy (NCBI): domain Bacteria; kingdom Pseudomonadati; phylum Pseudomonadota; class Gammaproteobacteria; order Enterobacterales; family Enterobacteriaceae; genus Enterobacter; species Enterobacter cloacae complex sp. S3. The sequence continues at coordinate 8,839 of NZ_JADBRD010000008.1, read as the reverse complement.
ATCGCCTATCGCCCAGTTACTCCAGCCCGCAGGTTCTGCGCCTTTGAAAATACCAACGATCATCGCCACACCGACGACGATAAAGATGATGACGGTTGCCACTTTGATCAAAGAGAACCAGTATTCCGCTTCGCCGAAACCGCGCACGGAGATGTAGTTCAGCAGGAAGATGACGGCGAGGAACAGGGCGCTCCAGATCCAGCCCGGCGTATCCGGGAACCACCAGTTCATCACCAGCTGTGCGGCGACAAGGTCAACGGCGATAGTGACCGCCCAGTTGTACCAGTAGTTCCAGCCCAGCGCGAAGCCGAAGCCTTCTTCAACGTATTTTTGACCGTAGGTCGAGAACGAACCGGATACCGGCATGTACGCGGCCAGTTCGCCAAGACTGGTCATCAGGAAGTACACCATCAGGCCAATCAGGATATAAGAGAAGAGTGCCCCACCCGGGCCGGCTGCCGAAATCGTTGCGCCAGAGGCAACGAAAAGACCTGTACCGATTGAGCCGCCAATGGCGATCATCGTCAGGTGACGCGCCTTGAGTTCACGACGTAGCGTGGGCGCTTCTGTGGTTTTAATTTCTGAAACCATATGAAAATGCTGTCCATTTAATAAATGAGGCGCGATTGTAGCAGACGATCCGCGTTCCTTCCGGCAGAAATACTCAGTTATAAGAGAGCTTCATGACTCGGCCAGGATTATAAGTAAAGCATAAAAATGTAGGGTGACAGGCGCGCGTAGCCCCGGTAAGCGAAGCGCCACCGGGAAACGTTAAATGGCGCAGTAGCGCAGAAAACGCTGCAGAGAGCTGGAAAGGTGTTTCTGACGATGATGGATGCACCACAGGGTACGCACCAGTTTCGGCAACGGAACCGGGATTTCAACCAGCGACCCCGTCTCAAGCTGTTCGGCAATGACGCGCCGGGAAAGACAGCTGATCCCCAGGCCATGACGCACCGCGTGCTTGATAGCCTCGGAGTTCCCAAGCTCCATCCCTAACTGGAAATGCGGCAGATGGGAAAGCAGCAGATAATCGACAATTTCACGCGTGCCGGAACCCTGCTCGCGCAGGATCCACTGCGCCTGCGCCAGGCGCTCCAGCGTCACCTCGCCCTGCAATAACGACGAGGCCGGGGACGCAAACACCACCAGCTCATCCTCCAGCCAGGGCTCGGCAACGATATCGACGTTATGGCAGGGCCCTTCGATGAGGCCGATATCCACGCGGAAATCGATCACCGCGTTGATAACGTCCTGGCTATTGCCCACGCTCATCTCCAGCGGCAGGGTTGGGAAATCCCGGCGGTAGCGGGCAATCACTTCCGGCAGGATGTAGTTCCCAATGGTGCTGCTGGCGTAGACGCGGATCGCGCCGTTGTCTTCGCGGAACAGCTGTTCGATTTCGATAGCCTGCTCCAGCAGCGCCAGCGCGCGTGGATAAAGAAGACGGCCGTGCTCGTTGACTACCAGTCGCTTCCCTACCCGGTCGAACAGCTGCACGCCCAGCTGTCCTTCAAGATCGGTCAACGCCGCGCTGACCGCAGACTGCGAGAGCGCCAGCATTTGTGACGCCTGGGTCGTCGAGCCGCTTTTCAGCACCTCGGCAAACACTTCCAGCTGACGCAATGTAATGTGCATGGTTGCTTACCACTTATATAGATTGATTATAAGTATATAATCAATTTTATTTTTAAGCCAGAGCGCCGTAACCTTTAGCCAGACAAAGGAGAAGGTTATGTCAGAAATCACCTTACAACATCATCGTACAGTGTGGCACTTCGTGCCGGGCCTCGCGCTTAGCGCAGCAGTGACCGCCGTAGCGCTATGGGGCGGCAGCATCCCGGCTATCGCGGGCGCAGGTTTTAGCGCGTTGACGCTGGCCATTTTGCTGGGCATGGTCGTGGGAAATACGGTTTACCCGCACATCTGGAAATCCTGCGACGGCGGCGTGATCTTTGCCAAACAGCACCTGCTGCGTCTCGGGATCATCCTTTACGGCTTCCGTCTCACCTTTTCGCAGATTGCGGACGTGGGCGTGAGCGGAATTGCCATCGACGTCCTGACCCTGACCAGCACCTTTTTACTGGCCTGCTTTATCGGCCAGAAAGTCTTTGGCCTGGATAAGCAAACCAGCTGGCTGATCGGTGCCGGGAGCAGTATCTGCGGGGCCGCGGCGGTGCTGGCAACAGAGCCCGTCGTTAAAGCCGAAGCCAGCAAGGTAACCGTGGCGGTGGCGACGGTGGTGATCTTCGGTACGCTGGCGATCTTCCTCTACCCGGCGATGTATCCGCTGGTTGCCCACTGGTTTAGCCCGGAAACCTACGGCATCTATATCGGTTCGACCATGCACGAAGTGGCTCAGGTGGTGGCGGCAGGACATGCCATTAACCCGGAAGCCGAAAACGCGGCGGTGATTGCCAAAATGCTGCGCGTAATGATGCTGGCGCCGTTCCTGATTTTCCTCGCGGCGCGGGTTAAGCAGCTGGCACCGGCAGGCGGCAGCGAGAAAAGCAAAATCACCATTCCGTGGTTTGCGATCCTGTTCATCGTGGTGGCGATTTTCAACTCCTTCCACCTGCTGCCGAAAGCGGTGGTGGATATGCTGGTGACGCTGGATACCGTGCTGCTGGCGATGGCCATGGCGGCGCTGGGGGTGACCACACACGTCAGCGCGCTGAAAAAAGCCGGTGCCAAACCGCTGCTGATGGCACTGGTGCTCTTCATCTGGCTAATTGTCGGGGGCGGTGCGATTAACCTCGCGGTCCATAGCCTGATGGCATAAACCATCTCGTCCTTCTCCTGCTAACCCGCTATCATAAGCGTTTCGGGTTAGCAGGAGTTTTTTATGAAATATGTTGGAGCGCACGTCAGCGCTGCAGGTGGCCTTGCGAATGCCGCCATTCGCGCCGCCGAAATCGAGGCGACCGCTTTCGCCCTGTTCACCAAAAACCAGCGCCAGTGGCGCGCCGCGCCGCTCACCGCTGACGTGATTGATGATTTCAAAGCCGCCTGTGAAAAGTATCACTACGGGCCAGGCCAGATCCTTCCCCACGACAGCTACCTGATCAACCTCGGTCACCCGGTTGAAGAGGCGCTGGAAAAATCCCGCGAGGCGTTTCTTGATGAAGTTCAGCGCTGCGAACAGCTTGGGCTGACGCTGCTGAACTTCCATCCGGGAAGCCATCTGATGCAAATCGATGAAGATGCCTGCCTGGCGCGCATTGCCGAATCCATCAACATCACGCTGGACAAGACCAAAGGCGTCACCGCGGTAATAGAGAATACCGCCGGTCAGGGCAGCAACCTCGGCTTTAAGTTTGAACATCTGGCGGCGATCATCCACGGCGTGGAGGATAAATCCCGCGTTGGCGTGTGCATTGATACCTGCCACGCGTTTGCCGCCGGCTATGACCTGCGTACCACCGAGGCAACGAAAAACACGTTCGATGAGTTCGAGCGCATTGTTGGCTTTAAGTACCTGCGCGGAATGCACTTAAACGATGCGAAAAGCGCCTTTGGCAGCCGCGTTGACCGCCACCACAGCCTGGGTGAAGGCAACATTGGCCACGATGCGTTCCGCTTCATTATGCAGGACGCCCGCTTCGACGGTATTCCGATGGTGCTGGAAACCATTAATCCGGACATCTGGGCTGAAGAGATTGCCTGGCTGAAGGCACAGCAAACCGCTGAACAGGCGGCATAAAAAAAGCCGGGTGCATAATGCAACCCGGCTTTTTTGTGGTTTATCGCTTACGCTGCTTTCGCCACGACTTCCGCTTCAGGACGTTTCAGCACCGCGTATGACAGACCCGCCACCAGCGTACCGGCAACGATGGCCAGCAGGTAGCCCAGCACCGGCGTGATGGCGCCAGGGATAAGCAGCACGAACAGACCGCCGTGTGGTGCCATCAGTTTTGCGCCAATCGCCATGGAGATCGCCCCGGTCACTGCACCACCCGCGATACAGCACGGCAGTACACGCATTGGGTCACGGGCCGCGAACGGAATCGCACCTTCGGTGATGAAGCACAGACCCAGCACCAGCGCGGCTTTACCGCCTTCCTGCTGCGCTTTATCGAACTTACGACGGGCAATAATCGTCGCCAGGCCGAGCGCCAGAGGAGGCACCATACCTGCCGCCATGATCGCTGCCATCGGTGCGTAGGTCTGGGTACTCAGCAGGCCAACACCAAAGGCGTACGCCGCTTTGTTCACCGGACCACCCATGTCGGTACACATCATGCCGCCGAGAATTGCGCCCAGCAGAACCGCATTCGCGGTGCCCATGGTTTGCAGCCAGTGGGTCAGACCCGCCAGGATACCCGCAACCGGCTTACCAATCAGGTAAATCATCGCCAGACCGACCACCAGGCTGGAAATCAGCGGGATGATCAGAATCGGCTTCAGCGCTTCCATACTCTGCGGCAGCTTGAGCTTCGAGCTGATGAGCTTCGCGACGTAACCGGCCAGGAAGCCCGCGATGATACCGCCGATAAAGCCGGAACCGGTGCTCACGGCCAGCATACCGCCGATAAGCCCCGGCGTCAGGCCTGGACGGTCAGCGATGGAGAAGGCAATAAAGCCTGCCAGAACGGGAACCATCAGTGCGAACGCGGAACCGCCGCCAATCTGCATTAACGCAGCGGCCAGCGTGCCTTGCTCTTTAAACGCGGTAATACCAAATGCGAACGAGAGGGCGATACACAGACCACCTGCAACTACCATCGGCAGCATGTAAGACACACCGGTCAACAGATGGCGATAGGCGCCTGCAGACTCTTTCTTACCTTCCGTCGCGGTTTGACGCGCGCCGGTTGCCTGATACGGCTTCGCTTCCACCAGCGCTTTATCAAACTCCTGCGCGGTCTTTTTCAGCGCCAGGCCGGTAGACGTGCGGTACATTGGCTTACCGGCAAATTTCGCCAGGTCCACTTCGATATCCGCCGCCACAATCACCAGATCGGCCTCAGCCACTTCTTCAGGGGTGATAGCGTTGCCGGCACCGACGGAGCCGCGCGTTTCAACTTTAACCCACCAGCCGCGTTTTTTCGCTTCGGTTTCAATGGCCTCAGCCGCCATGAAGGTGTGAGCTACGCCCGTCGGGCAGGCCGTCACCGCAACAACGCGTTTCGGACCCGTGGCCGCAGCCGGTGCCGTCGCGACAGGCGCGCTGTAGACAGACGCGTGCCCTTTCGCTTCGCTCAGGAACAGTTCCGGATGTGCCACCGCGCGATTAATATCGCCCAGCCACACTTTTTTGCCGTTCAGCGCACTGTCAGCCGGGATGTTGTCGCCCAGGACAATGGCCAGTTCGGCATCGCCCGGGTTATCAATGATCTCGAGATGTGCTTTGTTCGCCGCCGCTCCCAGCAAGGTCTTCGCCATATAGGCGCGAGCCTGTCCGAGACCGGAGTCAATGATCAGCAGCGTTTTCATTATTCCTCTCCTGCTGTTAGTTAAAAGGTTTTAAGTCAACGCGCGCCATCATCGCGGCTAACTGGGTACGATCGGTAATACCGACATTGCTCTGGCTTACGGCCAGGGCAGCAACGGCAGTGGCAAGACGTAAAGTATGTTCACTGGATTCACGCATCAGCAGACCATAAATCAGGCCGCCAACCATCGAATCCCCTGCGCCAACGGTGCTGACAACGTCAACCGACGGCGGTTTGGCGATCCATTCGCCAGAAGCGTTAACCCACAACGCTCCTTCTGCACCAAGCGAGATAACCACGTGAGCGATACCCTGCTCGCGCAGCGCATGGGCAGCGTCAATCACATCTTTTAATTCCGGCAGCTTACGACCCGCCCAGATCTCCAGCTCGCGGCGATTCGGCTTCACCAGCCACGGAGAGGCTTTCAGACCCGCAACCAGCGCGTCGCGGCTGCTGTCAAAAATGATGCACGGGCACTGGCTGCGCAGGCGCGTCATCCAGTCGGTAAACGCTTCCGGACTGACGCCGGACGGCAGGCTGCCGCTGACGCAGACCATGTCAAACTGACCGAGCCAGGTCAGAGAGTCGTTAACAAAACGCTCCCAGTCAGACGGCGTCACTTCGAAGCCAGAGAAGTTCAGATCGGTCACTTCACCGTCTTTCTCCGTCAGCTTGACGTTGATGCGGGTACGGCCCTGAACAACCTGAAAACGGTTGGCAATGCCCAGCTCGCTGAACAGCTGCTGGAAACCATCCTGGTTATCTTTACCGAGGAATCCACCCACGGTGACATCGATACCGAGATCCTTGAGCACTTTCGCGACGTTAATCCCTTTGCCCGCAGCATGCAGGCCAGTGGTACGCACGAGGTTGACTTCGCCGCGCTCAATTTCCGGGCAAAATCCTACCAGGTCATAAGCCGGGTTCAGCGTAATAGTCGCAACACGTCTGCTCATTATGCGCCCTCCCCCAGACCTGCCGCGATGGCGTCGCCAATCGCTTTCAGCGCCTGTTCAGCATCAGCACCCTGCGCGGTGAAACGCAGACGGTGGCCTTTCTTCACGCCCAGCGCGACAACTTTCATCAGACTACGGCCGTTGGCCGGTTTGCCCGTGCCATCAAGATTCGCCACGGTGATCTCACTCTCGAATTGTTTAATGGTATTCACCAGCATCGTGCCCGGACGGGCATGCAGGCCGTGCTCGTTGCGTACCACGAACTCCGCGGTCTGCACGTCTTCAGTCGGCGCATCATCACTGGTCAGCAGTGCCAGCACGGTGGAGGCATCAGCGTTCAGCAGTTTTTCAGCTTGGTTGTTCAGCAGCAGATCGCCCAGACGCTTCAGCACGGAAACCGGCTGATCGTCGTTCATCGCCACGGTCACCAGCATGGCCGCGCGCTCGCCTTCCACGTCAAACGCATTGGCCGCACGGCTCACGGCGATAGCGCTGCGCAGGTTGCCTTCAGCACTGTCGTTCAGCCAGATACCCTGACCCAGGTTCAACGGCTTATCGTTAATCACGCGCGTCACAAACGTGGCATCCGCCGCGCCGGCTTCTTTCAGACGACCCGCGTTAAGCGCCTGCAGCGTTACCAGATCGGAGGCAACCACGTCCAGCGTCAGCGTTTCGTTATCCAGCTTCAGCGCTTCACTCTGTTTTTCGCCCATCAGCAAGGCGCGCAGCTCTTCAGCTGTGGTCGCGGACTTCAGCTGTTCAGCCACATCGTCATCGCTCAGGACATGCGTCAGCTGACGCAGCAGACCTAAGTGTTCGTCGCTGCTGGCCGCGATACCGATAGCCACATACGCCACCTGACCGTCGCCCCAGAGCACGCCCTGCGGGAACTGATAAACCTGAACGCCGGTTTTCAGCACCTGATCGCGGGTGTCGGTTGTGCCGTGCGGAATGGCAATGCCATTGCCGAGGAAGGTTGAGGTCTGCTGCTCGCGGGCCAGCATGCCGTTTACATAGCCGTCCGCGACGTTACCCGCCTGCACAAGCGCAGCGGCAACCTGGCGAATAGCCTCTTCTTTATCCCCGGCCTGAGCGCCCGGGTGGATATCCTGAACAGATAACTGGAACATGGTTCTCCACTCCTGCTGAACTTGAATCGTTTCAGCTTTAATGAGAAAAAATGCGCTAGCCTGCTCCGTTTGTTAAAACAAGATAGCGCTGAAACGTTTCAAAAAGTCTTGCGCTTTCTGCAATGTCTTGCAAGTAAACTCGTATTTGCGATATCAGAATTTAGAGATACAGCACATTTCTTCTTCGTTCAGCTGAATTTTGCTGAAGTTCAGCAAGAAAGTTTCAGCTAAGGTCAGCCGGGTGGGACGGAAGTTGAAATGCCATTTTGATTTTTCGTGGCATCATTGACCGCACCCACTGTTTATTTTTTAGCTGACGGCGTAAACTCCGCCCCTCTCTGCTACTCGCTAATTATAAAACATGCATAACACCCCTGCGGCCGTCTCGCCGAAGCCCTTTGATTTGACCTCAGCGGCATTCCTGGTTGTTGCCTTCTTCACGGGCATTGCCGGTGCGTTACAGACGCCAACATTGAGCCTATTTCTGACAAATGAGGTTCACGTCCGTCCGGCAATGGTCGGCTTCTTTTTTACCGGAAGCGCCATCATCGGCATCCTGGTCAGCCAGTTTCTGGCGGGACGATCCGACAGAAAAGGCGATCGCAAAAGCCTGATCGTTTTCTGCTGTCTGCTCGGGGTCATGGCCTGCGTTCTGTTTGCCTGGAACCGCAACTATTTCATTCTGCTCTTCGTCGGGGTATTCCTGAGCAGCTTTGGCTCAACGGCGAACCCTCAGATGTTCGCCCTTGCCCGCGAACACGCCGACCATACCGGACGTGAAGCGGTGATGTTCAGCTCTTTCCTGCGTGCTCAGGTGTCGCTGGCATGGGTGATTGGCCCGCCGCTGGCCTACGCGCTGGCGATGGGTTTTGGCTTTACGGTGATGTACCTGAGCGCGGCCGTCGCGTTTGTGGTGTGCGGCGCGCTGGTGTGGTTCTTCCTGCCGTCCATGCGCAAAGAGCCAAAAGTGGCAACGGGCGTGCTGGAAGCGCCGCGACGCAACCGCCGCGATGCCCTGCTCCTGTTTGTTATCTGTACGCTGATGTGGGGCACCAACAGCCTGTATATCATCAATATGCCGCTGTTTATTATTGATGAACTGCACCTGTCGGAGAAGCTGGCGGGCATCATGATGGGCACCGCGGCCGGGCTTGAGATCCCGACGATGCTCATTGCGGGCTATTACGCAAAGCGCTTCGGAAAGCGTTTTTTAATGCGCATCGCCGCCATCGCCGGTCTGCTGTTTTATATCGGTATGCTGACGGTACATACGCCGGGGCTGTTGCTGGCTTTACAGTGTCAACGCAAAGCAGAAGTG
>NZ_JADBRD010000079.1:0-5593 GCF_014930495.1 Enterobacter cloacae complex sp. S3 | reverse complement strand
TCTAATCGTGGGGGCAGGTCAATCTGCTGGCTCATCTGATTGAACATTTCAGTAAAATTCCGCTGGGTATTAAATCGGTCGCCCAGGATGATCTTGGTGAAGCCTACGAATACCTGATTAAAAAGTTCGCTGATGATTCCGGTCATACGGCAGCAGAGTTCTACACCAACCGAACAGTCGTGCATTTAATGACGCGCATTATGGGCTTAAAACCTGGTGAAACGGCCTATGATCCAACATGCGGCACTGGCGGGATGTTGCTAAATGCAGTGATGGATCTCCGCGCAAGAGGGGAAGAGTGGCGCTCGGTACACCTTTATGGCCAGGAAGTGAACCTGCTGACCTCCGCTATCGCGCGTATGAATATGTTCCTGCACGATATCGAAGAATTTGATGTGCTGCGCGGTGATACTCTGGCTGAACCTAAGTTTATTGAAAATGACCGGCTCAAGCAGTTTGATGTAATTTTTGCAAACCCGCCGTACTCCATCAAAAAATGGAATCGTGACAAGTTTGCCGCCGATCCCTATGGTCGTAATCTTTATGGCGTACCACCGCAGGGCTGTGCTGATTATGCTTTTTATACCCATATAATCAAAAGCTTAAAACCTGGTGCCGGTCGTGCTGCTATGCTTTGGCCACATGGCGTGCTGTTTCGCGATTCAGAGCAAGCCATTCGTAAACAGGTGATTGAATCGGACATCATTGAAGCGGTGATTGGATTGGGACCTAATCTGTTTTATAACTCGCCGATGGAATCTTGTGTGGTGGTGCTTAATTGCAATAAGCCTGCTGAACGCAAAAACAAAGTGTTGTTTATCAACGGAGTTGAGCATGTCACCCGTGAACGCGCTCATAGTCGCCTATCCGATGAGGATTTGGAGGTATTATGCGAGGCTTTTTTTCATCCGGAGAAAAAAAGCGATATAACCGCTTTAGTGGATATCGAAGCTATTAAAGAAAACCTTTATAACCTGTCAATTCCACTGTATGTGCCAGCACAAAATAACGATGAAGTACATAATATTGAACATGCGATTGAAGCGTGGAAAGTAAGCCGTACTCAGTTGAAAAAACAAACTAATAAATTATTCCAAAGCCTTGCAGCTCTTGGATATAGCGTTGAAAGCAAGGTGGAGCAGTAAATGACGGAACAGCAATTACCGGAAGGCTGGCAAATGGTGAAGTTTGGTGATATCGCGAAACATATCTCCAAACGTGTAGAACCGAGCGAGACAGACCTTGAAATTTATGTCGGTTTGGAGCATTTAGAGCCTGACAACCTTAAAATCAAACGTCATGGCGCGCCAGGAGATGTCGAGGGACAAAAGCTTTTGGTGAAGAAAGGTCAGATCATATTTGGTAAGCGTCGCGCTTATCAACGTAAGGTTGCTGTGGCTGACTGGGATTGTATTTGCTCAGCGCATGCAATGGTTCTTGAGGAAAATCTGGAAATGGCTATTCCTGGGTTTCTTCCTTTCTTTATGCAGTCCGATATATTTATGAATCGAGCTGTAGCTATTTCTGAAGGCTCGTTATCTCCAACAATTAAGTGGAAAACTTTGGCGGAGCAAAAATTTTTATTTCCATCCAAAGAGATGCAGTCCACTTTGCTTAAATTATTGATAGGAATCGATCGCAATTTAAATGCCATAGAATCTGTTTTGGATAGTCATGAAAATTTGATTGAGACAATTGTTAATAAAGTTTTGCTTTGCTCTAAAACAATAAAACAAAACTCAGTTCAAATAGATGATTTGTGTAAGGAACGAAGAGTGCGTGTTAGTCCGGATGAATTCGATGAAGAAAATATTTATGTAGGCTTTGAACACCTAACTTCTAAAAATTATTGGGGAGTTAATCATTCTAATCTAGATGGCGTTGTTAGTCAGAAGTTTCGTTTTGAGCCTGATAATATCCTGTACGGTAAAATTAGGCCATACCTACGAAAAGCTGCATTAACAGATTGTAATGGTATATGCTCTTCTGATTTAGTGGTTCTAAAACCTAAAAATAACAAAGTGGGGATTATTCTGGCTGCTTTATTTTGTAGCAAAGCATTCGCTCAAATTGCTATGCACTCTGCGAAAGGAACTAAGATGCCAAGAGCTGATTGGAATATCTTAAGTAAATTAAGTATCGCAAAATTAAGTAGTTTACAAATAGATCAAATTAGTTCTATGTTGATAGTAGCTAAAGATTCTTTTGAGAGTATCCAAAATAAAAAAAGAGCTTTACTAAATACTAAGGTTTCACTGTTGAGTAGGGAGTGATACATGTTTAACGAACAAACCGTTACAGAAAATGGAATTATCGACCGCTTAAAGGGCTTGAGTGGTGGCAAATGGGCTTATTGCCACGGAGAAAATCTGCCTAAACAAGCGCAGGATATCTTCGTTGATGAGTGGCTAAAAGACGCGCTTTGTTCGTTAAACCCTGATATCGGCAGACAACCTGACTATGCCGATGAGGTCATTTACAAACTGCGAGGAGTGGTTTTGGAAGCCCGTCATACCGGTTTGGTAAAGGCCAATGAAAACTTCCAGGAATGGTTGATGGCTGAAAAAACCTTACCTTTTGGCGAGAATGGCGACCATATCACCATCAATCTGATTGATTTTGATAATATAGAGAACAACCACTTTGTGGTGGCGCAGCAGGTTCACTATATCGCGGCTACTGAAGTCTATTTTGATATTGTCCTTTATGTGAACGGTATACCACTGGTGGTGGGAGAAGTTAAAACCGCAACTCGCCCCAGTGTGACCTGGCAAGACGGGGCCGCCGACTTCATGGGCGGCAAAAAGTACTACTGGAAAAACGTTGAATCTTTCTTTGTACCTAACTTGCTGTGCTTTGCCAGCGAAGGAAAAACCTTTGCCTATGGCGCAATTAATGCCCGAGTTAAAGACTGGGGGCCCTGGCATAATACTGAGCTTCGTGATGAGATTCTGCCGGGATTAGCATCGATACTCAACAGCTGCGAGAGTTTGTTAAATCCACAGACCTTATTGCAGCTACTGGAATCTTTTGCATTATTTTCAACCGTCAAAACGGGCAAAAATACTCCACCTAAACGCGTTAAAATCCTGCCGCGTTATCCGCAATTTGAAGCAGCAAAACAAATCGTTGAGCGTGTTCGTAGAGGCTATCCGAAAAAAGGTCTTATTTGGCATTTCCAGGGATCGGGTAAATCCTTGTTGATGCTTTACGCCGCCAAAATGCTGCGTGCCGACAATGCGTTAAAAAATCCGACGGTACTCATCGTTGTGGATCGGCGAGATCTGGACAGCCAAATTAACGAGACCTTTGGTGGGGCCGACGTTAAGAATCTGATTAAAGTGCAAAGTTGTAAAAAGCTTGGCGAATACATTGAGCAAGACAGCCGTGGTATTTTGATCACCACCATCTTTAAATTTAAAGATATCGAAATTGATGATAGCAACCCCAATGGCCTGAACAACCGTGACAACATCATTGTGTTGGTTGACGAAGCTCACCGTACCCAAGAAGGTGGATTAGGCGAGAAAATGCGCTGGGCGTTGCCCAATGCCCACTTCTATGGCCTGACTGGTACTCCGATTTCTGGCATTGATCGTAATACGTTCAAATTGTTCGGTGCCGAAGAAGATCCTGGCCGCTATATGAGCCGCTATAGCTACAAGCAGTCGATCCGGGATGGTGCGACTAACCCGGTGAAGTTCGAACCTCGGCTGGCCGAACTCCGAGTGGATCGTGACGCCATCAATGAAGAGTTCGAGCAACTGGCCACCGAAAACAACCTGGATGAAGAAGAAAAAGCAGCATTGTCCAGACGCGCTGGCAAGCTGGCTATTATGCTGAAATCTCCGAGACGCATGGCTGCGGTGAGTAATGATATCGTTGAGCATTTTACCAGCCATGTTATGCCGAAAAAGATGAAAGGCATGGTTGTGGTATACGATCGCGAAGCCTGCGTGCAGATGTATTATTTGCTCGGTGAAAAGCTCGGTTTTGATGCGGTTGAAGTGGTCATGAACGTTGACCAGGCTCCGGTTAAAGCTGATGAGGGTAGTAAAAAAGATAAGCTCAACAAGGACTGGCTCAAATGGCATGACGAATTGGAGCTACCTGTTAAACAAGCCGATTTCGAACGCTGGCAGCACATCGATGCGGAAGAGCAGGTACAGAAGGATCTGATTGAATGTTTTAAAGATCCGGAGCATCCATTACAGCTTATCATCGTTACCGCCAAGCTGCTTACGGGCTTTGATGCGCCAATTTGCTACTGCATGTACCTCGATAAGCCTCTACGCGATCATACTCTTCTTCAGGCCATGTGCCGAACCAACCGGTTGTACGAAACCGATGATGTACGCAAGGACATGGGGTTAATTATCGACTACCTCGGCGTTTTCGAAAATCTGCGTACCGCTCTGGCCTATAATCCTGAAGAAATTGAAGGGGTTGTAGAAGGAATTGAGGCATTTAAAGAGTTATTGCCGTTACAACTTAATAAATGTCTGTCCTTCTTCCTTGGTGTGGATCGTTCTATAGAAGGTTTTGAAGGCATTATGGCTGCGCAAGAATGTCTGCCAACTAACGAAAAACGCGATGAATTTGCTGCCAGTTTTGGGGTGTTATCCAAGTTATGGTCAGCTATCAACCCAGATCCTTTTTTGACCCCTTATCGTCAGGACTATAAATGGCTGGCGCAAATTTATGAATCGGTGCGTCCGGTGGGGCAGACAGGTGCGCTTGTTTGGGCTGCGCTTGGCCCTGAAACCATCAAAATGATCCATGAGCATACTGATATCAATCGTATTCGCGATGATATTGACGAGTTGATCATGGACGAGCACGCTATTTTTACCCTGACCGCTAAAGAACAGGAACAACGCGCCAAACGCCTGGAGATTGATCTTATGGGGCGTTTGCGCGGCAGTCATGATCCTAAATTTGTGGCATTGGGCGAACGCCTGGAAAAACTTCGTCAGGATTATGAAGCTGGTGTTATCAAGGCTATCGACTGGTTGAAAGGCCTATTGGATGCTGCGAAAGATACCGTACAAGCAGAGCGCGAAACGGGCGAGCGCCCAGTAACTGAAGCTGATAATAAACAGGCTTTGACTAAGCTTTTCCTCGAAACACGCCCAGAAACTACCCCTAAGTTAATCGGTGATGTTGTAGAGCAAATTGATAAAATCGTGAAAGCTACCCGCTTTGATGGTTGGCAAAATTCCAACAGTGGCCCGCGTGAAATACAAAAAGCGTTAATGCTCACTTTGGCACAGTTCGGTTTAGGAAAAGATGGTGAGTTATTTCAAAAAGCTTATGGGTATATTGAAGAGCATTACTGATTTTATGGTTGACAGATAAACCATGCAGCCAGAGAGATCGTTATATGTCTCTCTGGTTTATCTGTTAAATTATTTAATATTCTCTTTATTACAAAACAATTCACTTTTTCTAATAGCTAGTGAAGTGATTTGAGTGTTTTGGCAATCTTCCATTGATTTATAACTATTGCCACTTTTAACAGTTTTCCATGAATGATTCCTTGAGGGGGTATTCATGTAATCAATTAATCATTTCGCTTTGCTATAAATAGTTG
>NZ_JADBRD010000078.1:0-7578 GCF_014930495.1 Enterobacter cloacae complex sp. S3 | reverse complement strand
ACCCCAATATCTATTAATCCACAAAAAGTGGGTAACTCACTGGGATTTGATATGAAAATCGATACGCAAAAATTAAAAACTATTTTAAAAGAATTGGCTGATGTCTACCCGTACTACCTTGAACCACACAAATTTATGTCAATCGGTGATGATGTCGGCGGCGAGGCTGAATTCGATGGACATCTTCTATATTTGGCGGAAAAAGGCCTAATTATTACTGATATGGTATGGGACTCAAACCAAAAAGCCTATCAGTTATCAGCAGGAAAAACGCGTATTTCAAGCGCAGGTCTTGACTATCTCGCTGGGCAGTAATATTCATGGCGAGTTTAACAGCTCGCCATTATCAAGCCCACCAGCAGGTGAGCTTAGTAATGGCTAACACTCAGTGTCACTTCGGCCAGCTGATAAAAAACATAAAGCCGATGAATGCGAAAAACAGCCCAGCGGCTGCCGCAACAACGATTAGAGTCCAAACAAGAATTGTTCCGATGGTTGCGATCACTTGGACCTCGCTAATTTTGGTTTCTGGCAGTTCGCCTGCCACGCTTTGTTATGCGCCAGGATGTCTTTCTTAGTCTGGCGGTCCATAACGTCGATGTCGTGATCAGTCAGGTAGATTGGCTTTACCCAGTCACAGGCAGTATCAACCACCACCGGGACGCTTCCACGTGTCACGCAGCTCGCGATCAACATCGTCATCAGGCATGTGGTTAACAGTTTGCTGTACATTGCTGGCCTCTTTCGTTGTCTCTACCCTGCGTTCTGCTGCTGCAACCACTGCCGCTGCGTTATCTTCGGTGCGCTGCTGGTCGGCTTTCGCTTCCGCTTTGCTGGTTCCGCGTGAATGACCCAGGCCAAACGCGGCGGCAATAGCAGCAAACACCGCGACAACGAGTCCGGTAATTATCTCAAGCGTCATATAACCACCCGCTCCTTTACCCAGCCATAAACAAATGTTTCGTTCGCGCTACGCTGCTCTGCCAGCTCAAGATAACGCTGACCCTGGCTACAATTCAGGGCCCGAAGCATAACCAGCTCACCCTCTTTTCCGCGCCGGGAAAGATAGCTTTTTAACGCGCTGATGGTTCGCGGACCGATAAAGCCATCGGCAATCAGATCGGGATAGAGCGTGCCCTGAATGTTGAACACGTTCAGCCAGCGCTGAAACCATTTGGTCTGAACTGATGGGCCCATGTTTACGCCTGTGTCGCAGAGTTCGGCAGCGATGGCTGGTGATACCTCAGAAACAAGGTCGAAGCGTGGCCCTGTCCAGTAGTCAGCAGTCAGGATATCCAGCGCCTGCTGGCGGGTAAGGTTGCGCATATCACCGTTATAACCGTGGGCGCGAGCTACCGCTTGCGTGATCCCCCAGTTTGTTGGGCCGCCTTTGTCGTCGGGGTGATTAACGTACCCGCCCTCTTTGCCGAGGATGGCATTAAATATTTCGTCTTTGGTCACGTTGTGCTTTCCCCTGCAATTCTTGCGATGTTGCCCCTTGCTCGCCATACGGCAATGCAGACAACGAGATTGACAACCAGCTCTCCGTAGTCGACCTGCACGTAATCACCGTGCCAGATTCGGAAAGCGGTAAACGCTGGAGCGAGGATCAGCCCATACGCCAGAAACTCCATCAGACGGCGGCGCCGTAAGCTCCGCTTCCTGAAGAACATCAGGCGTATGCTGATGAGGATGCATGCAACAGCGTTAATGTTCAGGATCAGTGTTTGCCACGTCATTCTTCCCCCTTCAATCCGGGTAAGTCTCCCGTCTTCGAGCGCTTGAGAACGCGAAGCAGGACGGTGACAGAAACCGTTGAGGCCGCCAGCGCGCCAATGGCTGGAGAAACTTTCACGGCAACTGGCGGAGAGAGATGACTTAATGCCGCATTGATAAGTGCTGCGATGATTTCAGATGCTGTACCGGCGCAGTAAACCCCACCAATGAACGAGATGAGCGCAAACAGTATCTGCTTCCAGAGCTTGTGGTCCTCGCTGCTCAGTACGTAAAGAGCCGCCCCAGCGAGAGAGCAAAGCATTACAGCAGGAGTGGCTTCTGGAAACATCGTCGCGAAAGTTATTCCGGTAGTGCCGGCGGCCACGCCTGCCGTTACCGTTGCAGATATCGGTTCTGCGGACATTTTGCCCCCTCATATTGCTGTTGATCCTCTCAGAAAGGTTGAGGGGAAACAAAAAAGGCCACCCGATGGCAGCCTTAGAAAAGCAAAAACCCCGCCGAGGCAGGGTTTCAATGTTTGATTTCGTTTGGACGGTATCTTCCACGATTAGAAGCATACAGGACAGTTTTATGCAAAGTCAACACTAACGTGCAAAAAAGTGTCGCTAATTGCTCCGATCATATTAATAAGTTGTCGCCTTCTCAAATTCCACTGCTGCATGACGCTCCCCCTGGCGCAGAGTATCCACCAGCATTTCATAGAAGGGTTTCCAGTTGCGTGACCATGAGGATTGATGGAGGTCCGGGAGACGCTTCAAAATGGCACGGTGTACCGTCGCCGAGGAGATAGCAGAGAAGCCATTACCAGAGCAACGTTCACACGTTTTGAAAACCGGTGCGCCGCGGTCTTTAGTCGCTTTGCGGTCCAACACTTCGCCTTTACCGCCACACCTGCACCGGGCAAGGATCACTTTCTTTCCTCCGCATGTTCCGCAAACCCTATTCACCAGCTCATTTTTAATCTTCGGTGCCACCACCTCGGCACCGTCGGCATCGAAAATACCGGGATGTTTAACCACATCCTCATTCCCGGAGATAAACCCGGTACCACTGCAGCTGTGACACGTCACGCTGGTAGCCGCAGAACGTGAGTAATCAGCAAAGGCAAATTGTGCCAACATCTGCATGCACCATCCGAACTGCTCACCAGCTGCTTTGCGAACATTCTTCGGTGCGACATCCATCGCATATCGCGCCAGCGCCTGAACTGCGAGCTGTTCATCCGTTTTGCTGATTCCCGCTTTACCGAAGAACGCCGCCAGGCCGAAGCGCGCGCGGCTGCTGGTGGTACCAATTGCCGCCATTACATCTGTTCCTGTAAGGCGGTCCGGAGAAGTTCCCTTCACGTCGTCGCCGATATGCATTCCCTGAGGACTAAAATGTTTGAGTGATGCTTCCAGTTTCATGCGCTTGCCCCCGCTGTTTTAATGGTTTTAATAGTCTGCATTGCTGGATTGCCTATCTTTTGCGTATCGTCTGGTTTGAGTTTTCTGCTGTGGCGCCGAACGCTGCTTTGCTAACTCCTGGTCAATTGGCAGGAAGTGCCCGTTATAGAATCGTCGGTAAATCGTGCCTAGTTCACCGTTGCGCTGTTTGGTCACGTTAATTTCCGCGATACCTTTCGCTTGAGACTCAGGGTTATAAACTTCGTCGCGGTAAAGCATCATGATCAGATCAGCATCTGCCTCGATCTCACCAGAGTTTTTGAGGTCTGAGTTCATCGGTCGCTTATTGGGCCGCGACTCAACGCCACGAGAAAGCTGGCTCAGGGCAAGCACCGGCGTTTTATTAGATTTAGCCAGACGCTTGAGTCCTTTTGACACCTCACCAACGGCAAGGTCATATCGTGCAGTGCTTTCGATTTTGATGAGTGCCAAGTAATCCACAACCACCAGCGCTATTTCCGGATGCGCCAGTTGTAGGCGGGTAGCTATCTGTTGAATCTGATATACTGTCAGATCGGTGGAATCAACCATCCAGATACTACGGCCTGTCAGGCGCTCTACACCGTTTGTCAGTCTGGCCCAGTCCTCATCTTCAAAATCAGCAGCCTTTTTCAGGCGCGAAACTGACATGCCGCCGGCAGCAGATACCATTCGCTCTCCGATCTGGATATTTGGCATTTCCATGCTGAAGAACAGCACACCACGGCCCTGCTCAGAAACTTTGTCGATGATATCCAGCGCCAATTCAGTTTTACCCATCGACGGACGCGCAGCGATAAACACCAGGTCTGTTGGTTCAATGCCGCCAGTCTTTGCATCAAGCTCTTCAATACCCGTCATGAGGCTTCTGGCTTCTTCGAGCCCGCGGTTGCGTGCATCTACCCGATCCACTACAGCAGGAAGAATGTCGTCGATGTGAACTGGCTGAACGGTCTTTTCTTCGAGAGAAATTGCGGCAATGCTGTTCTGTGCAGCCCTGAATGCCGATAAAGCCGCATCACCATTGTGAGCACTCCGGAGATCAGCCAGCGCCCTTTCAATCACAGCTTCGGCATCACGAACAGCTGCATTACGCTCCAGCGTGGCAACGTAGGACACAAGCGCCGACTTGGCCCATGCGATACGGCTCGAGTCCATAATGATTGCGCTGTGCTTTGGCATGTTTTCGCAGAGCAGTACAGGGTCAATAACGCCAGCTCCACGCGCCTGACGGCAGATCCCAGTATATATTTCCCGATACTGCGGTACCGAGAAAGCGGTGGCCGGCACCCTGGAAAGAATATCCAGTACCTCAGGGTCGGCTCCACGCAGAAAAATTGCGCCGATCACCGCACCTTCCAGATCTTCATTTTTCCAGACAGGAGTCATGCTACAACTCCTGACGCGATGGCACGGAAACTTCCCCAGCCAAATGCCAGACGGTTGCGGCCACCATCGGTAACCCGGTCCACGATTCGCTCACCAATAGTCTCTTTCAACTGGTCAAATGTGAGATTGCTGATCAGGATTGTTGGCAAAATGCTTTCGTACCGGGCATTGATAATTTCCTGCAGGATGGTCATTTCAGTCGGGCTGCCGAACTGAACGCCCACTTCGTCGATAATCAACAGATCCAGTGAAGCAAAGCGCTCAATGACATCTTCCTCCGTCATTTCAGCATTGTGGCGCCACGTGCTTTTCACCGCTCGGGTTAGCCGCATAACATCAGTGATTTCCACTTTAGCGAGATGATCGCGGATGATGCTTTTCGCCATAGACACTGCCAGGTGGTTTTTGCCGGTACCACAATTTCCTGTCATAACGAGCCCAGTTCCAGCTTTAAGGCGTTCAGGCCAGCTGGTGGCATAACGCTGACAAGCCGCGAGATTTTTGGCGGCATCCTGATTGATGGCCTGGTAGTTATCGAATTCACATGCTTCGAACCGTCTTGCGATCCCAGCATTGTCTATCAGGTCGGCTACTCGCAATGTACGCAGACTGGATTCAATGCCAGCGAGTTCCGCTTTCACACATTCCGGGCATTGGGAGTGCTTAACATTTTCAACGCCTCGATAGGCTTTTCCAGTGAGGGAAATACGCTGATAATCACCATGTTTTTCACAGGCGGCGGCGTGGACGCTCCCTGACTCCCAGCTTCCCCACTGCCACGGTTTTTTGTGTTCCACAGCAAACGCCAGCTCTTCACGAAGCCCTTCGCGCTTTGCCACCAGAGCTTCCCTTTCTTCGCGTTGTTTGATACTCAACATTGTGATTTCTCCTGCTTACCAGTTGCAGTCTGATTGGCCATAGTCTTGTTCACTAAACCCCGAAACCGGCAGTCCACCAGGTCTACCGCTTACCGCACCAGATGGCGCCTGCCATGACTCTTCGAAATGCCGATCGGGACCAAAGAACGTCGCCGCCTGTTTCACGTACTGCGTTCCGGCGCTACCTGTAGCACGGACATAACCTGCATAACGGTTTACACCAGCCAGCATTGCCTCAGTGTTAACACCGTCTTTGATTCGAGCTTTCCAGGCTTTCCAAGCAGCGGCTTTAGAATTACCGCCAGCACGTTTAGGGTATGCCTGCCATGCCCGCTCGAACTCGTTGGAATAATTCTCTTTGGAAGAGCGATTTTCAGAATGGTTATCAGATGAACCGTTATATTTAGGTTCTATGACTGATTCATTGACTGGTTCAAAAGAGTGACTGATTCTGGGTGCAGCTCCTGCACTACCCCCTAGTGAATCTCCTGCACTATGGGGTGAATCTCCTGCACCAGGTAGTGAACGATTCGCACTACCCCCTAGTGAATCTCCTGCACTACTGAAATCAAGGCGATATACATTACTTGAGTTACCTTTTGGACCTGGGCGAAGTTCTTTTTTTACCAGGCCGCATTCACATAAAGCATCAATGTGAATCATCACAGATCGCTTACTGATTTCGCACTGATCAGCGATGTGTTGATAGCTCGGCCAGCACTCTCCATGGTCACTAGCGTTATCTGCAAGCTTCAGTAGCACGAGCTTACGCAGTGGATTTCCCACCTTGACCTTCATTGCTTTAACCATCAGTTCCATGCTCATGCGACACCCGCCAACTCATTTTCGTTACTGAATTCAGCCACCAGTAAAGGTTCGCTGACGCAATAATGCCGTGACATGTCACACCCCATTACCCGGGTGCGGGAAAACAAGCATTTCTCGCTTGAGGATTTTTTTACCAACAAAAGTTCTACTTGCTGCTTCAATAGAAGTTGCAAGCTTTGGTGAAGCGTTTCTGTAGCCATAGGCAATAAGATTCAAATATCCTGTTGATGTGCCGCTCTTGACGGCTAATGCGTGCCACTCCTCTTTAGTGGAAGCCCGACGCCAGGAAAGAAGTTCGTTTTCCATACCTACACCTCAATTTATCATTTTGGTAAAGTTTATCTTTACGATAACTACCAGGCAAGATAAATTTATCAAATTAGGTATTTATCATATTGCTAAAAAGTGGGAGTATTTGGTTATGGACATAAAAAACATTCGACGCCAGAACCTAAACAGGTTGATTGGTGAGTACATCTTGGAAGGCTATACCAAGGCACAAATTGCTGAAAAAATTGGTATACCCCCATCTCAACTGAGTCAGTTATCAGGCTCTAACGCCTCTCGTAACATTGGCGACATAATAGCCAGGAGAATTGAGTCAAGTATGGGTCTGCCCCATGGCTGGATGGATTCAAACAGAGCAGATGTTGATGCATCGGGTACGAAGCCTAATTTTTTCATAAATCCACTTACAAAAAATCAGCAGCAATATCGAATTGAGGTGATGGACACTGAGTTCAGTTGCGGAAGTGGCAGGATGAACATGGACTATCCTGAAATTATTAAATCAATTGAACTCGATCCAGAGGAAGCCAAAAGGATGTTTGGTGGGCGTAGCCCTACCTCCCTGAAAATCTGCACGGTTGTCGGGGATAGCATGCTCGGGACTATTTATCCTGGGGATCTTGTCGTGATAGACATTACGGTAAACCGCCTGATAGGTGATGGAATTTATGCTTTCGTTTATGGTGACAATTTCCATATCAAACGCTTACAGTTGCTTAAGGACAAGCTGGTAGTCATCAGCGATAATCCCACATACGAAAAATGGCATGTATCTGAAACTGATCAAAGCGAGTTTCACATTCAAGGTTTAGTAGTCGGCAGGTGGCAAATGTCATATAACCGCTTGGGCTGACACTCATACGGATACAAAACCAGCTCCGGCTGGTTTTTTTATGCCTGCCATAAAATAATTTACTATAAATATCAAAAGCATAACCATTAATTTATCATAATTTATCAAAAAGATATTTTCCAAAATTTATGTTTGAGATATAGTTCAATCATCGGCAAACAACGGAGCCTATGAAATGAAC
>NZ_JADBRD010000077.1:0-1443 GCF_014930495.1 Enterobacter cloacae complex sp. S3 | reverse complement strand
TGTACTGACCCCAAAAAGTTGGACAGTTAAACACGAGGCACATAGGTCTGGGTTCGATATTCAATTGGACTCAGACCTTTTAATTTCAGGCTAATTCTTCTGCTGTTGTAGTAGTCAATATATTCCGTAACAGCATCCTTCAGTTCGCTTATATTACTGAACTCGTCAAGATAAAAACACTCCGACTTTAAGGTTCCAAAGAAACATTCCACGACTGCATTATCCAGACAATTGCCTTTTCTGGACATGCTCTGTGTAATGCCTTGTTCTTTAAGGATGTTTTGATACCTTCTCATACGATACTGCCATCCCTGGTCAGAGTG
Source organism: Enterobacter cloacae complex sp. S3 (assembly GCF_014930495.1). Classification (NCBI taxonomy): domain Bacteria; kingdom Pseudomonadati; phylum Pseudomonadota; class Gammaproteobacteria; order Enterobacterales; family Enterobacteriaceae; genus Enterobacter; species Enterobacter cloacae complex sp. S3. The sequence goes on along the minus strand of NZ_JADBRD010000077.1, from coordinate 1,120 downwards.
CAGAATAGGATGCTCGTGAGGCTTAAGCTTTTTGAATGCCTGATCGAGCATATTCTCGACCATGTTCATCACAGGTCTTTCCGACAGGCTGTAAGAAATAACTTCGTTGTTGAAGAGATCTATTACTGGAGACAAATACAGCTTTCGCCCATTGACTGCAAATTCAGTAACGTCGGTAACCCACTTCTCGTTTGGCCGTGTAGCCTTGAAATCCCTTTGGAGAACATTGGGGGCGGTTTGCCCTACCTCTCCTCTGTAGGAGCTGTATCGCTTGACCTTAATCGCTGCCTTAAGCGAGAGGGTTCCCATCAGGCGCTGAACGGCTTTATGGTTAATCCGTTCCCCGTCTCGATGGAGAGACAACGTTACCCTACGGTATCCGTAACGACCTTTATTCTCGTGATAAATCTCACCAATACGCTTTTTAACATCCGCATACTTATCAGGCTTGCTGAGAGCCTTTAGATGGTAATAAAACGTACTGCGCGGTATCTCCGCTGCCTTGAGAAGCTCATCAAGAGGGTAAAACTGCCTTAGCTCGTTGAGTACTTTCACTTTTTCGCGGGATGAGCTAAGGCTTTCAGCTTTTTTAGATACGTAAGCCGCATTTCAAGGAATCGAACTTGTCTTTCAAGATCCTCAATACGTCGGTCTTTCGACAGCTCCAATGCTAACGCCGCTTTTTCTGGATCAACTGACATTGTAATGTTTCTTTTGGTGCCGATCTTGAGTGCGCGTAAACCAGCTTCTCCGTGCTCCTCATAGACTTTCAGCCACTTGGCTACAGAACCACTACCAGCAAGCATAAAGTGAGCAGCAGCCTGATTGAGGGACATCTGCTGCTCGGTCACGGCTTTCACGACCTTAATGCGCAACTCTGGATCAGCACTAACGCCTTTAGGTTTGGGAATTAAACCTTTTTCTCCATGTTTTTCATAGAGGGCAACCCACGTCCTGACCTGGGTTCGAGGCACACCAAAACGTGCAGAGATGATCCTGTAACCATCATCAGTTGTGAAGTAGTGATTCACGACTTCAAGGCGCTTTTCGAAGGGGTATTTTGGCTTTGACATATCAGGGACTATTCCATTTCATCGTCCAACAAAATGGGTGCAGTACA
>NZ_JADBRD010000076.1:0-313 GCF_014930495.1 Enterobacter cloacae complex sp. S3 | reverse complement strand
ACACAGATTGTCTGATGAAAAGTAAATAGCAAGGCGTCTTGCGATTGAGACTTACACGTCCCCTTCGTCTAGAGGCCCAGGACACCGCCCTTTCACGGCGGTAACAGGGGTTCGAATCCCCTAGGGGACGCCACTTGCTGGTTCGTGAGTGAAAGTCACCTGCCTCAGTATCTCAAAACTCATCTTCGGGTGACGTTTGAGATATTTGCTCTTTAAAAATCTGGATCAAGCTGAAAATTGAAACGACACACATGTTATGTGTGTTCGAGTCTCTCAAATTTTCGCAAGTCGATGATGAATCGAAAGAAACATC
>NZ_JADBRD010000075.1:0-473 GCF_014930495.1 Enterobacter cloacae complex sp. S3 | reverse complement strand
AAGGTAACCGTAGGGGAACCTGCGGTTGGATCACCTCCTTACCTTAAAGAACCTGCCTTTGCAGTGCTCACACAGATTGTCTGATGAAAAACAGCAGTAAAAATCTCTGCAGGCTTGTAGCTCAGGTGGTTAGAGCGCACCCCTGATAAGGGTGAGGTCGGTGGTTCAAGTCCACTCAGGCCTACCAAACTCCTTTTAAAGGATGAGCGGTACAGAGATTATAAACGATGGGGCTATAGCTCAGCTGGGAGAGCGCCTGCTTTGCACGCAGGAGGTCTGCGGTTCGATCCCGCATAGCTCCACCATCTTTTACTGCGAACACAAGAAAACTTCAGAGTGAACCTGAAAAGGTGCACTGCGAAGTTTTGCTCTTTAAAAATCTGGATCAAGCTGAAAATTGAAACGACACACATGTTATGTGTGTTCGAGTCTCTCAAATTTTCGCAAGTCGGTGATGAATCGAAAGAAACATC
>NZ_JADBRD010000074.1:0-2083 GCF_014930495.1 Enterobacter cloacae complex sp. S3 | reverse complement strand
GCCCTGCCTCTTACTCTACTCCGCACCTGGCAGGGCTGGCTGTATCTGGCGGTGGTTATCGATCTCTTCGCCCGTAATGTGGTCGGCTGGTCGATGAAGCCCACTCTCTCACGCGAACTGGCACTCGACGCGCTGATGATGGCCGTCTGGCGGCGAAAACCGGACGGCGAGGTCATCGTGCACTCAGACCAGGGCAGCCAGTACGGCAGTGACGACTGGCAGCGCTTCTGCCGGGCTAATAACCTGGCCCCGAGCATGAGCAGGCGTGGCAACTGCTGGGATAATGCGGTGGCCGAATCGTTCTTCAGTTCGCTGAAAAAAGAGCGGATCAGAAAACGCATCTATAAAACCCGGGATCTGGCCCGGGCCGATATCTTCGATTACATTGAAGTGTTCTACAACCGGGCCCGGCGCCACAGTCACCTCGGCGGCCTCAGTCCGGAGGCCTTCGAACAGGCCTCATCGTGAGGACAGAATTTGTCTACGGGCGTGGGGTCAGTCCACTAGGGTTACCTAATTCACCTATGTCTACTTCTGGCACAATGCAGAAATGAGATAGATTTACTTTATCCGCTTCTCGCTCAAAGCTGTCCGTAATCCCCTGCCTGCTTAAAAAAACCGGATTAACGTGTGATGTTTTTACGTTTTCCAGGCAGCCTTCATCGGTAAGTACCTGTCTTACAGACTTCAATGCACTTAGTTAAGAAACATCCTAATCGTCCTTTCGCCGATCGCGAGATCTGTTATGGCAGCTAAACTCGATTGATACCCCAATCCGCCGGGCAGCATTTCCTTTCCGCACGCAAGAAGGAGAAGATCATGAAAGCAGTAATTTACAACGGTCCTTATGATGTAAAAGTAAAAGACGTACCGGATGCGAAAATTGTCCGCCCCACGGATGTACTCGTCCGCATCACCACCACCAACATTTGTGGGTCGGACTTGCACATGTATGAGGGCCGGACCAGCTTTGAACAGGGACGGATTCTGGGTCACGAAAACCTGGGTGAAGTGGTCGAAATTGGCTCAGGCGTTGAACGTATTAAGGTGGGCGACTATGTTTGTCTGCCGTTTAACGTGGGATGTGGTTTTTGCGAAAACTGTGAAAAAGGTCTGACCGGCTTTTGTCTCACTACCAATCCGGGTTCGGCAGGCGCAGCTTATGGTTTTGCTGAAATGGGTCCCTGGGAGGGGGGGCAGGCGGAACTGCTTCGGGTGCCATTTGCCGACTTTAACTGCCTTGTTCTTCCCCCTGATGCGGCAGAAAAAGAAGATGATTATGTGATGCTCTCTGACATTTTTCCTACCGGCTGGCATGCAACAGAACTTGCCGGATTGAAGCCTGGTGAAAGCGTGGCCATTTATGGCGCGGGGCCGGTCGGTTTGATGGCAGCTCATTCGGCGATCATTAAAGGTGCTTCACAGGTGTTTGTGGTTGATACGCACACAGACCGGTTGGCTCTGGCTGAAAAAATGGGGGCGACGGGCATCAATGCTACTGGCGATGAAGCTGTACAAAAAATTCTCGACCTGACGGATGGACGCGGTACGGATTGTGGCTGCGAATGTGTTGGCTATCAGTGCTGTAACAAACATGGCCATGAAGATAACTCTGTCACCATGAACAGTCTTGTTGCGTCGACGAAAGCAACCGGGGGAATTGGTGTGGTTGGCGTCTTTATTCCTCAGGATCCGGGGGCTGAATCGGAGCTTGCCAGAGAGGGTAAGATGCCATTTGATTTTGGGAGTTTCTGGTTTAAAGGACAGGCAATCCGTACCGGCCAGGCGAACGTTAAGGCCTATAACCGTCAGCTGTCTCGCCTCATCCATCACGATAAAGCCAGTCCGGGCAAAATAATTTCTCATCGTCTTTCGCTTGAAGAGGCTCCTGCCGGATATAAGCACTTCGATGAGCGGGATGAAGGATGGACGAAGGTTATCCTTAAGCCTTAAATAGAGTTATCCGGTATGAGAAAGCAAAAACCGGGAAAGAATGTATGACTTTTGACAGGGTGCAATAAAATATCCTGTCAGGGCGTTATTATTCATACTTTCAGCTGCCAGGTGATGCTGCCAACTTACT
>NZ_JADBRD010000073.1:0-25610 GCF_014930495.1 Enterobacter cloacae complex sp. S3 | reverse complement strand
GAGTTACCCACTTTTTGTGGATTAATAGATATTGGGGTCTAATAATTAAATGCAATAGTAAGAATGTATTTTAATTGGTTTTAATTAGTTCATTTGGTTTAAGTTCTGCGAACAAAAGGATATAAACATGCAGGTCACAATAGATGGTGTCCCGTTTGTGCCTGCCTGCGCTTCAGCGTCACGGATTGGCATTGCAATTACTACCCACAACCGTCCAGACGTTTTAACGCGCGCTCTCGCACAGCACATGAAGCACCTGCCAGCCGGTGCGCTAGTGGTGGTTATCGATGACGGTTCTAAACCTGCTGCGGAAGTGCCAGACGGCGTGCAGCTGATTCGCCATGAAACATCACTCGGCATTGTTGCTTCGAAGAACGCCAGCCTGTCAGCCCTGATGGATGCCGGGTGCGAGCATCTTTTCCTATGGGATGATGATGCCTGGCCTATCGCCGATAACTGGCATCTTCCGTATATTGAATCACCAGAACCGCACCTGGCTTATCAGTTTCTCGATCTGGCTGGTCCGAGAAAGATTAACGATATGACCGTTCTGTACCGGGATGATAAGCATATTGCTTACACCGGGCAGCGCGGAGTGATGCTGTACTACCACCGCAATGCTATTGAGAAGGTTGGCGGGTTCGATCCGGTGTATGGCCGGGGCATGTATGAGCACCCTGATCTGGCGCTTCGGATTTATAACGCTGGCTTAACGTCCTGGGCGTTTGCTGATGTGGTTGGCTCTGAAAAGCTGATCCATTCGATGGATGAATACGAAGAAGGCGCACGCAGCATACCAAGGCCAGAACGTGAAGCGCTCGATAAAAAGAACGCTGTGATTTACGGGCAGCGCCGGGATTCAGGATATACAGGCTATGCTGAGTATCGATCGCAGCGCGACGTGGTAATCACAACGCTGCTCACCAGTCAGCCTGACCCACAGCGCGGTACCAAACTGACGGCCTCGCCTGACATGCTGGCCAGGTGGGCTGCCTCGCTTCGAAATTGTGGCCGTATCGCGCTGGTGGATGAACTGCAGACGGCACCGGCAGACGTTGAGTTGTATCGCGTTCCTGACGTGAAGATGAATGTCTACTACCGGCGCTGGCTGCATATCTGGCAGCACCTGCGTGATCACCCTGAATACCGGTTCGTCTGGTGTACCGATGGAACAGATGTCGAAATGCTTCGCGCTCCATGGGATGAAATGCAGCCAGGCAAGGTTTATGTCGGATCAGAACCAAAGACCTACGCTGATGCCTGGGCGAAACAGAATCATCCTGAGCGTATCTATCAGGAATTCATTGAAGCGCACCGCGGCGATGTGATGCTTAACGCTGGTCTGCTGGGTGGCACCCGCGCTGATGTAATGACGTTCGCTCACGGCATCATCCGTCTTTACTACCGGATCGAGAGTTATCGTTTCTGGAAGAAAGAACAGGCTGGCGCCGCGGTGGGGGATATGATCGCTTTTGGCATTGTTGCTAAATCGTTTGGCGATCGCATTGTCACCGGCCCGCGCATCCACACTATTTTTAAGTCCGATGGTGTCGGTAAAGAGTACGCTTTCTGGCGCCATAAATAATTTCATTATCCTGAAAATCCTTTAACCGGGAGGCATTGTCATGGCCGCAAGAAAGACGATTGAAGAGAGATTTTGGATAAAGGTTGATAAAAAAGGTGAAGAAGATTGTTGGTGCTGGTGTGCCGCAACAGTGAAGGGCGGTAGCGGAGAAAGAAAGTTAACTTATGGGGTTATTGGTACAGATCGAAATGCCTCTGGTAACCCAAAGGTTCTTTTAGCCCACCGGGTTTCTTGGGAATTGCAGAATGGGCCAATACCGGAAGGTAAGTATATAGACCATATCTGTCACAACACCTTATGTGTAAACCCTCATCACCTCCGACTTGTATCACCAAAGCAAAACGCTGAGAACCAATGTGTTGTTGATTCCCGCTCAACATCTGGATATCGCGGCGTATCGTGGAATAAACAAAAAAACAAATGGCTTGCTTACTGCAATCATGAAGGAAAGCGTTATCACGCTGGGTTCCATGAAACAGCAGAGTTGGCAGCTGAAGCTGCACGTCGAGCCCGCAACAAGGTGTTTACCCATAATGATGCAGACAGAGATTAAGTTTGTTGTGGTTGGACATCACTCTCGCATAGGTCATGCGCAACGACTTGCCGCGCTGCTGGATGCTCATCTGCTTATTGATGACGGTGACCACGGCGCGAACTGGAATCATCGGCGCGCGCTTGAGTGGGCTGCCTGCCAACCCTGCCGGGTAGTGGTGCTGGAAGATGACGCGCTGCCGGTACATGGATTTACCGAAAAGGTAACTGGCTGGATGGTGCGCTTCCCTGACGACATGCTGAGCTTTTATCTCGGTACCGGCAGACCTCCACAGTATCAGAAAGAGATAGCCGGAATGTTGGTGGATGCGGATCGCGTTTGTGGTGACCACATCGTATTGAGCAAGCTGATTCACGGCGTATGTTACAGCCCTCCTCAGGGCAGGATGGCGCACATGCTTAATGCGTGGAATAAAACGCTGGCAGCTGATTACGCTGTCGGTGAGGCGTTCGGTGGCCGGGTGATTTATCCGTGTTACTCACTGGTGGATCATGCTGACCTGCCGACAGTTGAACGTCACCCCGACAACGAGCCGAGGACAGAACGCCGCCGCGCGTGGAGACTTGCGTAAGCTATTGTTTATCCCATCCTTCCTCACTTTGAGCACTGCTGCGCATGGAGACCGCCATGAACAAAGAGCCCCGCGTATATGGCAGCCGATGGGATAAGGCCCGTCTGCGCTTCCTGCAGCAGCACCCACTATGTGTGATGTGCGAGCAGCAGGGACGCATTACCCCGGCAACGGTGGTTGACCATATCGAGCCCCACAAACTCAAAGATGCGCTTAAGTCAGGTAACCCGCTGGCCATATCGAAAGCACAGACCCTGTTCTGGAGTAAAGAGAACTGGCAGCCACTGTGCAAAGCGCATCATGATTCAACGAAACAGAGAATGGAGAAGAGCGGCGCGGTAATAGGCTGTGATGCCAATGGCTACCCGCTCGATCCTGCGTCTCACTGGAGCACGTAATGAAAGACCTCAGCATTGAATACCGCAATGGAAAATTCGTTCGTCTGGTGATTGATGGCGTGGAGATGAAGGACGTGACATCCATTAAGTTCTCGCACGCTGTAGGCCAGGAGGTGCCGACGGTGACCGTCTCAGGGCATGTTGTCTCCGGGTGTGGGAAAGGCACTCAGAAACTCGAACAGGTAGACAAACATTCGGCATAGCACGGCGGCGGCAAGTCGATTACCTATCATGTGAAATCATTTCAAATGCAACGATATCAAATGAGAATGAATCGCATCAGGGCAGGGGGGGGGATCAAATCTTCAAAACCTTTGCCCCAAATGACCGCCGCCAAAGTTTGATTTTAACGCTAACCCGATTTTTTTAGTTTTAAGGTGTTGACATATGGCAGATAAACGAACCCGTTCCGACAGTTCGGCGGCAGCGGTTCAGGCCATGAAAAATGCAGCAGTGGACACCATCGATCCTCCGTCCCATGCAGGTTTGGAAAAAAAAGCCGAACCATTCTGGCATGACAATATCAGATCGAAAGCTCTGGACAGCTGGACGCCAGCCGACCTTCTGGCCGCTGCAGAACTGGCAAATAACCAGCTCTATCTCACCGTTTTACGCAGAGATTTGCGTAAAGAAGAACGCGTGCGCGGCGAAGCGAGAAATGAGGCGCTGATTAAAAACCTCCGCAAACAAATTCCTGATTTGCAGCGAACTATCCTGGCTCAGCGCCGTGACCTGCAGATCCATTCCCACGCAACCAACGGTGAAAGCCGCGACCAGAAGAAACGCAATCAGAATGATCGTGATGCACGAAATACCAAAACCGAGCATCAGGACCAGGACGACAACCTGATCGCCTTTCCCAAGCACGGATAAAAGACTATGACGCGAGGTGAGCGTGTAATAGCGTTCATTGAGCGCTTTTGCATCGTGCCGGAAGGCAAGCTTATCGGCCAGCCTATGCGGTTGGACCCCTTTCAGAAAGATTTCATCCTGGCGGTTTACGACAATCCAGCCGGAACGGATATGGCGATCCTCAGCATCGCCCGAAAAAACGGTAAAACAGGCTTAATCGCTGGAATCCTTCTGGCTCACCTGGTGGGGCCTGAAGCGGTCCAGAACACGCAGATTGTCAGCGGTGCACTTAGCCGGGAACAGGCGGCCATCGTTTTTAACCTCGCGGTGAAGATGGTCAACCTGAACCCTAAGCTGCAGGAGATTGTGCACATTACGCCAAGCGGCAAAAAGCTGATCGGCCTGCCGTGTAACGTCGAATACAAGGCTTTATCCGCAGAAGGAAAGACGACGCACGGCCTTTCCCCCATTCTGGCCATTCTCGATGAAACCGGGCAGGTTAGGGGGCCGCAGGATGATTTTATCGATGCAATAACTACCGCGCAGGGGGCGCATGAAAACCCGCTGCTGATAGTTATCAGTACGCAGGCAGCAAACGATGCTGACCTGCTGAGCATCTGGATTGATGATGCGGTCAAATCGAAAGATCCGCACATCGTGTGCCACGTTTATGAAGCGCCAAAAGACGCCGATATTAGTAAACGCGAGTCCTGGCTGGCTGCGAACCCGGCGCTGGGAACATTCAGGTCAGAAAAAGACATGGCGCGCCAGGCCGAGAAAGCAGGCCGAATGCCAAGCTTCGAAAACACCTTCCGAAATCTCAACCTCAATCAGCGCGTTTCTACCGTATCGCCGTTTATCTCCCGCAGCGTGTGGGAGCTTTGCGGAGAGATGCCGATTAACACCCCGAGGAAGTGGTACGCGGGGCTGGATCTGTCAGCCAGGAACGACTTAACGGCGCTGGTTATCGCTGGTGAAGCAGATGATGGTGTCTGGGATATTTTCCCCTTCTTCTGGACACCGCAAAAGACTCTTGAAGAGCGAACCAAAACGGACCGCGCACCCTATGACGTTTGGGTGAGAGAGGGGCTGCTGCGCACCACGCCAGGCGCTTCAGTGGATTACTCATTCGTCGTTGCGGATATCGCTGAAATTATCGGTGATTTCGACCTTACCTCGATGGCTTTTGACCGCTGGCGCATTGACCAGTTCAGGAAGGATGCCGATGCCATTGGGCTGAGCCTCCCGCTGGTCGAGTTCGGACAGGGTTTTAAGGATATGGGGCCAGCTGTAGACACGCTGGAGTCTCTGATGCTTAACGGGCGGGTGAGGCATGGCATGCACCCCGTATTAACGATGTGTGCTGTGAATGCGGTGGTGGTGAAAGATGCTGCTGGCAACCGCAAGCTCGATAAGTCCAAAGCAACAGGCCGTATTGATGGCATGGTCGCAATGACAATGTCCGTTGGTGCTGCTAATGGGGAAGTTACCGAACAGGGTGGTGACTTCGATGACTTCATTTTCCGACCGCTGAGCATGTGATGGAAGAACCTAAATACACGATTGACCTGCGCACCAATAACGGCTGGTGGGCAAGGCTGCAGTCCTGGTTTGTCGGCGGGCGTTTAGTCACCCCAAATCAGGGCTCACAGACGGGGCCTGTTTCGGCCCACGGACACCTGGGCGATTCATCCATTAACGATGAACGGATACTGCAAATTTCGACGGTTTGGCGCTGCGTGAGCCTGATTTCAACGCTCACGGCATGCTTACCGCTTGATGTCTTCGAAACAGACCAGAATGACAACCGTAAAAAAGTGGATTTGAGCAATCCGCTGGCGCGACTGCTGCGCTACTCGCCGAATCAGTACATGACCGCCCAGGAATTCAGGGAGGCCATGACGATGCAGCTCTGTTTCTTCGGTAACGCGTATGCACTGATTGATCGCAACAGCGCGGGTGACGTGATCAGCCTTCTCCCGCTTCAGTCAGCCAGTATGGATGTGAAACTTGTCGGAAAAAAAGTGGTTTATCGCTATCAGCGCGACAGCGAATACGCCGACTTTTCGCAGAGAGAGATTTTTCACCTTAAAGGCTTCGGCTTTACCGGGCTGGTCGGCCTGTCCCCCATTGCTTTTGCCTGTAAATCGGCAGGTGTGGCAGTTGCGATGGAGGACCAGCAGCGAGATTTCTTTGCCAACGGCGCCAAGTCTCCGCAAATCCTCTCAACCGGCGAAAAAGTGCTAACTGAACAGCAGCGCTCGCAGGTCGAAGAGAACTTCAAAGAGATCGCCGGCGGTCCGGTTAAAAAACGCCTCTGGATACTGGAAGCGGGCTTTTCCACATCGGCAATTGGCGTAACGCCGCAGGATGCCGAAATGATGGCGTCCCGAAAATTTCAGGTAAGTGAACTGGCGCGATTCTTTGGCGTACCGCCTCACCTTGTCGGCGACGTCGAGAAATCAACGAGCTGGGGATCGGGCATCGAGCAGCAGAATCTCGGCTTCCTGCAGTACACCCTGCAGCCCTATATCTCCCGGTGGGAAAACAGCGTTCAGCGGTGGCTTATTCCTGCTAAGGATGTCGGCCGCATTCATGCTGAGCACAACCTCGACGGCCTGCTGAGGGGCGATTCGGCATCCCGCGCTGCCTTTATGAAGGCAATGGGAGAGGCAGGGCTACGCACCATCAACGAGATGCGACGAACAGACAACCTCCCGCCATTGCCGGGTGGCGATGTGGCAATGCGCCAGTCGCAATACGTGCCGATCACCGATTTAGGAACCAACAAAGAGCCCCGTAATAACGGGGCTTAATTTTTATGGGGGCCGTAATGCCTGAGATCGTAAAAACGCTGTCCTTCGACGAGACAGAAATCAAATTCACCGGTGACGGTAAACAGGGGATTTTTGAAGGCTACGCCTCTGTTTTTAATAACACCGATTCCGATGGCGACATCATTCTGCCCGGGGCGTTTAAAAATGCACTGGCGAACCAGACCCGCAAAGTGGCGATGTTCTTCAACCACAAGACGTGGGAGCTGCCGGTTGGTAAATGGGACAGCCTGGCAGAAGACGAAAAAGGCCTGTATGTGCGCGGTCAACTTACCCCAGGGCACAGCGGCGCCGCCGACCTGAAAGCGGCAATGCAGCACGGTACGGTTGAAGGTATGTCGGTTGGCTTTTCCGTTGCGAAAGATGACTACACCATCATTCCAACAGGCCGCATTTTTAAGAATATCCAGGCTCTGCGCGAAATCAGCGTCTGCACTTTCCCCGCCAACGAACAGGCTGGCATCGCAGCCATGAAAAGTGTCGACGGCATTGAAACAATTCGTGATGTGGAGAACTGGCTGAGGGATTCAGTCGGGCTCACCAAATCACAGGCAGTTGGGCTAATAGCCCGGTTTAAGTCAGCGATTCGGAGCGAGTCCGAGGGCGACGGAAACGAAGTACAAATCAACGCTCTGCTTCAGAGCATTAAATCTTTCCCTTCTAATTTAGGTAATTAATTATGTCTGAACTCGCTCTCATTCAAAAAGCTATTGAAGAATCCCAGCAGAAAATGTCCCAGCTTTTCGATGCACAGAAAGCAGAAATCGAAAGCACGGGTAAGGTATCCAAACAGTTGCAGGCCGACCTGGTGAAGGTACAGGAAGAACTGACCAAATCCGGTACCCGCCTCTTCGATCTTGAACAGAAACTGGCATCCGGCGCTGAGAATCCGGGTGAGAAGAAATCCTTCTCTGAACGAGCTGCTGAAGAGCTCATTAAGTCATGGGACGGTAAACAGGGCACCTTCGATGCGAAGACGTTCAATAAGTCGCTCGGCAGTGACGCTGATTCTGCTGGCGCACTGATCCAGCCTATGCAGATCCCGGGAATTATCATGCCGGGCCTGCGCCGTCTGACCATCCGTGACCTGCTGGCTCAGGGCCGCATTTCCAGTAACGCTCTGGAATATGTGCGTGAAGAGGTGTTTACCAATAACGCCGATGTGGTGGCTGAGAAAGCGCTTAAGCCAGAATCGGATATCACATTCAGCAAGCAGACCGCGAACGTGAAGACTATCGCGCACTGGGTGCAGGCATCACGTCAGGTGATGGACGATGCGCCAATGCTGCAGTCATACGTCAACGGCCGTCTGATGTATGGCCTGGCGCTGAAGGAAGAAGGCCAACTGCTGAACGGCGACGGTACAGGGGATAACCTGGAAGGTCTGAACAAAGTGGCAACCGCCTACGACACCTCGCTGAATGCCACCGGCGACACCCGCGCTGACATTATCGCTCACGCTATTTACCAGGTGACCGAGTCTGAGTTTAGCGCTTCCGGTATCGTCCTGAACCCGCGCGACTGGCACAACATTGCGCTGCTGAAAGACAACGAAGGCCGCTATATCTTCGGTGGTCCTCAGGCGTTTACCAGCAACATCATGTGGGGTCTGCCAGTGGTTCCGACTAAGGCACAGGCCGCCGGTACCTTTACGGTGGGCGGTTTCGATATGGCCTCACAGGTGTGGGATCGCATGGATGCCACCGTGGAAGTCAGCCGTGAAGACCGCGATAACTTCGTGAAAAACATGCTGACCATCCTGTGTGAAGAACGCCTTGCGCTGGCGCACTATCGCCCGACGGCAATCATCAAGGGCACTTTCTCTTCTGGCTCATGATGGAGGAGGGCGGGGTAACCCGCCCTTTTAACGTATGGCGATAGATGTTTTGGATGTAATTAGCCTCCCCCTTTTCAAACAGCAGATTGAGTTTGAGGAGGATGACAGGGACGAGCTGATCACGCTGTACGCACAGGCAGCCTTTGACTACTGCTACCGGTGGTGTGATGAACCGGCATGGAAAGCGGCAACTGACATTCCTGCAGCAGTGAAGGGCGCCGTACTGCTGGTGTTTGCGGACATGTTCGAGCACAGGACCGCGCAGAGTGAAGTACAGCTTTATGAGAACGCCGCCGCAGAACGGATGATGTTCATCCATCGCAACTGGCGCGGTAAATCTGAACCTGAGGAGGGCTCCTGATGGAACCTGGACGATTCAGGCACCGGGTAAAAATTCTCACCTTCACGACTTCGCGCGATCCATCTGGTCAGCCGGTTGAATCGTGGACAGGTGGCAACCCGGTCCCGGCTGAGGTAAAGGGGATCAGCGGCAGAGAGCAGATGTCAGGCGGCGCGGAAACGGCGCAGGCAACCAATCGGGTCTGGATGCGCTTCAGGTCAGAGCTGAATGCCTCTTCTCGTCTGGAAGTCCTCAGCGGCCCGTATAAAGGTCAGGTGCTAAATATCATCGGTCCTCCTGTAGCAAATGCGACCGGCACTCGCCTGGAAATTCTTTGCAAAACGGGAGTTGAAAAATGATTGAGACGAGCCTCGATTTTTCCGGGCTGAATGACATTGCAAAGGATCTGGAGGCGCTTAGCCGTGCTGAAAACAACAAGGTTCTGCGTGATGCTACGCGCGCCGGTGCCGAAGTGCTTAAGGAAGAGGTGATCGCACGCGCACCAGTGCGCACCGGGAAACTGAAAAAAAACGTGGTGGTGGTGACCCAAAAAAGCCGCCGCCGCGGGGAGATTTCTTCCGGCGTCCATATTCGTGGCGTTAACCCTCGCACCGGCAACAGCGATAACACGATGAAGGCGAATAACCCGAGAAACGCCTTTTACTGGCGCTTTGTGGAGCTTGGCACTGCGAACATGCCTGCGCATCCTTTTGTGCGACCCGCTTACGATACGCGCGAGGAAGAGGCCGCCAGCGTCGCCATTGCTAGGATGAATCAGGCTATTGATGAGGTGTTGAGCAAGTGAATGAAGATGATATCTACGCTTTGCTTTCTCCCCTGGCAGAAGGGCGGGTATATCCCTACGTTGCGCCATTAGGTAGTGACGGGAAACCGTCTGTCTCTCCACCCTGGATTATCTTTTCCATCGTCGATGATGTTTCCGCTGACGTGCTGTGTGGCCAGGCAGAGAGCAGGGTTTCCATTCAGGTAGATGTGTATTCCACTACGATCACTGAATCACGCACCCTGAGAGATTTGGTGCTCTCTTCGCTTGAGCCGTTAACCCCTACAGAGGTGGTAAAAATCCCCGGGTACGAGCCAGATTATCGGCTCTACCGTGCCACCCTGGATTTTAAAGTTACCCCCTGACAATTAATTCACCCAACGAACCCGCCTGATGGCGGGTTTTCTTTTTCCAGGAGACAGCTATGTCTGCACTTTATGAAAAATCGCAGCTGACGAAGATCCTTATTTCCTCCCTGCCAGCCACCAAAGAAACGATGGATTCCGCAACCTTTCTCGATCTGAGTTGCACCATCAAAGAAATTCAGTTCACCGGTGGTCAGAAGCAGGATATCGACGTAACAACGCTTTGTTCGACCGAGCAGGAGAACATTAACGGCCTGCCTTCTCCGTCAGAAATCTCTCTGTCCGGCAACTTCTACAAGAATCCGGCGCAGGACGCCTTGCGTGATGCGTATGACAACGATACGACCTACGCTTTCCAGGTCATTTTCCCGTCTGGCAAAGGCTTTAAGTTCCTGGCTGAAATCCGCCAGCACACCTGGTCTTCCGGTACCAACGGCGTAGTGGCGGCAACGTTCTCCCTGCGCCTGAAAGGTAAGCCTGAAAGCATCGAGTCTGGCTCCTGAGAGGTCGCATGAAGAATATTAAAAATCTCGCCCTGGCTAAGATGTCGGGTTTCCGTCATAAGACGGTCGCCGTTCCTGAGTGGGAAGGCGTCAAAGTGGTTCTGCGTGAGCCGTCTGGTGAAGCCTGGCTGCGCTGGCAGGAAGTGGTGAAAGCGGGTGATGATGACGAAAATGTGTCGGTATCGGAAAAGGCACACCGTAATCTTTGCGCTGATGTGGTTCTGTTCATTGATGTTCTGTGTGATACCGATAAGCAGCCGGTATTCAGTGCTGAAGAAGAAGAGCAGGTGCGTGAAATTTACGGACCCATCCATTCACGCCTGCTCAAACAGGCGCTTGACCTGATCAACAACGCGGACGAAGCGCGGGAAAAGTCTCAACCCCCGGCGTAAAGTTTCTGATGTCGCTTGCGCTCCGGATGGGGCGCACGCTCTCAGAGCTTCGGCAGAATATGACGGCAAGCGAGCTTCTGATGTGGATTGAGTACGACAGGCAAAGTCCGGTTGGCGATATTCGTGGTGACATTCAGGCCGCCCAGCTCGTCTCTGCCATCTACGGCTCGCAGGGGGCAAAAGTACCGCTGGACGATGCGATCCTGCGCTGGGGTGGTGATGAGCAATCAGAACCGAAGGACCCGTTTGCAGGACTTGAGGCTGCACTTACAGCTGCAACTCAGTGACAAATGAACTACAAAATAATAGGATTATTTTTTTTAATGATTTGGTGAAGGCAATGAAAAAACTAGTCTTATTTGTATTATTTTTTGGTTTCAGTTGTGTTTCAAATGCAACTCAAACACTGGCTCCATTAGAACCAAATGAGTTGCAAAGCTATACGTCTACGATTTGCTCTGATCATGCAAATCCTGAATTGTGTAAAAAGGCTTTTTTTAAATTCATGGGCTATATAAAAACAAACGATGATTACTACTATTTCTGTCAAAAGCAAAAAGAGGCAGGGATGACGATTAATAAAGATTCATGCAATAAATCGGAAGCTCTGAGAGAATTTTTAGACAAGCCATGAGGTTTATATCACAACAAAAAGCCCGTTGATGGGCTTTTTTTTTCGCCTGGAGAAAATTGATGGCAACATTACGTGAGTTAATAATCAAAATTTCCGCTAACTCGCAGTCATTCCAGTCGGAAATTTCCCGCGCCTCACGCATGGGGCAGGATTATTACCGAACCATGCAAAATGGCGGTCGGCAGGCTGCCGCTGCCGCCCGAGAGAGCGAAAGGGCGTTATCTGATCTGACCGCTGGGTTTGCATCGGCAGGAAGAGCCGCTGCTGCTGCTACGGCCGCTTTTGCGACTGGTAAGCTCGTGCAGATTGCTGATGAGTGGAATTCAGTAAACGCCCGTCTTAAGCAGGCATCATCTTCAGCTGATGATTTTGCTGCCTCTCAGCGCCAGTTAATGGAAATCAGCCAAAGAACTGGCACCGCGTTTTCAGACAACGCAAACCTTTTTTCACGCGCAGCTGCTTCAATGCGTGAGTTTGGGTATAGCTCTGACGAAGTTCTGAAAATTACCGAAGCTGTTTCTACCGGCCTTAAACTTTCGGGGGCTAATACTCAGGAAGCGAGTTCTGTTATCACTCAATTCAGCCAGGCTCTGGCGCAGGGCGTTCTTCGCGGTGAAGAATTCAACGCCGTTAACGAAGCAGGTGATCGTGTTATCCGCGCACTTGCCGCCGGAATGGGCGTGGCCCGCAAAGACCTGAAGAGCATGGCTGACCAGGGGCAACTTACGATTGATAAGGTTGTTCCTGCATTAATGAGCCAGTTGGGCTCATTACAGGGTGAGTTTGCCATCATGCCGCAAACAGTTTCCGGATCCCTGCAAAAAGTCACAAACTCGTTCATGGCATGGGTTGGAGGTGTCAACCAGGCTACAGGTGCTACCGATGCGCTATCTGGTGGCCTAGACGGAGTTGCCCAAACGCTTGATTCATTTACCTCTTCGGCAGTAAGTGGCGCACTAAGTGATGTTGCAGACAATATGTCCACGATCACAACAGTGGCGGGTGCACTTGTTGGCGTTGGGCTGGCAAGGTATCTCAGTGGAGTAGTAACAAGCGCCACGAGCGCAACCGGCGCGCTAATTTCTGCGGCTAAGTCAGAGGTTGCTCTTGCCGTTGCACAGGATAAGGCTGCACAGTCTGCCGTTGCCGCCTCAAGGGCGGAGGTTTATAGGGCTCAGCAAGCTGTACAGAGATCGCGTAGCGCAGATGTTCAGGCTGCGCAGCAAGAGAAAATTGCTGCGGCAGAAGCAAAAGTCACTGCAGCCCAGGCCAGGCTGACTACCGCTCTAGCCAGCGGTTCTGCTACAGAGAAAGTCAGGGCCAGAACTGCACTTGAGCGTGCACAGGCAGGGCTGGTGGCTGCAAAAAATTCTGACGCTCAAGCTGCTGCAGAAAGGCGTCTGTCCGCGACCCAGGCTTCCTTAAACCGGAACCTTGCAAACCGTGTTTCGGCTCAAAGCAATCTCAATAGCGTGACATCCGTCGGCACTCGGCTCATGAGTGGTGCACTTGGTCTCATCGGTGGAGTTCCTGGTTTAGTTATGTTGGGTGCTGGAGCCTGGTATGCGATGTATCAAAACCAGGAGCAGGCACGTCGCTCTGCCCAGGAATACGCCAGTCAAATCGACGAAATACGAGAAAAAACTTCCCGCATGTCTTTGTCTGAAACAGACGACAATAGGGGGAGAACTGTTGGTGCTCTGGTAGAGCAAAATCGTTTGGTTGATGAGCAAGCCAAAAAGGTTGGTGAGCTGAAGAACCAGATCGACGATTTGAATGCATCGCGTGGAAAACCGGGCATTACCAGCGAGAACGATGCAAATATACTGAGAGCGATAGCTATCGTTACGGATCAACTTGCTGTTGAAGAGGGAAAATTAAATGACATGCGAGATAAATCTCGCGGCATACAGCAGGCTCTCGAAGAAATTGAGCGACGTCGCAATGATTTAATACGCGAACAAGCCTGGCGACAGAATGCGGTATATCAGTCGATGATCATGATGAATGGTCAGCATACTGAATTTAACCGTCTGCTGGGGCTGGGAAATCAGCTATTAATGGCCCGGCAAGGGCTGGCGAACGTCCCTCTCAGACTTCCTCAGGCCGACCTCGACAAAAAGCAAACCGATGCCCTCGAAAAGAGCCGTCGGGATCTTGAGTTGTCACGCCTGAAGGGTGAGGCCAAAGAGCGCCTGCGTCTGAGTTATGCAGCCGATGACCTGGGGTTAACCAGTGATCCGCAATTCCAGACAGGCCGTCAGGAGTTGATTAACAACGGTCTGTCGGAATGGCGAAATAATGATGCCAACAAACCTAAGCCGAAAGGCGGCAAAAGCGAAGGCGAAAAAACAGAGGATGTCTATAAGCGCCTGATCAAACAACAGAAGGAACAGATTGCCCTGCAAGGGCAAAATACCGAACTGGCAAAGGTTAAATATCAGGTAAGCCAGGGTGAACTTGTTACTCTGACGGAGGCCCAGAAGCAAACTCTA
Source organism: Enterobacter cloacae complex sp. S3 (assembly GCF_014930495.1). Lineage (NCBI taxonomy): Bacteria > Pseudomonadati > Pseudomonadota > Gammaproteobacteria > Enterobacterales > Enterobacteriaceae > Enterobacter > Enterobacter cloacae complex sp. S3. The sequence continues at coordinate 11,467 of NZ_JADBRD010000073.1, read as the reverse complement.
CTGCAAAATGCAGCGCTTATTGATCAGCGGAAAATCAGGGAACAACTAGCGGCGTATGAGGCAAACCTTGCCGATGCTAATGCCAGCTCCCGGGCTTCAAACCAGGCAGAACTCACAGGATACGGGCAGGGTAGCCGTATGCGCGAGAGAATGCAGGAAATGCTGCGTATCAGGGAAGAGTTCCAGCATAAAAATGTGGATCTTCAGCGGCAGTTTCAGGCTGGCGATATCTCTGAAGACCTGTTCAGGCAGGAGCTAGAACTGAACAAGCGTTACCTCGACGAGCGTCTGCGTGATCAGGAAGGGTACTATGCTGCATCTGATGCCCAGAGAAGCAATTGGGCAGCCGGGATGCGTGAGGGCTTTGCTAACTGGGCAGATACTGCTTCAGATTACGCCTCGCAATCCGCTGATCTTGTGAACAACAGCATGTCAGGGCTGGTGGGGAATATCTCTGAAGCGCTGGCTGGAAACAAAGTTGACTGGGAGGACTGGTCAAAATCAGTGCTGGCATCCATGCAGAAGATTATTCTTAACGCCATGATCGTCAATTCACTGCAGTCCTCAATGGGGAGCAGTGGTCTCTTCGGTGGACTTTTTGGCGGTTCTGGTGCTGTTGGAGGAGGTGGCTCGACGCCTTCTGGAGCATACAACTCAGCAGCATCTAATCTCCAGCTTAACGCAAAAGGTGGCACTTATGCTTCCGCCAGCCTCAGCGCGCACAGTAACAGTATTGTCAGATCACCGACTTATTTTGCTTTTGCGAAAGGTGCTGGGCTGATGGGAGAGGCTGGACCTGAAGCGATCATGCCACTCACTCGCTCTGCAGATGGTTCACTTGGAGTCAGGGTAACCGGAGCCAAAACAACACCTGCTGGCAGCGGGGCCGTCCATATTACCCAGCACATCAACGTTTCTGGTAATGGCGACACGGCTCTAAATCAGGCAATGGAACAGGCGGCAGCCAAGGGTGCAAGAGACGGCGCGAAACAGGCGCGTCAGGACATGCTGAGTGATTTCCAGACTAATGGGCAGGGCCGTCGAATGCTTGGAGTTTAAGAAGGAGTGATTAATTATGGCTGTATTAGAATGGCCTGCTGATATATGCCCCGCGTCGCTGACGTGGCGGCCGGAAAGTAATACCAAAACATTTCGCTCTCCCTTTAACGGTGCTTCTCAGACCGTTCGCTTCCCCGGCACCCGTTGGATCTGTTCCCTGACCTTTAACAATCTCACCGATGACAAATCCCGGCGCATAGATTCGCTTGTGGCCTCGCTCGACGGTGAGTTTGGTAGGGTAAAAATCAGAGACTGGGGCCGTGAGGGGCGAACTCCCGCGGGTAACCCGATTGTTTCGGATGCGAATCAAACTGGCATTCAACTTGGCAGCAAGGGCTGGACACCTGGCAAAGTGGTGCTGCGCACCGGTGATTATATTACCGTTAACGACGAGCTGAAGATGGTCACCGCTGATGTGACCAGCTCTGCCTCAGGAACTGCCGTTATTCCCTTTGCGCCTATGCTGAGAGCTTCTCCCCCTGCTAACGGCAAAATCGAAGTCGCTAAGCCATATGGAATATTTAAGCTAAAAGATAACCAGCAGGGCGCGGGCAATCGCATTCCTGGCGTATTTACCAGCTATGCCCTTGAGTTTGAGGAGGCTTTCTGATGCTGTATTCCCCGTTTTCTGATTCGATGGTGGACTGGCTATCCCGCGACAGGGTTACCGCCGTGCTGGCGGCTAATGTCCAGTTTGAATCCGGTACCGCCTACGTACACTCTGGCACCGGCACGCTGGTGCTGGGCGGTTATGTTTATTACGGCATGGGTACGATGGGCGCAATCGACGATGTAGGCGAAACCAACACGACAAGTCCAACGCAGCTCAGGATGACGCTATCTGGCCTGGACATGTCACTGTTTGCTAAAACCCTCAACGAGCGCTGTGTGGGAAGATCTGCTGAGCTGTATCTGGTGGCGATGGATGATAACGGTGTCGTTAAAGTGGCAGACCTGATTTTTAAGGGTCGTATTTCCGGCACTGGGGCAACGGCGGGTGAAACGAATGCCCTGCAGTACACCGTCAGTAATATTTTTGAGGACTGGCAGCGACCGTTCCCGGACCGTTATACCGACGAGTCACACCAGGCCACCCAGCCAGGCGATCGCATATTTCGTTACGTCGCCCAGATGGCAGAACGTTCAATTTACTGGGGCAGCAAAAAAGATGCGCCAGGATTTACCTATTCGTGAGGAAACATGAAGCATCCAGACTGGCATAACAGATTAATCGCCGTGATAAGGGCCGCTGAAAAGCGGCCTTTTTTATGGGGAGAACATGACTGCTGCCTGTTTGCGGCAGACTGTGCCGAAGCGATGACAGGGGATAGTTTTGCCGCCAGCTGGCGCGGAACCTACGACAGCGAAACAGGTGCAAAAAAGGCACTGCTACGCGGCGGCGGTTCGCTTGAAAAAGTGCTGGCTAAATACCTCGAAGAGGTGCCAGTGAAAATGGCTCAGCGCGGCGATATCGCGGTCGTGGAGAACGCTGGCACCCGATGCGCCGGGGTAATTTACGGTGGCGCCGTATGGGTGCCGGGAGAAACAGGTCTGGTTTGCCTTCGGGTTAAGCCCCTGAGCACCTGGAGGGTTAGTTGATGCCTGCTGCAATTCCTATCATAGCTACGGTAGCCGCTGGTGCCGCCGCAGCCAATGGGGCCTACGCGATCGCAATGGCTATCACTATTGCCGCGCAGGTCGCCACACAAATGATGACCAAGAAGCCCTCGCTGGGCTCTTATCGGGACACAGCAGAACGTAAGCAGGTGCTGCGTGCGGCCGCTAGCCCTAAAACGGTTGTCTATGGCAGGACAGTCTCTGCTGGCACACTTTTTTTTGCTGAAGAACAGTCCGGCGAGCAGATTGATGGTGAATGGGTTCATCTGGCCATCACCCTGGCAGGGCACCCCATTTCAGGCACAGGTACAATTTACCTTGGCGATGATGATATCGGCTCTTATGGCGAATCTGCCACCTATGAAGTGCATATCGATCGCCAGACGGCTGACCCCTTTATGCTGGCAAAGTGCCCGTCATGGAAAAATGACATGATCGGCAAAGGAATTTCTTGGCTGCGCCTGTCTCTGAAATACAGCGCTGAAAAATTCCCGTCTGGCATCCCGAATGTGAAGGTTGAGAAGACGGGCCGGAAAGTATACGACCCGCGCACCGGCCGCACGGAGTACAGCAACAATCTGGCGCTGTGTGTGCTGGACTATTACCGGAGTTACCTGAAAGTCGCTGATGCTGATATTAACTGGGATCAGTTTCAGGAGGCGGCCAACATCTGCGACGAGCTGGTGACAAACGGCGACGGCACGACGGAAAAACGCTACATGCTGAACGGAGAATTTGACCTCAGCGAAAATAAGGCGAGCATTCTTGAGGCGATGCTGACAGCTGGCGCAGCAGAGCCAACCTACATCGCTGGTAAACATGGCATCCTCGTTGGCGCGTATTATGGCCCCGCAACCGAAGTTATTACCGAGAGTCAGCTGGCCGGTGATATCGAGATCATGCCTGAGGTGTCACAGTCAGAGCGCGTTAACACCATCAGCGGTACGTTTGTCGATCCTAAACAGACATACTCTGAAGCCGATTTCCCCTCAGTATCTGTGAGCGAGTGGGTAACCGAAGACGGCGTGGAGATATCGCAGGATCTTAAGCTGCGTTTCGTTACGTCTGAATTTCAGGCCCAGCGCCTGGCGGACATCAAGCTCAAGCGGACCCGCATTTCCCGCACAATGAATCTCACGCTGAACCTCAGTGGGTACCGGTACCGCCCCGGTATGTACGTAAAAGTTAATTTTCCCTCACTTGGGATCGTTAACGTTGAGATGCGCGTGACAGACTGGAAATTTGGCGTGCAGAACGGCGTACAGATTACGCTGAAGCAGGAAACCGCTGACGTGTGGGGTGATGCCATTGGTAAGCCGATCGATCGTCCTGATTTTACCCAGCTCCCTCCCGGTGGAGTGGCTCAGCCTCAGAACCTGCGATACACCGTAGAGGAAATAGGTCAGGTGGTGCAGGGCGTGCTTTCCTGGCAGAACATCGGGCAGTTTGTCTATAACCAGGTGGTCATCCGCAGGAATGGACAGCCGGTGCTGACAGCTCAGGTTCCCGGCTCGTTCACGCGATTAACCGGTTTGCTGCAGGACACATACACCGCTCACGTCACAGCCGTTAATCAGATGGGCGCGGCGTCTCCTGAGGCATATCTTGAATTCAGCATTGAGGCACCACCTCCGCCGTCAGGTGTTACGGTGGAGCAGGCATTTTTTGCCGTGATGCTTATTCCCCGCCTCGCAGCGGTGACGAACGTCTCCACCCAGTTCGATTTCTGGACCTCCGGGGAACAACCGCTTGCCAACGCTGATACGGCGACAGTGGAGTCAGGAGCTACGCGCGCGGGCATGAGCACGACATGGACCAGCCATAACCTGAAAAACGGGCATACCTATTACTGGTATATCAGAACCATCAACGCGTTTGGTGCGTCTGCCTTCGTCGAGGTGGCCGCGCTGTGCCAGACAGATACCGGTGAACTCATCGACATCATTGATGATTCTGTTCGGGATTCTGATGCTTTTAAAAATATCTCGGAAGGTGTGGACACCAATCTTGAAGCTGCCATGCAGAATGCCCTGGCTAATCACGGTACGGTTGAACATCAGTACCAGCAGTTAGGTGAAGTGCGCGCTGATGTTCTGGTTGTTAAAACCACAGTTGCTGAAGTGGATCACGCTCTTGCTGATTTGTCAGAGTACGTTCAGGCGCAGGTCGGGGATTTAACCGCCGCGGTTAACCAGAAAATGACGGCAGAGGTGAACAGTGATGGAACCGCAAAGGCATCGTATACGTTGAACCTTGGGATCGTTCGTAATGGCGTTAAATACAACACTGGTTTTGGCATGTCGATTGAGCCATCCGGCGGTACCTATAAATCTACAGTGGTCTTTGCTGCCGATCAGTTTGGCATCTACTCGGGAAGCGATCCGGGAAATTACCAGGCTGCATTTTTTGTCTATAACGGTCAGGTGTTCATCCGTGATGCCTTTATCCAGGATGGCAGCATTACTAACGCGAAGATTGGGAATTACATCCGATCAACAAACTATGTCGCTGGTCCAGGCGGAGCAGGCTGGAACATTGATAAATCAGGGAACTGCGAGATGCACGGCGCGCTGTATGCCGCCAGCGGTAATTTCGCGTTCACCGGGAACGGTAATGGCGTCACCATTGACGGGAAGGGCGTAAAAATTGATCTCGGCGGCGGTAACCTGATTGTTCTTGGAGAGTGGTAACTATGCCAAAAGGATTGCGTATTACCTACGCCGATGGCGGCCCGGCAATGGAAATAACTGCCGGGCTTCGCTGCCCTTCGTTTTGCCAGAACGTCAGCGAAGCATGGGATGTTAACCAGTACACGATAAATCAGCGGGTGGATGGCAGCCAGATCGTCGTTATCCCGCGTAATACCGTTTACAAACTTAACAGGGGTACAAACCTCATTCCCACGATCGGCATGCTGGATGGATTTACCGTATCAGGTAACACCATCACCATGAATACCTGGTGGAGTGATAACTGGGGTCGCGCAAAAACCTTTGACGCATCTATCTGGCAAATACTCCCTGCCTCATCCGGGAGAGGGCTTCTGATTCAGGACAGCACGGATTTCCTTTCTATCACTGATGCCACGATGTCTGGCTACTGCGTCTGGCGCGGCACTGTCACATTCACCGGTCGCTGGGCGACACCGACGACAAATATCTCACGCGACCGCTATATGGTGTTTGCAAAATGGAGTGCTGATAACGTCACCATCGAATTCGACGGTTCGAATATTATTGCGACAATCGACCATGCAGGCCTCGATCAGGATGCGACCGTTACCATGCAGATCGCTATTTTTGCCAGTGGCGTAAGCCCGACTCCGGGGAGAGGCCTGAATATCATTAAGGGTGGTGTCTGCGTGTTCTCCACCACGCGCCGGCCGTTTGTCTACCGGAACCAGACCTACGCGCCGTCATGGGGAAATACAGACATCGGCGATCGCATGATACTGCTTGGCCGCTATGGCTATAACAGTGAAGTTTACACCGGCTGGGACTATCTGAAATGGGCTGGTCTTATCCGCAGCGGCAATCTGGTGCGCGCCGGAAGGGGAAGAAATGCCGCTTCATGGACATCGCAGTACAGTGTGGTAGGGCGACGGCTGACAAGCCTCTCTATCCCCATCATTGATGCAATTTACTGACAACCCGCTTTGGCGGGTTTTTTAATATCTGAATTCAGGAGTCCATCATGTCAGCAGGCACTATCACCCTGACAAACGGGTCCGCTGTTGTTGGCGGTACCGGAACTTCATTCACCGTAGAGCTGGCCGCTGGTGATTTCATCGTTTCGACTGTGGGCGGTGTGCCGTACACACTGCCGGTGAAATCAGTCGAGAGCAATACCCAGCTGACGCTGGTCAGCAACTTTACCGGGCCAACGCAATCCGGCGCGGCCTGGTCAGCTGTTCCCCGTGTGGCGCTGAACATGGTTACTGCTGCGCTGGTGGCACAAAGTGCTGAAGCGCTGCGTGGACTGAATTACGACAAACAGAACTGGCAAAGCATTTTTTCTGGAACCGGCAGTGTAACGGTCACACTGCCGGATGGAACGAAATGGACTGGCCCTGCGTGGAATGGCATTTCTAATACCATCTCGGGAATTTCTGATGCCGTCTCTGGCATTTCTGATGAGCTATCCGGGAAGGCGGCAAAAGGGCAAAACAGTGACATTACCTCCATTACAGGACTAACTACGGCTTTGTCTGTGGAGCAGGGGGGAACAGGATCAAAAACCGCAGCAGGTGCACGCACTAACCTTGGACTGGTGATCGGTTCTGAGGCGGGCAATATTTATCCACTTAAACAAAAGCTGATTTACCCTGACTTTTCATCCTCTTTCCCGGTAGCTGGAAGTGCAGTTCCAGGCTTTAATTTTTTAACTACTATATGGAATGGCTGGTGTACGTCAGCAAGCGACTACACGTTAAATACCGGAGGGCCAAATCCTTCACAAAACGGGACAGGGTATGCCTACGCTCAAAGCTTGAGTCTAGGTAATCAACAAAGTCGAACTATGTTTTTTGTACCGTACGCAATAACCGGTAATTCAGGAAGTTTATGCTGGCAGGGGGTGTTTAATGGCTCGCTAACCCCAATGGTAACTACTCGTGATACCAGAAATACCACTGTTGACAGTAACGGTTTTATTAAAGTAGCGTCTCCTGTTGTGAAAATTTATGGCGATGGACGATATGAAACTAACGACGAATCAGAAGGGGTTACTGTCGTTCGTCTGGATGTTGGCCAATATCTGATTGAAGGTTGCGAAGCGCTCAATTCAGACGCTGCCTGGGGCGGTATCGACGGAGGTTTTGAGATTCCCACGGACAGGAATAAGCAACCGCTGATATGGCTGGACTACGAGGTTAACGCCGACGGCTCTGTGCTGGTAAAAACCTATCACCGCGAACATCCTTCAGCGCCAGCATTTGCCAGGAATGAGCGTGCTGGATTGGCAGATGGCGAGCCGGTTGATATCCCGGCTGATCAGTTCGTCAGCGTTCGTGTAGAAATGCCAGCGAGTAGCATCTGGAATCAGAAACAAACGGAAAAGGCTTTAAATCAGGAACAGGGATCGTAAAAAAACCGCCGCCCGTTCTTGCATAAGACGGGCGGCGGTTGGTTGCTCAGTGTTCATGCCAAGCTACCGAACTATAGTTTACTTGAGACGTTGCCTCGAGTCTCTCCTCCCAATATGTCTGGCTTTCCATTCAGAATAATCTTTGAGTAGCCACCTCGAACTTCTGCCGAGCTTTATCGGAGCGGGGAACTCCCCCCGCTTCATCAGTGAGTAAAAATATTTAGCGGTGAATCCCGAATCGTTTGTAATGTATTTCAGGTCAATAAGTGAATCATCGGTAAGGTCTGTGCGTGTTTTTGGCATGATATATACCCCTAAAGCGTTTTGTGTCAGGATGGCTGTATCCGAACAGGATTGCGAGGGCATCCATGGAAAAGCTAACGTTGACACGAAAGGAAGCTGCCGAGCTACTTGGCATCTCAAGGGGGACTGTGACGCGATGGGTTTTGGAAGGAAGGCTAAAGGCTTACCGTATAAGTGATAGACCTCGAGCTCCGCTTCTATTTACACGTGAGGATTGTATAGCTGCATTGCAGGCTGTGCCGGTCGAACCTGTTCTTATGATTGAAAGGGAGATGAAGCGTGAAAAAGAGGAGTCTTTCTTCCTGCGTCGCAAAGACGCAAGTAAAGAACTGGATGCGTTGCTGAAAATCAGGACCGGAAAGAGCAGAAAATCCGAGTGAAAAACCCGGCACGGTGGCCGGTCTACTTTTTCTTGGAGAAGTTGAACAGTTGTACTAAAAGCAAACTAATGTGCATCAATGAAGTAGCAGCGAATCCAATAGACAGAGTCGGGAGAAAATTAATCGGTTCTTTGCTGGTAGCCATGAGAAAAAGCCCCATGAAGAAAACAATCCCTAACTCAGCAAACGTAAGAGCGTACATGATGATGACAGTTGTCATGTATCCATAAGACTTTACCTTATGCATGTTTCTGCCACCAATACCTATCACAAACGTTAACGCAGCGATCAGAATTGCGATCGTTGTGCCTGCATATGAGGCTATCGCTGCTCCAAGCGCGTCTCTATGCTCAGAGAAGGAAACGCCAGGAACCAAGTATCTGAATGCAAAATAAGCTGCAATAACAGGAAAGTATGGCAATGCAAAAAGAATTACACCTGGCATGACTTTGTGGTTCTGTGACATTGCCGCCTCCTTGTAATCCAATGATAGTTAAAACGCACTATCAAACGCATCGTTATAGCTTTTCATTATAACAGACTTCATTCTTATGAAGCATGTTTCCATCTCTTCTGCGATATCTTCGTTTGTCGATTTATATAGATTAGCTGCCAGATGCCCTTTATTAGACAGGTAGTATTCCGTAAGAAGATCGGCTGCCTGCTCTTTACCTTTGATGAGTATATCGCTATGGCTGTCATCGGCGTTTTTAATGAGTTCCTTCGCCATGTCTCGAATGTTTCTTGCTCTCTTCGGCTTTAGCGTGATCTCAATACCATCTAAAAGTTCTTCGTCAATAGTTTCAATACCTGTTGCTCTAAGCAAAGGGCTGAACAGCTTAGACCCGCTTTCCACCCTAAGCGTGGTTCTGCCGATGAACTGCATTTCTAAAGCATCATCTTTACTAACATCACGCATCAGAGGTTCAATACAAAGTTTGAAGCCCATCGGAATATCCAATTTATTGGAAAGATAAATCTGCAGATCTCTTGTTCTGGGGCCGTGTTGAGATGATGCATAACCAATGATGTTGTCTTTCACTAAAAGAAAGGAAGGGAAAGCAAGGGTTTCATCATTACCCAAAGCATTCTTCATTTCATCGATAGAAAATGTTTTCTTATTTACCCTTTTAACAAAGGCAGAATCATATGTCTTTGTTAGCAAGAAGCTTTTGTCAACAATGTGATGGGCGAAAACGAAATAATCGTCAACTTCAAGGGCGTTACCTTTCTTTTCGACGACCTGTGAAGAAAGGGATTCAAAAAGGTTACATGGTGAGTTATCTTTTCCATTGCTATAATAAATAGCATAAAAACTCATTTTCATATCATTTTCCGTTATATAGATGGATTAACCATCATATGAGCCCATTTCTGATGGCAAATATGGATAATGATAAACTCTAAAAGAAAACTGGATAACCTGGAGTTTTATCAGGGTTTTCAGGGTTAGTCTTCCACCAGCCACATGTCGGACTCTTCAAACATTTCCTCCAGCATGCGGTTGAGCTTTTCCCGATCGCTTTTGCTGGCATCGCTATTTAAGCCGTTCGCCTGCATCGGCTTAACCCTCACTTCGGCATCAGGGAAAATCTGGTGCACCCTTTTCGTCAGCTCTGCCAGGATGATCTCTCTGGCCCCTTCAAGCCCCTCTACATTTCGCTTGTCATAAACCAGTTCAATGAACATAAAAGCCTCCGAAAACCACTGTGGTTGCATACAGTATTTTTACTGTAAAAATGAACAGTGTCAAGACGAGTTGAGCGTTAGGGAGGGGGCTGGTTTTGTGAATCTCAGTTATAAATGGAAAGATTAGGCTGTGAGTTCGGGAAGGTTTTAAAGTGCATGCACTTTAGTATTAAAAATGCAGAAGAAAGAAAAAGGCGTTTATAGGAAGCCCAGCGAGAATAAAGCTAGCTAGGCTAATGTGCGCTAAGATACTTTTCTGAAGATAAGTAAGGGGGTTAACCCATAGGATTGCGGGCTGCGCCCCATTAGTTCCCTGATGGTGTGTAGCATCCCATCCATACCTTCTTTTAATTCATTTGTTGGAAAACCATCAGAAAGTTCTGGGGCCGTGATCTCTTCTTCAGGGTGAGCATCGATAAAGCCAACAACATGCCAATCACCCGGAATCCGCGGACCGTATTTGAGAGTCAAATTACCAGAATCTATTGTTAAATCGTCAGGTTTTACTGACATCCAAAATAAATTTCCTTGCTCATCAGAAAATTCGATTTGGGTAGAAAACGGCAAAAGAGATAGCATACCAATTGCGTTATCAGCATTGTTTATCTCTTCTTTAATTGATTGCTTTTGGGTTACATTCTTAGCGCTTTTTAACTCATCCTGTTTAATTTTTTTGAAAATAGGCATGATGTCATGAACCATTTTAACATCGAAAAGTTTAATTTTCCCGGTAGCTATAATGATCTGGCCTAAATGCGACTTAGAAACATTGTCTTGAATCAGGGATAACTCATCCAGTTTATCGATAAGATTTAAAGGAAGGCTCCATGATGAATCGAAAAGTCTTTCTTGAGATCTGGCCCATGCTTCCCCTGCATTTGTCTTCGCACTTATAAGCGGGATACCACCCTTAAGTTCTTTCTGGTCGCTTTCGGACGTAGATGAAGTTTGCTTGATGGTACTAAGAACACCTGACGGGAATAGTTGGGCGGTTAAAGAACCTACTCTTTCTCTATCTACATACAAAAAATCAAATAGTGAATCTATGTTTTGTGAGTCTTGAACCATCCTCATGCTCCTCTTTTATTTTCGCTTTTTCCTGAGCTATGCGCTGTTGCTGAGCTTCGATTTCGTCATAAATTTGCTGTAACTCATCTACACCTGCTTTGGGTGCATCAGAAGTAAGCTTTTTAATTAACTTGCGAATCATGACAGTTCTCCAGAGAGCATCTTGGTTAAATTATGTTCTCTAAACAGTATCAATGCAACCTTCACCTGATCAACACGCGGAGAAGTGGCACAACAACGTAATAGCAGTGACCTGCTCCCCGTTG
>NZ_JADBRD010000072.1:0-7335 GCF_014930495.1 Enterobacter cloacae complex sp. S3 | reverse complement strand
CAACGGGGAGCAGGTCACTGCGGCCCTTTCTTTTGCCAGACCGTCAGCCCCTGCTGCGCTGCCTGAAGTGAGGCTTCCCAGCGGCCACCAAATATTGGCCACTCCTTAAAGAGGTAGCGGACGTCCGGCTGCGCTTTCATGACCTTCTCCAGCTCCGGCGCAAAGCGGCTGCAGAACACGCACTGGTAATCAAAGAATTCAATCACCGCGACCTTTGTATTATCAGGCCCGTAAGCCGGGGTATCCGGATCATGCAGAAGGTTCGCCTGATTCTCCATCACGCTGAGTGCAAACATCTTCTGCTTACGTGCCTCCTGCTGTTCCTGCAGCTTATGACTGACCGTCACCAGTATCTCCGGGTGGGATACCAGGTAGTCTGCTGCGATTTCCCCGATACGGGCCTCCTGCTCCGGGCTGAATATCGGCTGAGGGGCCGAAGCGTGTGCCGTTGCAATAAAGCCAATGTATGTTGTAACTATTAATGCTGCTAATTTGTGTACTTTCATCGTCTGAGTCTCATTGTTAAATGGGGGATTAGCGTTCTTTCTGAATGGTACGGGTGAGGGTCTGTTCTTCACGCTCCGGCATGCGGCCGCGTTCAGTATTTTCTGCCACCCTGAGCATGTCGCGCTCAGCGTTTGCCAGATCTGCAATCACACGCGATGCCCGCGACTGTTCACCGGATGCCTTGTCAGCACCTTCCAGCTCACTCCTGACACCTGCAGCAGCTTTCATTTCCTGTCCACCGGTGTTTTCCTCACCTCTCACCCTGGCGATTACATCTGCATCCGGGGTGAGTGGTTCCGGTTTACGCGGGTTAATGTCTTCCGGTTTCAGTCTGATCACCTCTTCCTGCGGAATTTCCGGCAGCAACGACTCCGGCTGCCTGTTCCGTCCGGCGTCTTCATTGCGAATCTGGTCTGCCAGCATCTGTTCGCGCAGTTGCTGTACGTTCTGCTCGTCAGTCAGCGTGGAGACAATACCCGGCGACACATCCTGTTTTGTCCCACCGCTCACCTTAAGCAACCATGCTGAAGGCGGTTCATCGCCGGTCTGCCAGACCACGCCGTCCTTCGGGTGATGTCGTACTGCATCAAGCGCGGCCGCCAGGTCACTGGCCACAATCGTGTTGCCTGACTGGCTTCGCTGCAGTACCGCACCACGGGCACGTTCTGTCATGACCATCCGGGTCTCCCCCTGTGTCATCCGCCCTTCCGGGCTGGCAACCAGGGAAACCATGGCCAGGCCCGCACTCCTGCCATTGTTGTCATACACCGGCAGCGCCAGCGCCGGTTCAGGAAAGCGCCGGGTACAACAACCTTACTCGGGTTGGTGTTGCTGAGAGTGACGTTAAAGGCGGCGTCGTTCTCAAACGGAATGGCTGCGGGTGAGGAAGCGGCCCGGAGGCCGCTGGTAAATAATCCCGCTGCCAGAAACACAGCAGCAGCTGCCGGTGAAATGCGAAATTTCATGGGCAGTCCTGTCAGTTAGTGGAAGATACCGGCTTGAGTTCTTCAAAGCTGTGGAGGTTAATCACACCGTTGTCATAACTCAGTTTCAGTCGGTAGGTTTTTTCCTGGTCTTTCAGTGGCGTGATGATTGCGCCGTTTGTGGTGGAGGATTTCAGTACCCCGCTGTACTGCACGGAGCCATCATCCATGACGCGAATTTCTTTCGTGTCGAACTGGGTGGTGATGCCCGCTTTCTGGATGCGCTCAGTTTCTATGTCCAGGGCTTTCTTGAGTACGTCCCGTTCGGCGGAGGGGACAAATCCAAGAATCATTTTCTGGTTATGTTCGATGTTTTCCGGGGTAACGTTGAGTCGCCAGTAAATAAAGGAAGCGGCGAACTGTGTCAGACCGGTCGCATCGACACTTTTAGAATCTGATGCAAATGGGCGGTTAAACGTTAACGGCGTGGTGATGGTTTTCTGGGTTGTGGCGAAATACCATGCCAGTGACCCTGTCAGTACATTCCCTGCGCTCATGAGTAAAGTTAAAGCTGAAAGACCAATAAACGCATAGCGGAGTTGTTTATCGCGCTCTCCTTTAATATTCAGTTTCATGAAAAACTATGCCCTCCAGTGCCGGAAACTTGAGTCAGGTATCTGGCGAAAGGTTACTTTGAATAAAAGTGATGGCAGGTGCCAGTAGCAGAAATTAAGCAACCAGTACGACCCCTGCCCTTTTTTCAGATATCTGACGATGAACCAGAGGATTCCCGCGATTACACCAAGTTCGAGTGACAGGTTGTTAAGCACCCCCAAAACTAAAAGGGGTGCGGTAACAATCAATTCGTCAATCGGTAAGCCTAAATAGCGGTTCTGCTGGTTCATTGTTTCCGGGAAGTTATATTTATCTCCTTCCCCGTTCATCATTTAGCTCGCGATACCGAAGGCGACACGGGTAAAGATGATTGCCATAACGATACCGACGAATACCAGTGGTGAGCGGGCCTTAATGTAAATAAACAGGCCCATGATGATTTCGGCGATGTAGAACCATTTAACCAGTGATGAGCCGGAGCCGAAGGTGGAATTAACCGTGGCGTTCTGCGAGGAAAGAAGGTCGGTACCAGATGCGAATGCCGGGTGAGTGACCATAAGTGCAATTAAAAAAGCGCCTGCTGACTTTAAGTAAAATTTAGCCTGGCGATTTTCGCGTGCTTTGCGGAATAAAGACGCTACCGCCCATCCCTTACCGACGTTAAGGGCACTGCCTTTGGTTAACATGTTTGTTTTCTCCGAAGTAAACAAAAGTGAATCGCGTAAGTGCTTGTTTACGCGGGCGCAATTGTCCCATGACCCTAAAAAAAAAAAACTGTGACGCATGTCACACTTTTTGTAACCATTCAGATTTATCCGAATATGTAAGTGGGTAGGCTTTGTTGACCAGTAAGTTCGGAGATGGTCTATGGGATCTATAGCTATGAAAGTAAAAGAAAAAATGTGGGATGGTCGCGGCCGTCCACGCAAGTTCCAGCCAGGTGAGGCGGTGGAGTGGCGATTGCGTGCACCGGATAATCTGCTTATGGAGCTGAGAATATGTGCCAGAGCTGGCAACAGAAGTGTGAATGAGGAAATTATTGCCAGGCTTTTGTTGTCGCTGAATTATCAGCCCGGCAAGCCTGTCATTAAAACTGCGGAGGGTGAGCGGCTCATTGCTCTGGCGGTGAGATTTGAAGAGTGGCTAGGGCAATTACTTGATGGTGAATCTCTTGATGATGCTGGAGAAATTAAATCCTCGCCCAAGCAGGAGCAATTGTGGATGTGGCGTGAGGGTGAAAGAGTTTTGCTTCCGGGGAAAACAACCGGATATAGCATGCGAATTCCTGAAAACCTTGCAGATGAAATCAGGGCAATGGCGAAGGTGCATAACCGTAGTCTGAATGATGAAATGCTCACCCGTCTGATGAATACGCTGGGTTATTTTACGGAAAGGTTACTTGACCAGAATGAGGATGTGCAGGCGCTTAAAGTTCTTTGCATGGAGTTCGAGGTGTTCCTGAAAGAAAAAATAAAGGAGGTGGAGAAAAGTGACCTTCCCTGGGATGAAAAACCGTCCCTGTGATCGATGTGGGCCGGGGTGTCCGGCTCACAGATTTATTCTTTTTCGTTGATGAAGTGCCTTGCTTCTGCTTCGTTCTCGGCTGTGTTTATGCCGCTTAAAATCATATCAAGCGTATCTTCAAGGCTGCCTTCGCCGTCTTTTCCTGTCATTTTTAAATACATCTCAGCGATTAGGGTGGCAATGAGAACTGTGCCTTCGCGTGAGCCGGCTGCTTTTCTTATGAGGTCTCTTCGATATCCTTCGATATCAAATTGATTGCCATCCTCGCCATCGCGTTTATAAACAAGCAGTCCAAGCCGGATTAATTCGTTGCAGGTAGCTGATATGTTTGCTTCTCCAGCATTAGCGCCGTTCTGCAGGTCTTGTTGAACAATATCGCGAACTTCGCGTTCAATTTTATCTTTAAGGTAGATGCCGACTCTTCCCATATTTCTTACCTGTTTTAAGTTAGTGTCGGAACCGACACTATGTATGGCCTGTTGGTGGATTTCCACATTGCTGTGCAAGGCTGTAATGGGTTGATACTGCTGTGCATTTCTGTTCTATACAGTAGTACAATCCAGCACTATGATGTGCGATAGTGTGACACTGTGCGATATATAATTCAATGTAATTAAAGCATATCTACAATTGTATGATACATGTGTGACATACCGACACTAACAGGTATCAGGATTATACGATAGTGTAGTGTCGGTATGTACGACATTAAACGGTCACATTCCAAAAGCGCGCAAATTTCTTACAAACATCCCACTGAAATGAAAGGAAAAATCTGCAAGACGAAGTCTTGCGTGGGGTGTGATGTTTTAAAGGGTTAGTAAAGAGCGGCATGTTAATACCGTATACCGTTCTGGCATGTTTATTTCGGACAGGTGTTAAATCCCTTCAGGAGAGCGCTCAGGCGCGTTTGTAGTGAATTTACTTGATTGCGACGATCCGCCGGGGTATTTTTTAAAGCGCCTCTCCAGAGCCCGTTTATTTCGCTAAAAGGCCAAACCATGAAAATATCGTTACTGCCTGCTGCTTTACTGACTCTTTCACTATCTGCTGGCGCAGCTCCGCAGATGTGCTTTGATCAGGCCGGGAAAGATTACCAAATTGATCCGCTGCTGCTTATGTCAATTTCGATTAAAGAGAGCCATCTTGTACCGGATGCGATAAATGGATCAAACAGGAATGGAACGGAAGATGTCTGCGGTATGCAGGTGAACAGTTCCCATTACGGTAAACTTAAAAACTTCAATATTACCCGTGAGCGCCTGTTAAATGATCCATGTATCTGCGTTTATACGGGAGCATGGGTACTGGCGCACAACTTTCGGTCATACGGGAAAAACTGGGACAGCGTGGGGATGTATAATACTGGACCGAGCAAAAAGCTCATTGTACAGCGCAAGGCCTATGCACAGGATATCAAAAATATATATCGTGTATTACTGGCCAGAAAAAAGTTACTTTCAGAACGTCTCGCGCCAGCTGCGGGAAAGGAGCATGATATTAAAATTGCAGAAACAGCATCGTCACATAGCGTGCAGTAAAAAGCCGCTCTGTTGAGCGGCTTAATTTTTAGGCCTTCAGTTTTGCAAACTCCTCCGCCATTTTCCAGAGCACCTGATTTAATTTGATGTCACCATCTATTCCGGTGACTTCCCGCGTTCTGGTCATCTTCCCTTTTTCCGTTCTGCCACGAATTCCCCCACGGATCACATTTTCCTGCACCACGTTAAACGTGGTCCATAAATCCTGGCCTCTGTCGAGCACACGGCGAGGGTTAATAATTTGCTCCGGTGTAATCGGCGCTGGTTTTCCATCGTATTTAAGTTCCAGGGCGGTCGCACCAAAAAGGCGCTGCTCAGGCAAAGTGAGCTGAATGCTTTTCATGAGGTCTATATTTTCATCAACCGCGTCGAATGTTTTCAGCACCGTGTAAGCGCCTTCAATAACCTGCCCGACAATATCCCCTTTGTGGGGTACGCGGATTTCACCAAAATCCTTCCATGCAACCAGACCATTACTGCAAACCTGACGGAACATGCCGGGGATCATTTTATAGCTGCTTGAACCATCATGGCTATTCAGCAGAATAATTTCCGGCACTTCTTTTCCGTTAATCTGGTCATGACGGCGCAGGCGAAGCATATGCTTTGTAAAGTCGCGTTTATCCTGGTCACGTGTACGTGACTGCGTTGCATAATATGGCTGAAAACCTTCATCACGTAAGCGATCAAGAATGTTAATGGTCGGGATATACGTATAACGTTCAGAGCGTGAATCGTGTTTATCCGATGAGAACGCGCTCGGAACGATGCGCTGTAATTCATCATTCGTCAGCGGACGGTCTTTGCGGATCGAGGCAGGCATACGATAGCGGCTTGCGAAACTGACCATTTTTATTTACTCCTGATTATTTAGTAAGAGATGAAGAAATAACGCGGTGAAAATTATCCAGCGGGATTGCAGCTGCCACCGGGCGACCATCTACAACCCAGACAGAGATATAATCCGGGCATTCGTCATTTATTAACGTCAGCTCAGTGGCATTCTCTGGCGGCGTAAAAATTACCGGTTGTGGCTCCCCTTCCGATGCGGCCAGGACCCAGCAAAACAGATCCGTAAACTGGGACGTGGTGAGGTTTGAATCACATCTTCCGGTAGATTCTTGAGCGGCGGTTTTGACGTTGACGTTTCGTGTGTGCATCCTGGTTTTCTCCTGTGGTGATGGCAGTCCATCTCCCTGGTGAGTTCTCTCGCGGCAAAGGGCAAAGGAGCAACGGCGAAGGGCGGAAGGAAAGGGGCGGAGACTAAAGTTTTTGCGGCACGCAAAAAGTTTTGGCGGAGTGCATTTCACCCCTTGGATGACGACCCGACGGTGCTACAAGCAGCCCTCCGCGTGAGGACACACGGGGGATGGCTTCACCGGGGGAACAGGATGCACACACCCGACACGTCGGAACGGCGTGGCGCCATTAAAGCGACGGCATCAGCCGGCGCGGTGAAGGCGTTCCGGACGGCACGGCCGGAGAAGCCGCAGCCCTTGACCTTCGCCATCAGACCCTAGCCGTATGGCCCGAAACCCGGAGGGGTTCGGCGGAGCCTGGCGGGTGCGCAGCGGCCGCCCTGGCGGAGTGGGGCTCGACGACCGGACAGCAGCGCTGGCCGGGAGCCGAAGGGGGCCATCGCCCTGCCCTGTTTTCGGGTTATGGCCACGGAGCTGCAGCTGAGGAAGTTAACCAGCAGGACGACGGATATGACGCCCGGGATGAAGAACACAGGGAAAACCAGGCTGAAGCCAGATACAGGCAGGTAACTAATGGCGCGCTGACTTCAGCAAAATCAGGCAGGAGAGAGGGCAAGGCGGAGGGAGCAGAGGGGCAGCGCCGAAGGCGCGTCCCCCTTCCCCCGTTCCCCGCAGGGGAACAGACCTTCCGGGTTGTTCATGCATGCGACTGCACCCTTCGGGATGGAAAAAGGGGCTACCGGCGAACCGGCAACCCCTTCATAAAGGCGCTTCAGGCATGTCCACACAGTCTCAGCCCCTGAATGGCGGGGGGGGTCCCCCCGCCGGGGTTAGCTACTTAGCGGATTCGTAAGCCATAAAAGCTGCCACCTCCCTGTTCGTGTCCCTGTATCGGATTTCGCAGAGCGATTTCCGTGTCAGGTAAGTGAATATCAGCAGTGTGAGACACACTATTAATACGCACCAGAGCAGGGTATTTCGTGGCAGTTTCATGGCCTTCTTCTCCTGTCAACGCAAAGCAGAAGT
>NZ_JADBRD010000071.1:0-5292 GCF_014930495.1 Enterobacter cloacae complex sp. S3 | reverse complement strand
TTGGTTATCTTTAAATGATATAGATTGGATAGGTTATAAAAAAACACAGGAATACACAAAGTTAACGTTACTAACCAGTGGCGACGATCTTGATTATGAAGATTTAAATATTTTAAGCCATATTTCCAATGTTATCAGTGACGATGAATTACTGGGTGATATCCGTACCTCTTTATTAGAGTATTGGTATGATTTTGTGCATGAATTTATTTCAGAAAGTAATGAATTTAGCGAGTATTATGATGAGCAGGAGAGTTATTTAATTAAATCGAAAGCAAAGGATATGGTTAAGGATATGTTATCCGAAAGCTCGATAGTTTTTAACGAAAGTGAAATTGATGACATTATTGATAATATTGATGTACAATCAATAATAGAGAGCAATATCGAAAATTATTCTGATTGGGATGGACAAGAATATACTCAACATGGTGGATATCAGGATAACGGGTTTGATGGTGTTGATGACATATTTTCAAGGGAGTAATTGTTAGCCAGAGATTATGCCACGCACCTCACTTTTATCCGCATACTGATATGCTACTAAAATATAGTGTAGCGATTAAGCATCCTTAATCGCTACATACCGCACATCCTCCTAAAGCCTGATTAAGTGTAGCGATCTGCCTTGATTTTTCATCGCTACACTCTATAATAAATCGCAACATACAAATCGATACAGTATAGAGATTTTGACATGGCACACATCGCTTATATTCGCGTATCCAGCTTGCAACAAAACAGCGAGCGACAATTAGCAGATACGGGGATCACCTTTGAAAAAGTATTCACTGAGAAAGTAAGTGCGAAAGATACCAATCGTGAAGTATTCTTAGCGATGATGGAGTACTTACGCGAAGGCGATACTTTGCATGTGCATGACATCAGCCGCCTTGCCCGTAATACAACCGACCTTCTCTCAACTGTAGATGCTTTGACTAAACGGGGTGTCGCGATCCAGTTTCATCATGAAGGCATTAAGACGGGAGATAACTCACCCACTGGTAAACTGGTTCTAACTTTACTTTCGGGAATTTGCCAAATGGAACGTGAAATGATGCTGCTCAGGCAAAGAGAGGGTTACGAAGCAGCTAAGGCTGCTGGTCGTATTGCTGGGCGTGGAAATGGTAGGCATATCCCGCGTACTGAAATCCTCGCGGCATTGGCATCTGGCGGAAGTGTTCGCTCTGTAGCTGCTGACTTCGGTGTAAGTACCAACACTATTAGCCGAATCAAGAAAGAAATGAACTGTGCGGCATCTTAAGTTAAGCAAATGATTTCTTTCACACAAACAGAAAAGACTTTGCATGACCTAATGCACAAATACTTTGATACTGGAACAGAAGATTACGTGATGTTTGGCGTTTTGCTGTGTGAATGGAGTGATGAAAGTACTTCAAGAATTATTAATAGCGGTTTTCCACCAGCCCTGACTCATCGATGGCAATAAAAAAGGTAGCCTACGCTACCTTTTAACATCAGCCACCAAGATTTGTACTATTCCTGAGTCGATAAAGATCTAATGTTTTATCGCGGATAATATTCATTTTGCTTTCAGCCGCAATCAAACTCCAGATAGTACCTTCTTCTTTTTGATAAAAAGCCTCAATTCCTTTATTATACGAATCTCTGTATTTTATCCATTGCCTTTGTGAATCTCTTAGGGCAGCACGCACATTTTCAGGCTGATCTTTCATTAGCAGTTTATATTGATTCCCAAGCTCCGTATCCCACGCTGTAGTAGCTTTAATATAGCAATTCTGTGAGTCAATGGTACTAACCGCATCCATCTTGCATTTTTGTAATGTGCTATCAATATTTTGCTTAAGTTCATCAGCAGAGGCCGATAAACACAATAGCAAACTTAAACTTATAACAACCGCTTTGAAATACATAATCCTGAATCCATTTCAATTATCAGTTTGTACTGTAACACGATGTTCTATCTCGTTAAGATGAGCTATACCACAATTTTCTAATTGAGAACGGGCAAATCTAATATCATTGCTGGTTCTCTGGATGTCAGGATCGGTTGTAGGACTCCTCCCCCCTGCAAATGGCGAAACACCCGACCGTGTTAAAGAATCAGAGGTTTCATTCCAGTACTCAATGGCTTGCTCAGACGCTGCATTAGCAGCCAACAGTCGATTGAATTCACGTGAGCATGACTTCTTTTGAACAGCAATGTAATCATCGACCCAAACACCATGTTGCTTGTAGATATTTTCAGCTACTAAGTACTTACCACTACTCTTGTCGAGACTATTAATCTTACTTTCGATGTAGTCTTTGTTATTTTTTTCTAATGTTGCAGCGGTGGCTTGTTTATCGGCTAATTTTATTGACTCATCTTGCTTAGCTTTAATCTCAATCCACTTTTCTCTGTTAAAGATCCCAGCACTCTTCGCTTCAGAGAATTGATCTTCGATCATAAAACCAAGATTCTTTCCTTGTAGGTTCATCATATATACATTAGCTTGCCCAGCTATTAATAATAAAATGACAATGATGATAGGTAGAAGAAAGTTATTAAAAAACTTTGGAAATTTTTGCGTTAATGCGGGGTGGTTTTCTTGTATAGATGGAATGGCTATAATTGACCACCAAAATGAGATGATCATAACCATACTCCAAAATGCTAAAGTAATTAATGCAAGTAATACTGTAGCAAATGACATCCCAGGTTCATTGAATGTACTAAAATAACTATAAACCATGGATGCCATGATTAAACCGAATCCCATATAAACAAAAAACTGTATTTTCTTCATTTTTATTTCCCCTTGTTATTTTAATACTCGTTTTATATTACCGAGAGAGTCAACTTCTACTCTGACAAGTTTTCTACATGCTCCGCACGAACCTACACCTGTACCACTGCTTTTTATTCCGGTGTTAACTGTCGTAGTACTTCCACAATGCGGACAAACCACTGTATATGTTGCGTATGCCACAATTTATTCCTCACTATTGCTGTAACGTTCAGGCCAGATTTCTTCTCGAGTCACTCCGATATAATCTGCAATGATCTTCTCACCTTTAGGCCAATGTCTCTCAAGGGCGTTGTATAGCGTTCGTTCATGTAAGCCGTTGTCTCGGGACAACTTAGCCAACGAACTACCTTTTTTGCGTATAGCTGCAAGTACATCGGCCCGATGCCAGTTTCGAGTACTGGCATTTGATTCCTTTTTTTGAGATCCTTCTTGTTTATGATTCTTCATTATGATCACTCATTACTTAATCATGAATATGATTGATCAATAAAATGAACAAGTCAAATCGAATTAGGAATACAATTCCTTAAGTTGAATGGCGATAGAATGAACAATAAAAAGCAGAGTACTAAAGAGTTCAGTGAACGCTTAAAGCACGTCATAGCAGCACTTGGAACAACGGGTAGAGAGTTCTCAAAACGTGCGGGTATTGGCTATAGTACTGTTCACAACTACATGCACGGCTCATCAAGCCCTACACTGGATAACTTGGTACTCCTGGCAAAAGCAGGCAATGTATCTATTGAATGGCTGGCTACAGGCCAGCAATCGAGCATGAGCAGCACTGATTCAAATGTCATACTTGTACCTTTTATTGATCATGCCGATGAAATGTTGAATCTTGATGCTCAACTGCTTGATGTGACGGATTTACATTCTCTGCGTGCTATCAGGGTTAATACCGATGTAATGACCCCTACCTTTCTTATGGGTGCAGTACTACTCATTGATACTAACGATACAAATTTAACCGATAACAAACTTGTTGTATTAAAACAGAGCGGGAATTATTTGTTTAAGAGAGTACAGGTGCTCATGGAGGGAGTACGCTTACTGAGTGATAATGACAATTATCCGTCAATCGCAGTCGCTTTTGAAGATATGAAAAGTATCAATGTCATTGGTGCTGTAGTGATGATTATTAACAAAGTTAATTAGCACAATTAGTACTTCCACCAATCACCGTTAACAAACCTACCCAAGGTAGGGAAAGGTGGAAGTTCTCGCTATAGTACATAACCCAATTAATCAGGAGAACATAGCAAGAGGTCGCTATAAGCAGAGATCATCCCCTTCAATCCTAACGATATCTAACTGAATTGATACTTCCATTTAATGCATTTTTTGACTGTCCCGCTTTACAAGCGAGCCAGGAATTTCATTCGATTGAATCTCACGGCGTTCGCTTCAACTCGAATATCAATTCATTGGATATTATTTTTTTTGATAGGACATTTATTAAGTATTGATTAGCTTTAACAGCATTACTCCTTGACGGGATTTCTTGGATACATTTCGATCCCCTACTGCGGGGGAAAGATATTCAAGATATACAATTAATTTGTATTTCTTGACGCTGATACTCATCAACATTTCATACAGCGAATTTTGGATACAACTATATTGTACTCAAGCGGAAGCGGGTTGCCCTGTTTCTTCCTATCGCCATTCTCTGCAACGGTCGTAGCTCATCGCTACTCTTCTTATAAAAGCTGTATGAATAACTCCTATAAGCGTCTAAGTACTTCTCGAATTCTGGACGGATCTATATTGTATAAATTCGCCACTGAATCTATTAGAAGTAATAGACTCCCTTATACCATTTGGTAAGGATTGGCCTTATATGTCTATCAAGGGAATCTACGGGGTATTATCCGATTCCTTTATAGTGCCACATTGCCGTGACTCCTGCGTTTTCGTCTTTTTTGTCTGGAATTTACGCTCGGGAAATTTGCACGGGTTTCATTTGCACTGCGTTCTGTTGAACAACTCATCTGCCATCTACTTGTCGATAGGATCAGGTTTTAATTTATTATACCAAGGATAATGACGCTCTTATCATTACCCCACGACTAACGGGTACACCAACAGGATTTTAACTATACATATAGTATAGGACATAATTTAAATTCATTTCATTTTTTCTTCTCCCCCTATAAATATCTACCGATATTTATAGGGAATGAAACATGCGTTTTTTAGTACATTTATATTTAATTACTTGTATTACTAAGTGTTGCTAAGTAACCCGCCTTTAGATCATGGAATAATAGCAACGCACCTGTTCCTATCGCACAACAAAAAAACTAAGGAATCGGTTACCCATTGAAAATATGATGAAAATTTCAGCATTACAACCAAAGAATAAAAATAAACAGTGACAAAAATATTCAGCACGTATAAAAACACATAAAATAAAAATGAATGTGGTTTATTTTTTAGCATTGATTATATTTGTTTTTATTAACAACCTCTTATTGCTGTCTTTAGAAAGCTTCCTTTCCTCTTCCCTTATAAT
>NZ_JADBRD010000070.1:0-685 GCF_014930495.1 Enterobacter cloacae complex sp. S3 | reverse complement strand
GCTAACTTTGCAACAGTGCCGCCGGAAGTCTTGGCGTATGGAGTTTCAATGCGCGTTCCAGTCTGAGCCTGCCAGTTGCCGCATCCCTGCAGGGTACTCAGTTTGACCTGACCATTGGTGAAACGGCCGTCAATATCACGGGCAGTGAGCGTCAGGCCAAAACAATCAATGGAGGCCTGCCGGGGCCCGTTCTTCGCTGGAAAGAAGGTGACACCATTACCCTGAAGGTCAAAAACCGTCTTAATGAACAGACGTCCATTCACTGGCACGGCATTATTCTTCCGGCCAATATGGATGGTGTTCCGGGGCTGAGTTTTATGGGCATAGAGCCTGATGATACCTACGTTTACACCTTTAAGGTTAAGCAGAACGGGACTTACTGGTACCACAGCCATTCCGGTCTGCAGGAACAGGAGGGGGTATACGGTGCCATTATCATCGATGCCAGGGAGCCAGAACCGTTTGCTTACGATCGTGAGCACGTGGTCATGTTGTCTGACTGGACCGATGAAAATCCTCACAGCCTGCTGAAAAAATTAAAAAAACAGTCGGATTACTACAATTTCAATAAACCAACCGTTGGCTCTTTTTTCCGCGACGTGAATACCAGGGGGCTGTCAGCCACCATTGCCGATCGGAAAATGTGGGCTGAAATGAAAATGAAGGCACTGTTGCAAAGTTAGCG
>NZ_JADBRD010000007.1:248299-266695 GCF_014930495.1 Enterobacter cloacae complex sp. S3 | reverse complement strand
CGTGAGAACAGATCAACAACCACGGCAAGATACAGCCAGCCTTCGTGGGTCCTGAGTAGAGTAAGAGGCAGGGCGTAGTCGGACTATTTCCCTGCCTCTCCTCCCCGAACCGGACGTGCACCTTTCAGCGCATCCGGCTCTCCATTTAAATGCTGGCGAACGCCATTGCCACTTCTGTAAAGCGCGATGTATACGTGTTTCTGGTCTCCGTCCTCAGATAGGGATTACCTTCGGGTAGCCGCCAGCGGAACAGCTTCTTGCCTTGCCCCACCAACCGGTACAGTATTTCGCCGCTGAGCTTGCCGTGATTGGTTTTACCAAATAAAACCCACGTTTTGCTCTGACCCGGTTTCGGTGATTTACACCACCACCTCATCAGGGAAGCGATACCTGTACGGTATTTGCGGGCCAGCCAGTGAGCCAGCTTCCAGAACACGACACGGTCGATATAACTGAAGACTTTGGCCTTAAAATCAACGAACTGATAGAACATGGCCCAGCCTTTCAGTTTTCGGTTGAGTTGTTCAGCCATATCGACTTTGCTTTCACTGTAGTTGCCTGATAACAGTGCTGTCAGCGATGCGGCGAAGTTTCTGGCTTTCTCCTGCGGGATCGTTGAGACCACTCGCATCTCGCCATAACGACTGCGTTTGCGAATGATCCTGTGCCCCAGAAAGATAAAGCCGTCATTAACATGGGTGATTTTAGTCTTATCCATGTTCAGCCTGAGTTTCAGACTGCCTTCGAGCACACCCCGACACTCCTCCCTGATGGCTTCCGCCTGTGCTTTGGTGCCTTTGACGATGAGGACAAAATCATCGGCATAGCGGCAGTACGCCACCGCGGGTTTCCACTGCCAGTTTTCTCTGACCGCCGTACTTCGGCCCCGTTGGATACTGTTATTCCAGTACCACCGATCTTTTCTGGCTTTCCCGCTCAGGTAGCGCTCATGCAGGTATTGATCGAACTCATTCAGCATGATGTTCGATAATAGCGGCGATATAACACCGCCCTGTGGTACACCTTCACTGGCCGCCCGAAAGAGACCGACATCGATATGTCCCGCCTTGATGGTTTTCCACAGCAGAGTCATGTAACGTGCGTCACTGATCCTGCGGCGTACAGCCTTCATCAGCAGTCGATGATGTACGGTGTCGAAGTAACTGGACAGGTCGCCTTCAATCACCCAGCGTCCCCGGGTTTCACCACAGTCTGTGAGCTGTAATTTCACCGTGCGGATCGCGTGGTGGACACTGCGCTCAGGCCGGAAGCCATATGAGAGCGTATGAAAATCACTCTCCCATATCGGCTCCATCGCCATCAGCATGGCCCGCTGAACAATACGATCCCGCAACGCGGGGATACCCAGTGGTCGCAGTTTGCCGTTGCTTTTAGGGATGTAAACCCGTCTGGCGGGCAAGGGCTGGTAGTGGCCTGAGAGTAATTCATCCCTGAGGATTTGCAGCTCAACAGCCAGTCTGGCCTGTAGCATTGTTTTGTTCACGCCATCAACGCCGGGGGTATGGGCCCCCTTTGATGAAAGCGTGATCCGCGCCGCTTCAGCCAGCCATTCTGGTTGTGTTATCAGACGCAGCAGCCGTTGAATCCGTAGGGACGGATCGGTGGCTGCCCATGTGGCAAGCTTGCGTTGCATTTCGCTGATTATCAAAGGTCTTCACCTCGTTAGGTCAGTTAATTCACGTCGCAAACACATTCAAACTGCTTCCCTTCGCCATGTAATGGGCTTTCCCCATCGCGGACTACTACGGAAGCTCCGCCAGCCAGCGCGTCATCGGAGCCATGCCCCCTTAACATCCGTCGCTGACCTTCCCCGGTTTACCTGCCTGGACTCAGGCATACTGAGGAGGCTGCCCGTCGCACTCTTTATCCTTGCTTGCCGCAAGTTGGCAGAAGTCAGCATCGCAAGCGTGATAGACGCTGCTGCCCCGGTGTTTCGCATACATGTCAAAACACCTTCGACCGGCAGTGCTTACGTATCACTGCCAGTTCCTCCTGCACGGCCTGTCAGATCACGTAGGCCGTGGTGACGTTTTCAACCCACAGAGGCGGATTAACGGGTTCATGTTCTTCAGCCTTTCAGTACTTAACCTTGAGGATCATCTCGGCTTAGTGATCTCGCCTCAATCCCCGTTGTCAGCGGGTTACATCACCCTGCGGGCATGCCGCAGGTCACTGCCGCTCAGGTTCTCCACCGTCACACCCGGTGGGATTGTTGGGTTTCTCATCGTGAGTTACCGGTTCAATATTCCAGACAGACTCGCGGTTCATTTAAGCATCCATGCCCGCCCTGAACTCCGGGCACACTATAAGTAATATCTGTGACCCAGACCTGATTGGCCCGGACAACAGTAAACTGCCGTTGCACGCGATTAGGGGCAACCACTGAAGGCCGGCCGGCGATACGACGCGGCGCTTTATAGCCGCGTACGGCTTTGATCCGGTTTTGTTGCATAATACGACCCACCCGGTTTTTGCCGCAGGTTTCCCCGATTTCGTTCAGGTCGCCATGAACCCGCCGGTAACCGTATACGCCTCCGCTCAGTGAATATGAGTCGCGGATAAGCATCAGCAGACGCTGGTTATCTTTATCACGCGCCGAGACCGGGTTGTGCAGCCACGCATAGAACCCGGCCCGGGCGACATTCAGTACCCGACACATCGTCATCACACCCCATACAGTGCGGTGTTCATTGATAAAGCGGTACTTCAGTCGGGCTCCCTTGCAAAGTACCGCGCGGCCTTTTTCAGGATATCCCGTTCTTCTTCGGTGCGTTTTAGCTGCGCCCGGAGTTTCAGGATCTCGCTTTTGGCTTCCAGTAAATCCCGGGCATGCTGTTCGCTGTTATCAGGTTTGATAGCCCGTAGCCACTTGTAGAGGCTGTGTGCAGAAACGCCCAGACGGTCGGATACTTCGGCAACGGAATAACCGCGTTCTGTTATCTGACGGACGGCTTCTTCCTTAAATTCAGGTGTAAATCGTGGTGTGCCCATACGCTCCTCCTATGCTCAAACTATAGGGCAGGATCGTCTACCGGGGCGGGGTCAGTCCATAAATGACTCTGAGGTGTCTGTTAAACGCGTGGCGATTCACCTCGCGTCCTTCCGTTCAGTATAGCCTCAGTCCCTGACACCACCCGAGAACGGAATGACGTCCCCTTTCTCCCTCCCGGTGTTGCGTTCAAGCTCCCTGACATACTGCTGTAAAAGTATAAGGTTATGTAACAGCTCTACATTTTCAGCCATCATCTTTTTGATTTCTTCCCTCAGCTCATTTCTCTGACGGCGATACTTTTCTTTCAGCTTGATCTGCTGCTCAATGCCCTGCTCATCAACCGGCGCGGTGCCCTGGCACGTTTTTTTCAGACTGCGGATAGCCTCCCTGACCTGCCTGTACTCAGGACAGTTATAATTCAGGGTGCCGTTTGCCAGCCCCGCTCGTTTTTCCACAGCATACTGGCTGATACGCTCCCCTGATAACATCAGTTCCCTCAGGGCCTGCTCTGCTCTTGCCTGTGTTTTTTTAACCCCCGACTGTTCGTTCGTCATGCTCTATTCATCCTTTTCAAAAAAGCGGACAGCATCTGCATAAAAATCTCTCTCAAGCATCAGAAAATCCCTGTCAGCCTGAGGAGCATTATTTCGCACGGCAATCTCCAGAAGGTTGTCATAATGAGCCATCCTGCGTTTCCACACGGGAACAGAATCAGCTCCGGCCAGCATGTTCTCACATCCCGGATTGCAGGACGCTGACTGAACAACCGCCTTAAACTCGCAGTCATGGCCATTCATGCAATAAAAACCGTTTCCAAGAGATACCAGTTTTTGCCCGCCTCGTTTAGCCATGCTCATCGCTTTTTTCAGTGTAGGAAACGTCATCTGATGTAAGTGCCCACCTCTCTGGGACATCAGTAACTTCCCGCCTTCGCCATAAAGCAGGCCTTCATGCTGATAAGAAACAGCCCTGGAAGCTGAGAGTTCGGTATCAACCCTTTCAATCTCGGCAGCGAATGCCTGAGGGATCGCCCGGCTAAAATGCGAAGCGTTGAGTGCACCGGACATATACCACTCCGTCATGCCTCTGATTAAGTGCTTAAACTGCCGGATAAGATCATTAGTAGAAATCAGATCAAGACGCCTGAGGTGTACAGCAAGTGAACGGCGAAACTGATGGGTTCGCAATGGCCAGAAAGCCCCCTCCCGAATCTCCATCGCAACGCGTTCATCATCACGTATGTTTGGATTTAAAAGCCTGAACTCATCAATATGGTCACGTCGGATGAACAGATGGTGTCTTTTCACAAATTTCTTTGCCCACTCAGTCTGGCGCTGCGTCCCCATAAAAGAGAGTTTTTGCTCCGAGAACCACGACCTGATATTTAAAGACAATGGAACATTGTCCAGCGTCTTCCCGTCCAGGCCTGTCATGATTTGATTAATTCTGCGTAAATGCTGAAAAGGCTTTTCCACATAGCGACAAACAACCCAGTCTTCGTGACTTCCACCTTCCGGGGCGAACTTATGCAACACCGAACGAAGTCCCAGGATATCACCATCATAAATCAGTGAACCGTGCATCACGCCAAGCACTTCGCTGTGTCTCATCCCCGACATGGCCTGTATCACATTCATGACTTTTAACGTCAGCTCAAAATGCCAGGTGTTCAGCTTTATGTGATCAACGCCAATAAAATCAGATCTCCAGCGCTTATTTTTATGTACCGAGAACCAGCCCTGCATCCCGGGGCCAAGTGTCGCGAAAAGCGCCCGAATTTCCCCGGCAACAATATTGTAGTAATACGCGGCCCGGTAATCCGGTATGCTTTTTGCTGTCCCTCTTTTACGGGCTTCCAGCATCGACGTATAGTAAGGCGAATCATAAAAACCGTTTATGATAGCGCACAGCCGGGAAAACCCGTCAAAATCGAAATCACTGATTTCAGCATCCAGTTCAGTAATCAGCCCTTCCCAGACAGACATCATAAGACTGAAAGGCATACAATATGTCTGGTTTGAATCATCCACACTGTTGTAACTGTCGAAGCTAATATCAGGAAAGTAACCGTATTTTCGAAGACGGGTATGACCTGTCAGCGAGATATCCGCCAGGTCCATAAAGTAATTACGTAATGTTCTTTCAGAACGCTTCCTGCCGTGCTCATCCTCCTCCTTCATCTTTACAATGAAAGCATTCCGGACAAGCGGAAAACGAAGCTGAAACAGACTGCGATACCCCATAGACTCAATAATACGGGCTCCCGCCACAATGTTTGCACATTTCCGGATCAGTGACTGCGTCTTCGCGGTCCTGCCGACAATCCAGAGCAGGCTGGCTGAGATGATTTTGGCTTCAAGACGCAGTTCAGGATCCCGTATGCCTGAAAAATTAACGGTTCTTAACGTTTCACCAATATGGGTTCTGACATAGCGATTGGTCCAGACATCATCCCTGAAATAAATATTCAGCGTCTCCTCATTGATAAAACGCATATCATGTTCATCTGAGCTGGCGATAACCAGGCAGTTATTCAGACGTTCAAAGCTTTTGTTTTCTAGTGCCTCACAGATGATATCCTCAGTCGGAAACTCATCCCCTGAACGAAGCGGCGTTCCGGCAGGAAACTCCGCCATTCGACTACGGCTTACCTCTTTTTTCTTCAAATCTGCCATACCGGAGCCACACCTTCTCGCTGAAGTTTAACGCGCGCTTTTTTCAGGGTCGCCTCATCTACCAGCCCAAGCCGTAAATCAATCTTCAGGAGTAACGTTTCATAACGCTCCACAGCATTGACCGAACCGATGTACAACGGTTTTCCATACTCGATAGCATGCCTGAATGACAGCAGGAGCCATACAGACTCCAGCGTTTCCACAACGCAACTTTTTGAACATTCGACACAATGAGAAAAATCCGCACAAGCCTTTGGTGTCCGGCCAAATCGTTTTTGCTTTTTTATAAAGCGCAATTCAATATCTGTAGGCGGCTCCTGCGATCGACATCCCAGGCCATTCAATAAAAGATCCACACCCTCATCGCTTCCACGCAGATCGATCCCCAGCTCATCAGCAACTTTTACCCGCTCGGATAACGCACGTGTCGCAATCCCCTGATTCATAAGCGTATCAAGTGCAGCACTGAAGTTTTCCTTCGCCCCCTGTGGGTTACCTGCAGCATAATTCCGCCTGTAAGTGCCCCAGTTATGCTGTGCTTTTTCCGCCGTAATCAGACCATTCTTTAATGTTCTGTCCGTATACTGCTCAGACGTTTTGCGCAAGCCAGAAACGGTAATTGATGGAAGCGAGGGATTAAGCTGCCGCATCGTGGCCCACGCCCCCTCAGAGTTAGAAAATTTAGTCAGATGACTGGGATTAAGAGAATAAAGCTTACGGAATTTCACCTGCGGCTCACTCAGAAACAGCGCCTGTACCGGAGGGAAGTTATCTGCGGAAACCAGATAGTTAACGATGTCGTCCCTGAGCCTGATAAAAGACAGAAACCAGTAATAGCCCGCACGTTTGGTCACATACTCCGATTTACCTATCGTCAGACGTATATACTTATTCGCTCTCCCCTTATAAACATAATCAGTGCTGATACCCTTTTCATCCAGATGTATATCATCCCGCGTCAGACCCAGAACCTGAGAGGTGTTTCCCCATGTGTGGTAACAGAACAGAAAAAAAGAAGTAAGAAAGTAATTTTCCAGAACGTCCCTGATGATGATCTCTGCCCTGCTGACCCCGTTCTCTCCCGGATACCGGAAATACGCTTCATAAACAGGTGCCAGCAAAGACGGTGAGAAATGCCGCACCCCTTTTTCCGATTTAGCGATATGCTCCCGGATACATCCCGCAAGGAACTCATTCATGGATGACAACTGCCTCAGGATCTCGGAAAGTTCATTCCTGGTATAGCTATCCCTTCCCTGCTGCTGATACGTTCCTTTCGGTAAGAATTCATATTCATACCGCCTCTGAATCTGCCCGCCCGTAAGCAAAAACCGGTTGACCACGGACAAGTAGTGTCTTGCCATCCTGACTGAAATTTTTCGCCGACGAATATCGTTCATGAGATGTTTAATATACATTTCAACGCCTTCAGCCGTGCCATAGTCATACTGATTGACTGACTGCCATATAAAAAACATATTGAGATAACGGAAAATGGTTAACCTTCCGGCGGGACGGTAAGACAGAAGAAATCGTTTCAGAGAGGCAATAAAATCGCGTTTTTCAGGGCGGGCAAGATGCGAATGTTCACTAAACCATCCGGGGAGCAACACATAATCTGAAAAATGAGCCTGAAGATAAACGTCAAGTAAATAATATCGGTTCAGATCCCGCTGAGTGATGTGTCCGCTGACCGTCTCCCATGACAGCACATTTTCGGCCATCCACGTTATCTGCGTTTCACTCCGGCTCATATATGGCTCCATCGCGACCTGCAGCACCGTCAATCAATGCGTCCATGACCCCGGCGACTGCATCAGAAATCTGGTTTTGCTGAAGAAAGACGATGTATTTCATCGTCGTATTTTCGCTTTTATGGCCCATCCAGTATTTTACTGTACCCAGCGCATTTGCGGCCTGATCGGGATAGCAACTCAGTGCCGAGCGTAAAAAATGGGTCGCAAACGTTGCCCGCAAATCATGGGGTTTATGTCTGAACACATTTCCCGGAGCAGACCGGGCCAGGCGATGGCGAAAACTGTACCAGCGGGAGTAAAAGGCTTTTTCAGACATCCGTTTCCCGTTTGCCATTAAAAATAAAGGCTCGTGCCGCCCTTCCCCACCCTGTCGTGCACGCCATTTTTGGATCTTCTTTTCATACTCCTCATCCGCCAGATAATCCAGAACCTGCTCGTACAATCGTCTGGTGATGAAGAGTTCTCGCGTCATCCCAAACTTCGTATGAACTCCGCATCTCGGACCAATATGAAGCCCCCTGATGGTCAACTCAGATACAGGGACACTGGCAAGGTACTCTTCAGTAAAGAGTGACGACGGCAGGGTCAGCATTTCATCCAGCCGTAGCCCACAATTTTTCATCAGCACAATCATTAAACTGAACAACCCGGACTCAGATTTCAGTGCCTCATCCAGGATATGAACCTCTGCATCATTCAGTGGGTTGATTGTCCTTTTTGTTGTGCTGGTTATCCTGATGGCAAGATCCGAACTTATCACCTTGCGTCGCCCGTCAACGACTTTTTCGACCAACGTAAAAAATGAGCTGGCAGCCAGCTCACCACACTTGCCCAGAAATACGTAAAACCGTCGGATAACGCTGATGTACACCGCCGCGGTGGATGAGGCGATGCGCCCCTGCCTTACGGCCCCCAGAAGATACTCCCTGAAGCCATATGTAGGGCTTTGGTATTTCAACGTTCCCGGGGTGAAAGGGTCAAGTCCGTTATCCTCCAGCCACCTTATCCAGCGTAAAAATGCCCGGGCTAAAGGCTTTAAATCCCTGGCCTGCAGGATAGCTTTATCCATAAGATAAAAGTGTACATATCGGCTCAGTTTTCGATTCTGGATGCCGCTAATATAAGGTATTTCAGCATACAGAAATCCGGGTTCAAATTTCAGTTTCGGCTCTGTTGCATCCAGTTTGCTGACACGCCCATAACGCGCATGAATGTTAGTGATTATCCTCACAGTCTGTCGCCCTGAAACGCCACCTCATGCCTACACTATAAATCCGGAAGAAGAAAAAACAAACAACCAGGTTGCCGGGAGTGAATATGCAAATCAGGAGGAAAGTAAAAGATGTAACGACACCATCACGATGCAATACATTGACCTCAACACGTTACCCGGACCATACGTGATAAACATCACAAATCCTTTGAGTGAAGAACTTAAGATGTGATTTTCATTTCCCGGCACAAACCGTGCCCTTAAAAAACAGGCAACGGATACATCTTAATGCCAGAAGTAAACCTTAATTGATTGAATACAGCCTGAGTCCATTGCAAAAATAACACACAGGGTAAATTCGCATATACAGAACCCAACGAAAAGCAAAAGAAACCTGTAACACATTTCGTTTACCTGTCACTTTCAATTGTAAAAGCCAGCAGAAAAAGCGCATATAACTATATTTATCCCTGCGGGGACTTTTGTTTGTGCTATATATTTTTTACAGAGAACCGCAACGCGTCCAAACACAAGAATATATTTACCTCTGGAAAATGGTCTGACTCCCTTTCACGTGGTTGTAGTGACCTGTTCTGTGATTCATGTAATGTCTTTTCTGGATGAGGAAAATATGTCATCACTGATATTTTATACAGACGAAGCACAAGCACTGATTGTAACAGATACCCTTGCCGTCACCGATAATGGGGAGCCGTTATCTTTTGTTTCCAAAGCAGGTTACATCCCCCAGCTAAGAACCATCATAGCAGGAACGGGGGCAGGTGGATTTTCTAACACCTGGTTGCTTGAAGCATCAACCAGAATGGTCGTATCAGGTATACAAAATCTCAATTATCATACATCGGCCTGTCTAAGGAGGCTGTGGAAACAATACAAGCATGACCATGCAATTCCCTCTTCTTCAACGGTGACAACCAGTGTTTATCAGTTCGCAATTTGCGAGGAAACAGGAAATATCGTTTCGTTCGCCTATCGCTCAGTCCATGATTTCGAATCAGAGCAATTACAATACGGAACAGGAGTAAAACCTGAGTGCCAAATCTTGGATGGGGATTTGTTGCAGACAATTCCTGTAATGATGAATGAACAAAGGGCTATACAGGCGACATACCCACACCCGGAACGGATCCATATTGGCGGTGAGATGATTGCGCATTATCTGACATCATCTATGTATCAATGCTTTAAGATTGGGGAATTTGAGGATTTCAGAACTCAGGGAGAGTATATATTGAGCAGGATTTAGGCAAAACGCGGTTCAGATAAAGTGCTTTTAACAGGCTTGCTGAACATTAAAAGGATATCTCTCAATTACGATGAATAGCTTGAATTCTAAAAATAGAAAAGTAGAGTTTAACTCTAAATACATAAAAACAAGAGTAAAGGAACAGCCGCCGAAGCAGCCGCGCATGATGTTGATCGAGAAGCGGATCATCTCATACGCCGGGATACGGGCGTTACCGTACGCCGGGTGCGGCACGCGCTTGTACGGCAGCGCAAAGACGCTGTCCATCTCTTCGGTGGAGAGCGGGATCGCCGGCGGGTTGATCCAGATAAAGCGCTCGCCGTGCTTCTGCATCAGCGCGCGGGCGCAGCCCGGGTTGGTTTCATGGTGCAGAATACGGGACGCGTGCGCGTAGAGCACCTTGTCGGCTTTCACCTTCTCGTAGGACGGCAGCAGCACGTAGGTCTTTTCCCACGGTTTCGGGCGCGGCGGCTGCACAACGATTGACTTCGCTTCCGCTTTTTTCGGCTCAACCGGCTTGTTATCGGCACACGGCAGATCTTCACCGTACGGGTGCGGGATAGGGTCGATTTTGCCCGGCATATCAATGATGCGGGAATCCACCCCGCTCCAGCCCGGCAGCGCCTCTTTCACCATAATGGCGGTATTGCGCACGTCGCGGATGCTGCTCACCGGCTCACCCTGCGACAGACGGTGCGCCACTTCCACCAGCGGACGCTCGCCGTTACCGTAAATCAGCATATCGGCTTTGGAATCCACCAGCACCGAGCGGCGTACGGTATCTGACCAGTAGTCGTAGTGGGCGGTGCGGCGAAGGCTCGCCTCGATGCCGCCCAGGATCACCGGGACGTCTTTCCAGGCTTCTTTACAGCGCTGGGTATAGACCAGGGTCGCGCGGTCGGGGCGTTTACCCGCCACGTTATCCGGCGTGTAGGCGTCGTCATGGCGCAGCTTGCGGTCGGCAGTATAGCGGTTGATCATCGAGTCCATGTTGCCTGCGGTGACGCCGAAGAACAGGTTCGGTTTACCCAGACGCATAAAGTCGTCTTTGCTGTTCCAGTCAGGCTGGGAGATGATCCCCACGCGGAAGCCCTGCGCCTCAAGCATACGGCCACAGATGGCCATGCCGAAGCTCGGATGGTCAACGTAGGCATCGCCCGTGACCAGAATGATGTCGCAGCTGTCCCAGCCCAGTTGGTCCATCTCTTCCCGGGACATCGGCAGGAATGGCGCCGGTCCAAAGCAGGCCGCCCAGTACTGGGGCCAGGAGAAGAGGTCACGATCCGGCTGGATCAGGGAAATTGCGCTCATAATGCTTCCGAAGAAAAAATAGACAAAAGGAGCGGGATTATACGCTGTTCATCCGCCAGATTTGAAGAAAAGGATGCATGAAGCAGGCAGATATTCGGGGAAGTCGTTAAAATACGGCGCCCTGATAATTTTGAATCATAATATTCACTATATTTTCCGGTGAGTTGCCCCGGAACGTGTTATTGCGCGGAGCTCTGTCGTGAAGCCCAACGATTCGTTACATGTATCCCAGCTGCGGGTTGTCCTTCACCTCTGCGGTTTTCTGGTTCTGCTGTACAGCCTTTCCATGCTGCCGCCGATGGTGATCGCCCTGCTGAATAAAGAGCGGACCTACTTTGCCTTCCTGACCACCTTTTTAACCTTTTTTACTCTCGGAGGGCTAACCTGGCGGGCAACACGTCACGCCGGCATACAGCTTCGCACCCGCGACGGGTTTGTGATTATCGTGCTGTTCTGGCTGCTGTTTTCATTCATTAGCGCCATGCCGCTCTGGATGGATGACGGGCTACAGCTCTCCTTTGCCGACGCGCTCTTTGAAGGGGTTTCCGGGATCACAACCACCGGGGCAACGGTGATCGGGGACGTCAGCGCCCTGCCTAAGTCTTACCTTTATTACCGCGCACAGCTGAATTTCATTGGCGGGTTAGGCGTCATCGTGCTGGCCGTCGCGGTCCTGCCGCTGCTGGGCATCGGCGGCATGAAGCTCTATCAGTCAGAGATGCCGGGGCCGTTCAAGGAGGAGCGTCTGACGCCCCGCCTTGCCGATACCGCGCGCACGCTGTGGGTGACCTACTTCGCGCTGGGCGTAGCCTGCACCCTGGCCTACTGGCTGGCGGGAATGTCATTTTTTGACGCCCTCTGTCACGGGCTGTCGACCGTGTCGTTGGGCGGATTTTCCACCCGCAGCGAGAGCATTGGGTTTTATGACAGCCACGCGATTGAGCTGGTCGCCGGGGCGTTTTCACTGCTCTCCGCGTTCAACTTCACCCTCTGGTACGTCGCCATTGTCAGACGCACCCTGAAACCGATTCGCCGCAGCCCGGAGGTTAAATTCTTTCTGAGCGCCGCCGCGGTGATTATTGTCATCACCGCCTGGCAGGTCTGGCATGCCGGGATGTACAACGCCACGGATAGCCTGGTGCACGCCTTCTTCCTTGCCAGTTCGATGATGACCGATAACGGCCTTTCGACAGCCGACTATGCCCAATGGCCCGCACACACCATCTTCCTGCTGTTGAGCGCCAGCTTTTTTGGCGGCTGCGTAGGCTCGACCTGCGGCGGGATCAAAGCCCTGCGTTTTCTCATTATGTTCAAGCAGAGTATTCAGGAGATGAACCAGCTGGCGCATCCGAGAGCGCTGCTGAGCATTAAGGTGGGCAAAAGCGTGGTGAATGAACGCGTCCTGCGCTCGGTATGGAGCTTCTTTTTTCTCTACGTCATGATCACAGGCTTTTTTGTCTGGTCGCTCAACCTGATGGGCTACGACCTGTTTACCGCATTCGCAACGGTTGCCGCCTGCATCAACAACATGGGGCTGGGGTTTGGCGAGACGGCGTCGACGTTCGGCACGTTAACCGAGGGGGCAAAACTGCTGATGTGCGCGGCGATGATCCTGGGGCGTCTGGAAATTTATCCGGTGCTGATTCTGTTCTCGCGCTTTTTCTGGCGGGCATAAAACATTCCCGGCGAACCGGGAATGACAGGATTATGGCGCAGGGTTGATCAGCATCTGCCCCACGGAGCCCCTGTCCATCATCTCCAGCGTCTGGCTGTGGAACAGGAACGGGAAGTGCGGCCACGAAGGCTGACCGTAATAGACAAGCAGTTCAACCTGGCCGTCCACCCAGACGGTATCTTTCCAGCCGCGGTCTTCCGGGAACGGCATCGCGCCGTTGACGTTGCGGATCAGGAATGCCACCCCTTCAATATGGAACGACTGCGGCATATCTGAACGGACCGTCCAGCGCTCCCAGGTGCCCTGCTGCGCGGTAATGTCGATGCGGTTGACGTCCCACAGCGCGCCGTTGATGCCCGGGTCGTCGCCCAGGCTGATATCACGGCTACGCACCGGCGAGCCGCTCATGATCTCCTGCGGCAGCAGACGCATTGGCAGGCTATCGGTCACCAGCGGCAGCAGACCGGTCGGGCGCAGGGTCAGAACCAGAGTCGAGACAAGAATGCTCGACGGTTCAAAGAACCCGCGAATGCGGTCCACAATGCTGGCCGCTTCACCGCAGGTGACAGACACTTCATCCCCATTGGTCATATCAATGAGAACTTCACGACGTTCGCCCGGCGAGAGCGCCAGCTGTTTGACGGAAACCGGCGCCGGTAAAAAGCCCTGGTCGCCGGAGATCACGTGCAGCGGACGGCCATCGCTCATTTGCAGCTGATAGCGGCGCGAGTTAGACGCGTTGAGCAGACGCAGGCGCACCCAGCCGCGCGAAACTTCCACATACGGGCTTTGCGCGCCGTTGACCAGCAGCGTATCGCCGACAAAGCCACCGCTGCCCGGCTCGCTGTATTCTGGCGTACCGAAATTATCCAGACGCTTGTCCTGGATGATAACCGGGAAGTCATCCACGCCGTAGTGGTTCGGGATCGGCAGGGATTTGCTGACCTCATCTTCCACCAGCCACATTCCGGCCAGGCCATTATAAACCTGCTGCGCCGTGCGGTTAGGCGTGTTGGCGTGATACCACAGGGTGGCCGCGCTCTGGCGAATCGGCAGAACCGGCGCCCAGTCGGCGCTGGGTGACATCATTCGCGCCGCGCCGCCAATCAACGGGCCAGGCACCTGTAAGCCGCTGATGGTCATGGCGACATTTTCAGGGGTACGGTTACTGTAGATGAGCTTTACGTCATCGCCATTCCACACGCGTATGGTCGGCCCAAGGTAACGTCCGTTAATGCCCCAGACCGGCGCGCGCGTCCCTTGGGTAAAGGACCAGTGGCTGCGCTGCAGCGTCAGGAAAAGCGGCTGACCGCGACGGGATTCAATTAATGGCGGAATGGGCAGCGGCTGTTGCTGCCCGGCGGCGCTGGCTGTCAGCGGCATCGCACCCGCACAAAGGGCGATCCCGGAAGCCTGAATAAACTGACGCCGACTGAGTGACATATAAGCTCCATCTGAAACGACTAACAACGCGGGAATTCGTTTTCCCTTCAACGCCGGATTAAATCTTACCGGCGGCTTCTCTCTCTGCGACTTCTTTGTCGAGCTGCGCAATGTGCTGAGCCATCAGCTCACGGCAGTGCGCTGCCAGCTCGCGCACCTGGTCTTTACCGTATTTGCTGGTATCGACGGGTGGCAGCATTTCGACAATCACCAGCCCGTTATTCAGGCGGTTAAGATTAATCTTATTCGAAGTATTGGAAACACACACAGGAATAATTGGAACACCTGCCGCAATTGCGGCATGAAACGCCCCGGTTTTAAACGGCAGCAGGCCGCGGCCGCGGCTGCGCGTTCCTTCCGGGAACATCCAGATTGAGATTCTGCGCTTTTTAAAATGATTGACCACTTCCGCAATGGTGCTGTGCGCTTTCGCACGGTTATTACGGTCGATCAGCAGGTTACCGGTCAGCCAGTACAGCTGGCCAAAAAACGGGATCCACAGCAGGCTTTTTTTCCCCACCGTCACGGTCGGTGGCAAAACGATATTTGCGGCGGTCACCATATCGTAATTGTTCTGATGGTTGGCGATATAGATGGCGTTACCGAAATTCTCCGCCCCTTCAGGCAGACGTTTTTCAACCTTCAGACCAAACAGCGGCGCAAGGCGACCGAACATATGGCCGAAGGTGGCAACATGCTTAGGATTACGCGGACTGAACAGGCAATAGATGCAGCCGAAAATACAGACCAGAATGCAGTAGATAACGGTAAGAATAAGACGAACAATATATAGCATAGCGACCTCTGAAGCCCCAACAGCTGACAATTATACTTCACCTGTGGCCAGGTAAGGACTTTATTACGAGCGCGTATTGTTAATCGCAACGCACGAATTAACAACGATTTTACGGGAAATTTTATTGAAACTCCCCCTCCGGGCAGAGGGGGATATCACGACATTACTCTTCGCTGTCACCCGCGGTGCTGCGTGCAGGAGAGTCAATCTCCACGCGGTCGATGCGCTGCAGGCCGCGCATCAGCGAGCCGCGGCGACCGCGCTCACCCACCACTTTCTGCAGCTCTTCCGGACGAAGCTTGATCTTACGCTTGCCGACGTGAATGGTCAGCGTGCTCTGCGGCGGCAGGAGGAAGAGGTGCGCCAGGCCATCTTCGCCTTTCGCGGCTTCCGCCGACGGGATGTTGATGATCTTGTTGCCCTTGCCTTTCGACAGTTCCGGCAGATCGCTGACCGGGAACATCAGCATACGTCCGGCGGTGGTGATCGCCAGCAGCATGTCGCTTTCGTTCTCGATCACCAGCGGCGCCATCACGTGGGCGTTGTCCGGCAGGCTTATCAGCGCCTTACCGGCACGGTTACGGGAGACCAGATCGTTGAAGGTACAGATAAAGCCGTAGCCCGCATCGGACGCCAGCAGCAGCTTCTGGTCATCGGCTTCCATCAGCATATGGTCAACCGTCGCCCCCGGCGGCAGCGTCAGCTTGCCGGTGAGCGGCTCGCCCTGCCCGCGCGCGGAAGGCAGCGTAATCGGGTCGATGGCGTAGCTGCGGCCGGTGGAGTCGATAAACGCCACCGGCTGGTTGCTCTTGCCTTTCACCGCCGCTTTGAAGCTGTCGCCCGCCTTGTAGCTCAGCCCCGGCGCGTCGATATCGTGGCCTTTGGCGCTGCGCACCCAGCCGCTCTGCGACAGAACAATGGTCACCGGCTCGGACGGCTGCATGTCATGCTCGTTCATGGCCTTCGCTTCTTCGCGCTCGTGCAGCGGAGAACGACGGTCGTCGCCGAAGGCATCGGCATCGGCCTGCAGCTCTTTCTTCAGCAGGGTGTTCATCTTGCGCTCGGACGCGAGGATCGCCTGCAGCTGATCGCGCTCTTTTTCCAGCTCGTTCTGCTCGCCGCGGATCTTCATCTCTTCCAGCTTGGCGAGATGGCGCAGCTTCAGTTCGAGGATCGCTTCGGCCTGGGTTTCGCTGATGCCAAAGCGCGACATCAGCGCCGGCTTCGGCTCGTCCTCGGTACGGATGATCTCAATCACTTCGTCGATATTGAGGAACGCCACCAGCAAACCTTCGAGGATATGCAGGCGCTTAAGCACTTTCTCCAGACGATGGTTCAGACGACGGCGGACCGTATCGCGGCGGAACGTCAGCCATTCGGTGAGGATCTCCAGCAGGTTTTTCACCGCCGGGCGTCCGTCGAGGCCAATCATGTTCAGGTTGATGCGGTAGCTTTTTTCCAGATCGGTGGTGGCGAACAGGTGGTTCATCACCTGTTCCATGTCCACGCGGTTGGAGCGCGGCACGATCACCAGACGGGTCGGGTTTTCGTGATCCGATTCGTCGCGCAGGTCGTCCACCATCGGCAGCTTTTTATTGCGCATCTGGGAGGCGATCTGCTCCAGCACTTTGGCACCGGAAACCTGATGCGGCAGCGCGGTGATCACCACGGCGCCGTCCTCTTTATTCCACACCGCGCGCATACGCACGGAGCCGCGACCGTTCTGGTAGATTTTGCGGATTTCCGCGCGCGAGGTGATGATCTCGGCTTCGGTCGGGAAATCTGGCCCCTGCACGATATCCAGCAGCTCGTCGAGCGTCGCTTTCGGCTGCTCAATCAGGGTAATGGCGGCTTTCGCCACTTCACGCAGGTTGTGCGGCGGAATGTCCGTCGCCATACCGACCGCGATACCGGTGGTACCGTTCAGCAGAATGTTCGGCAGACGCGCGGGCAGCATCTTCGGCTCCTGCATCGTACCGTCGAAGTTCGGCACCCAGTCAACGGTTCCCTGCCCCAGCTCGCCCAGCAGCACTTCGGCATATTTAGAGAGACGGGATTCGGTATAACGCATCGCCGCGAAGGATTTCGGATCGTCCGGCGCACCCCAGTTCCCCTGCCCGTCCACCAGCGGATAGCGGTAAGAGAACGGCTGCGCCATCAGCACCATCGCTTCATAACAGGCGCTGTCGCCGTGCGGATGGTATTTACCCAGTACGTCACCGACGGTACGGGCGGATTTCTTGAACTTGGCGGTGGCGTTCAGCCCCAGTTCGGACATCGCATACACGATGCGGCGCTGAACGGGCTTCAGGCCATCCCCGATAAACGGCAACGCCCTATCCATGATGACGTACATGGAGTAGTTCAGATAGGCGTTTTCCGTGAATTCATGTAGCGCGAGGCGCTCTGCCATATCGCTCATTACGTGTGATTCCTCAACTCAGAAACCGAAGGGTTTCAGGCAATATTGCCGCAGATACTACCTCATCTGATGAATTGAGTCACAAAGAAAAAGGGCCGCACAGGCGGCCCTTTTCGGGTTATTTGTTCAGCTTAATAACCTGCTTCACGTCGATTTCAAACTCGTTCCAGTCTTTATCGACTTTACCCTGCAGTTCAACTTTATCCTGCGGAGTGACGGTCACGCCGTTCCAGCGCTTGTGGTCA
This sequence comes from Enterobacter cloacae complex sp. S3, assembly GCF_014930495.1. Taxonomy (NCBI): domain Bacteria; kingdom Pseudomonadati; phylum Pseudomonadota; class Gammaproteobacteria; order Enterobacterales; family Enterobacteriaceae; genus Enterobacter; species Enterobacter cloacae complex sp. S3. Next base: position 248,878 of record NZ_JADBRD010000007.1, on the reverse strand, counting down.
ATCTCAACCACGACCGTGCCGGATTCATCGCGGAAGGTGTAGCGGTCATCGGACAGGCGCTCGGTAATGTTCCCGCGCAGCTTCACCCAGGCATCGTCCTTCAGGTCTTTCACTTTTGCCGCGGTGGTGAGGTTGGCGTTGTTATCGACAAAACCGCCCTGCTGAGTTTGCGTCTGGGTCTGTGTGGCCGATGGGCCAGTAAAACCGCCCTGAGCAGCAAAGACCGGCGCGGTGGTCATCATCATGATGGCAGCAATTGCAGCGAATTTTTTCATCTTCATCTCTCCCTTTAATGTCGTTTCGCAGTCCATTTAACAGGGTAATCCTTAACAACTTCTTAAGGGAAAAATTTATTTATTATTGCTGTACAGCAGGCGCTTACAGAGGGTTTACTGACGACATCAAGGAGGGAACATGCGCATTTTACTGGTAGAAGACGACAGGTTAATCGGCGACGGTATCAAGGCGGGGTTGAGCAAAATGGGCTTTAGCGTGGACTGGTTTACCGACGGTAAAACCGGCCAGGCCGCGCTGTCTTCTGCACCCTATGATGCCGTGGTGCTGGATCTGACGCTGCCG
>NZ_JADBRD010000007.1:118909-248270 GCF_014930495.1 Enterobacter cloacae complex sp. S3 | reverse complement strand
GAGCCGGTACTGATTCTGACGGCGCGGGATGCGCTTAACCAGCGCGTCGAAGGGCTACGTCTTGGCGCGGATGATTATCTCTGTAAGCCGTTCGCGCTGATCGAAGTGGGTGCCCGCCTCGAAGCGCTGGTCCGCCGCAGCCACGGCCAGGCGAGTAGCGAGCTGCGTCACGGGAAGGTCACGCTCGATCCAACCCGTCTCGTCGCCACGCTGGACGGTGAGACGCTGACGCTCAAGCCGAAAGAGTTCGCGCTGCTGGAGCTGTTAATGCGTAACGCCGGTCGGGTGCTGCCGCGAAAGCTGATCGAGGAAAAACTCTATACCTGGGACGACGACGTCTCCAGCAACGCCATCGAGGTTCACGTCCATCATTTGCGCCGCAAGCTTGGGAGCGAGTTTATCCGCACCGTGCACGGCATCGGCTACACCCTGGGTGACGCATGCAACTGAGCCTGAAGCTGCGCCTGACGCTTCTCTTTTTACTTCTCTCTCTGACGGCCTGGTTTGCCGCCAGCCTGGTTGCCTGGCAGCAGACGACCCACAAGCTCGACAAGCTGTTCGATACCCAGCAGATGCTGTTTGCTAAACGGCTGCTGACGATGGATCTGGACGAGATCCGCGCCCCCGAACGCATGCGCGAGATCCCGAAAAAAGTGAAGCACGGTCGTCTGGACGACGACGCGCTGGCTTTCGCCATTTACGCCGTCGACGGCAAAATGCTCCTCAACGACGGTGAAAACGGACGCGATATCCCGTACCACTATCGCCGCGACGGGTTCGATAACGGGCAGCTGCAGGGCGACAACGACGAATGGCGCTTTTTATGGCTGACCTCACCCGACGGGAAGTACCGCGTGGTGGTCGGCCAGGAGTGGGAGTACCGCCAGGAGATGGCGCTGGACGTGGTCAGCTCGCAGCTGACCCCCTGGCTGGTGGCGCTGCCCGTGATGTTGCTGCTGCTGATCGTCCTCCTGAGTCGGGAGCTGAAGCCGCTGAAAAAGCTGGCGCAGACCCTGCGCTCCCGCTCGCCGGATGCCACCGATAAACTGCCGACCGAGGGTGTCCCTACGGAAGTGCGCCCCCTGCTCGACGCGCTGAATCATCTCTTCGCGCGCACCCAGGAGATGATGACCCGCGAGCGCCGCTTTACGTCCGATGCCGCCCACGAGCTGCGCAGCCCGCTGGCGGCCCTGAAGGTGCAAACTGACGTGGCGCAGCTCTCTCATGACGATCCGCTGGCGCGGGAAAAGGCGCTGACGCAGCTGCATGCGGGCATCGACCGCGCTTCCCGGCTGGTGGATCAGCTCCTCACGCTTTCGCGTCTGGACTCGCTGGATAACCTTGACGATGTCGAACCGATTCCCCTGGCCGACTTGCTGCAGTCGGCCGTGCTGGATATCTGGCATCCGGCGCAGCAGGCGGGCATTGATATTCGCCTGAACATCCATGCACCAGAGGTGACACGCACGGGCCAGCAGCTGCTCCTGAGCCTGCTGGTGCGCAACCTGCTGGATAACGCGATCCGCTACAGCCCGCGCGGCAGCGTGGTGGACGTAACGCTGGACGCGCGTGGCTTTACCGTGCGCGACAACGGCCCAGGCATTTCACCGGACGCGCTGGCGCGCATCGGCGAGCGCTTTTATCGCCCGCCGGGTCAGGATGCCACGGGCAGCGGGCTGGGGTTATCCATTGTAAAACGCATCGCCGCCCTGCACGGGATGCGCGTTTCGCTGGGCAATGCCCCTGAAGGCGGTTTTGAAGTGAAGGTCAGCTGGTAAGGGATTATTGCGTATAGCGCAAAAGACTTTGCACATTTTGCTCATTTTACCGCACCGTCCTCGCGCGTAGAATACTGGCCATACTCTCATCATCGAGGACAAATAATGAGCAACATCCTGATTATCAACGGTGCAAAAGAATTTGCGCACTCTAAAGGCCAGCTGAATGACACCCTGACCGAGGTCGCGGACGGTTTCCTGCGCGACGCCGGGCATGATGTTAAGGTCGTGCGTGCAGACAGCAGTTATGACGTGAAGGCCGAAGTGCAGAACTTCCTGTGGGCTGACGTGGTGATCTGGCAGATGCCAGGCTGGTGGATGGGCGCGCCGTGGACCGTGAAAAAATACATGGACGACGTGTTCACCGAAGGTCATGGCTCACTGTATGCCAGCGATGGCCGCACCCGCTCTGACGCCTCCAAAAAATACGGCTCGGGCGGCCTGATTCAGGGCAAAAAATATATGCTCTCGCTGACCTGGAACGCCCCGCTGGAAGCCTTCACCGAGAAAGATCAGTTCTTCGAAGGCGTGGGCGTCGACGGCGCGTACCTGCCGTTCCACAAGGCTAATCAGTTCCTGGGCATGGATCCGCTGCCGACCTTTATCGTCAACGACGTGATTAAAATGCCTGACGTCCCGAGCTATATCGCAGAATATCGCAAGCATCTCGCGGAAATTTTTGCTTAACTGGTAGCCTGGAATTAAAGGAGTAGTAAACATGCTTACCGTAATCGCAGAAATCCGTACTCGTCCAGGTCAACATCACCGTCAGGCGGTGCTGGATCAGTTCGCGAAAATTATCCCGATCGTACTGAAAGAAGAAGGCTGCCACGGCTACGCGCCGATGGTGGATGCCGCCACTGACGCCAGCTTCCAGGCGACCGCGCCAGACTCGATCATCATGGTTGAGCAGTGGGAAACCGTCGCGCATCTTGAAGCGCACCTGCAGACCGCGCACATGAAAGCGTGGAGCGACGCGGTGAAGGGTGACGTGCTGGAAACCCACATCCGCATTCTGGAGCAAGGGGTTTAAGTTTCCCCTCCCCCGCCCTCTCCCGAAAGGAGAGGGAGAACAGATCCAGGCCCGGTGAGCGTCAGCGCTACCGGGCTTTGTTTTTAGGTGCTTTTCTTCCCCGGCTTTAACCCACGGTGTAACTCGTTGATGCGCTTCATCGACTTGATGGTGCGCTGCGGCTCGGTGGAGGCGACGGATAAAATGATCATCTCCAGACACAGCAGCACCGTGCCGTGGAGCGGGATTTTGCCTTTTTCGCCGCCGCGCGGAACGTGGATCACCACGCTGGCCTCCTTGCTGAAACGCGAATCGAGGGCGTTGGTCAGCAATATAGTTGGAATGCCCAGACGTTTTGCTTCACGCAGCGTGGTTTGCCCCTCCCGGTGCGCGGATTTCTGCGCCATCATCACCAGCACGTCGCCGCGCTGAAGCGCAATCAGCTGCTCGGCAAGCCCTATTCCGGTACGGTTAAGCGGCGTGGCGGGTAACCCCATACGACTGAACAGCCTGGCGGTGTACTCGGCCAGAATGCCGGAGGCGCCAATGCCAAATATGGCGACCTGCCTCGCCTGCGCCAGCAGAGAGACCGCCTGGGCCATCGCGTAGCGGTTGTGGGGTTCGGATAACACCTCGCAGGTGTGCTGATGCCCCTCCAGCACGAAATCAATGCTCGCGTTAACGTCGCTGGCGAGCGTATTCACCGTGGTGGACATCTTTTCGCTGGAGGTGACCACCGGACCAAACCACTGCTCCAGCGTTTGCTTGAGATCGCGCAGCCCGGCGAAACCCAGCGCCTGAATGGCGCGGACTACCGTGGCATCCGAGGTTTTCAACAGCGTCGCGATCTCCATTGCGGTCTGTTCCATCACCGCTTCGCGGTTGTCATGGATATAGCGTGCAACCTGCAGCAGACGCGGCGTCAGCTGATGCGCACGCGCGCGAAAGCGGTCACCATAGACATCCACGCGCCCTTTCTCTTTGCGGATCACCGTGACGCCTCCGGCAGCGGACGCCCGGCAATCTGCGACTGCACCTGCGCGGCCATCAGCCCTAACGAGGCGTACGAATTCGAGATGGCCTCTTCACGCGAGATCAGCACGTAATGCCCGGTTCTGCAGGCATTCAGGAACTGACACCAGCCCGGCATGACCGCATCCATCGCCGCCAGCTCGTCCTGCGGTTTACCGCCCGTATCCCCGCGCCAGGTGGCGAAGACGAAATCGGCATCCAGCTCCGGCAGGCGCTCGGCGCTGACGTCGATACGCCCTCCGTCCGGGATGGACTCAATCAGCGGCGGGAAGGTGAACCCGGCGTCGCGCAGCACGCGGCCCAGCGAGTGGTAGCTGTGCATGGCATTAATCTTTCCCTGATTCGCCTGAATCACGGACACGGTCACCTTGCGGGAATCAATTGTCGCCTTCAGGGCCTTAATCTGCTCCTGATAGCGCCGCTCCAGAACCTTGAGCCGCGCCTGCGTTCCCGTCAGCTGAGCCAGCTTGCGGTAGATCTCCGGCGCGCCGCCGTCGAGATGATCGATACTTACCGTCGGGGCAATTTTCGCCAGCTGTTCCACCGGGGTGTTGCGGGTCGGCTCGGTAACGATCAGGTCAGGCTTTGCGGCGGCGATAGCTTCAATATCGATATCGGCCGTGCCGATAAATGTAATGTCGGAATTATCAAAGTCGACGCCGGTCAACATGCCGCTGGAGCGCAGAAAGTGGCTGCCGTCCGGCCGCGTGCGGCCATGGCTTGCCACCGGCGGCACGCCAAGCTCAATCAGCGGAATGGTGATATCCAGATCGTGTAAGGAAACAATCCGTTTCGGATGAACCGGTACCACCACTTTTCGGTTAAGATCGTCAGTAAACGTCTGCGTCGGCTCCGCCGCACCCACCGCGAACCCCACCAGCAACAGCATCGAAAACACTACGCGCATTTTAGTCCCCTAAAATCTGTCCCGACGCTGCCAGAGCAGCAGCAGGAAAAACGGTCCGCCAATCAGTGAAATCACAATTCCCGCCGGCAGCTGCAGCGGGAGGAACGCCAGACGTCCGACGTTATCCGCCAGCAGCACCAGCAGCGCGCCCAGCACGGCACTTCCCGTCAGGAGCGCGGTTTGCCCACCGCGCAGCAGCAGGCGCGCCATATGCGGAGCAATCAACCCCACGAAACCAATACTGCCCACGCACGAGACGCAGGCCGCCGTCAGCACTACCGGGGCGAGAACCCGCAGCAGCGCCAGCCGGGTTATGCGCACGCCAAGGCCCGCTGCGGCCTGATTGCCGAGCAACGCCACGTCCGCTGCCCGCGCGGTAAACAGCAGCAGCGCAAACGCGGGGGCAGCCCAGAGCGCGGCTAACCCCACCAGCGTCCAGTTTGCCGCATGCAGGCTTCCCGCCAGCCACAGCATCGCCGTCTGCACGTCGCGCACGTCGGCGGTGGTGATAAAGACGCCCATTGCGGCGGCAAACGCCCACGACACGCCGATGCCGATCAGGATGAACCGCGGGCGCGAGATATCGCGCGCCAGGCCGATAACCAGCAGCGCGGTAAGCAGCCCGCCGGCCATGCCGACCAGCGGACGCCAGGCCAGGCCCAGCGCCGGGAACTGAAAAATCAGCAGCAGTACCGCCGCGCTACAGCCCTCCTTCACGCCAATAAGCCCGGGATCGGCCAGACCATTGCGGGTGATGGACTGCATTGCCGCCCCCGCCATGCCGAGCATCGCGCCGCACAGCACCGCCATCAGCAGGCGCGGCAGGCGGATATCCATCACGATGTAGCGCGTCTCCGCCGTCAGGCTCTCAGGAGAAAACAGCGCGCGCCCGATGGCGGAGATGGGAACAGGCAGAGAACCGTGCGTCAGGCCAAAGCCCAGCAGGCTTAACGCCACCAGCGCTAAAAGCGTCAGGCACGCCAGCGCCCGCGGGCGAACCAGCGCCGATACACGGCCAATTCGGAGCGCGCGGAATCCGGCCCGGTTCATTTGAACATCCTCGACGCCATAAAGATGAATACGGGCGCGCCGACCAGGGCCGTCATGATGCCGGTTGCCAGCTCCCAGGGCGTAAACAGCGTGCGGGCGGCGATATCCGCCAGCAGCAGAACCAGCGCGCCACACAGGGCAGACAGCGGCACCATCACGCGTAAATCGACCGACACCAGACGGCGAATGAGCTGCGGCACGACCAGGCCGATAAAGCCAATCGGCCCGGCAATTGAGACGGCCGCGCCGCAGAGCAGCGCGATGGCCAGCAGGGCAAGCAGGCGGGTTTTCAGCAGCGACACGCCAAGCCCCTGCGCCATCCGGTCTCCCAGCGCCAGCATGTTGAGCGAGGGCGACAGCCCGATGGCGAGAACAAAACCGGCTGCTGCAGCCCACAGGGCGCTCCGGAGCGTCTGCACGTTGATCCCGGCCAGGTCCCCTGCCAGCCAGGTGCGCATGGCGAGCAGCGTCTGTTCATCGAGGATTAACACCGCGGCGGTAATCGACGAGGCAAACGCCGACATCGCCACGCCGCACAGCGTGACCTTCATCGGCGTAAGCCCGGTGCGACCGGACGAGGAGAACATCAGCACCAGCAAAAACAGCGCGGCGGCACCGGCGGCGGCAACGAGCGGGCGCCCAAACGGCAGCGACAGCCCAAGCGCGCTGGTAATCACGACCGCCAGCGCGGCCCCGGCGTTGAGCCCCAGAATATGCGGCTCGCCGAGCGGGTTGCGGATCACGGACTGCAGCAGCACGCCCGCCACGCCGAGCGCGGCGCCCGTCACCATCGCGGCGCTGAGGCGCAGCAGTCTTAATTTGATAATGACGTTATGGTCGAAATTGCGCGGATCGAAATGGAAAAATGCCTCCACCACCGTCTGCGGGGCGATGAAGCGTGCGCCGATGCCCAGGTGCATAATCGCGCCCAGCGCCAGCAGCAGTGCGAAGATCGGAAAGGCCAGAGAGGAGCGCATCATGGCTGAACGGTACTCTGGCGAAACGGCATAAAGAACGGCTTGCCGGTCAACGGGTTTATGGACATATGCACGTCCACATCAAACACCGCTTTGATCAGCTCCGGCGTGCAGGCATCGCCCTCATGCAATACGCCTGCAACTTTCCCCTGGCGTAAAAAGACCAGCGAGTCGCCGTAGTTTACGGCGAAGTTGAGATCGTGCAGCACCACCACGACGGTACGCCCGTGCTGGCGGGTCAGGGTGTGCAGCAGTTCCAGGATCTCCACCTGATAGCGGAGATCGAGAAACGTTGTGGGCTCGTCAAGCAGGATATACGGCGTTTGCTGCGCCAGCGCCATGGCGATCCAGCAGCGCTGACGCTGGCCGCCGGATAAGCTTTCCACCGGCATATGGGCAAACTCCGCCGTGCCGGTCAGGCGCAGGGCCTCTTCCACCGCCAGCTCGTCCTCGTCGCTCCACTGGCGCATAAAGTTCTGCCAGGGAAAACGCCCGCGCGAGACCAGCTCAAAGACGGTCAACCCTTCCGGGAGCAGCGGAGACTGCGGCAGGATACCCAGCTGGCGGGCGACGGCTTTGGTCGGCTGCTCGTGGATCGCCTTGCCGTCGAGAACTGCCGCGCCGCCAAGCGGCTGAAGCAAACGCGCAATGGTGCTCAGCAGCGTGGATTTTCCGCAGCCGTTCGCCCCTACCAGCACGGTCATTTTCTGCTGTGGGATCGCAAGGGAGATATCATCAACGATGATTTTTTTCTGATAGCCCGCAGAGAGGTTCTCCAGAACCAGTCCCGGTTTTTTTGTGTTGTGAGCCACGTGAATGCCAACGTAATAAAAAAGCGCAACAAATATAAATAAAAATCATTCTCTTTTGAGAGTTTGACGCTGCGCCATGTAGTAGTCAAGAGAAGAAACACCCTGATAAAACCAGGGATAAGCCTGAGGGAAAATGAACAAGGAATGACTTTAAAAAACATTTAATTCAATAAATTAATAATCTTCCCGCTGCGCTTATACGCCCGGCTAAACGTTGTAGTCGATTTTTTCTTTTTTCCATTTACTACTACATTCGCGCATGATTGAATGATTCTCAATTACATGTCCGATGCCCACCGTGGCTAACGGACAGACCGTAAAGGGCAATGACTCACACATTTTTCCGCGAAACGTCATTCGCGGGATATTTCGGGATAACAGATGTAATGGCTACGTTCACACCTTCACTCTCTGGGGTAAAAGGGCGCGCGCTCTTTTCACTGCTGTTTATGGCGCCGCTGGTGCAGGCAGCAGATAACACCGCGACTAAAGACGGCGAAACGCTTACCGTCACCGCCGATCCAAATACGACGGCGGAGGCCACGAATGGCTATCAGCCGTTGAATACCTCCACCGCGACGTTAACCAACATGCCGATGCTGGACATCCCGCAGGTGGTCAATACCGTCAGCGACAAAGTGCTGGCGGATCAGCATGCCACCACGCTGGATGAAGCGCTCTATAACGTCAGCAACGTGGTGCAGACCAACACCCTGGGCGGCACGCAGGATGCCTTCGTGCGCCGCGGATTTGGCGCGAACCGCGACGGCTCGATCATGACCAACGGCCTGCGCACCGTGCTGCCGCGCAGCTTTAATGCCGCAACCGAGCGCGTGGAGGTGCTGAAAGGCCCGGCCTCGACGCTCTACGGCATTCTCGATCCGGGCGGCCTGATTAACGTCGTCACCAAACGTCCGGAGAAGACCTTCGGCGGTTCCCTTTCCGCTACCTCGTCCAGCTTTGGCGGCGGCACCGGACAGGTTGATGTTACCGGCCCGATTGACGGCACGCGCCTGGCGTATCGCCTGACGGGCGAGTATCAGAACGAGGATTACTGGCGTAATTTCGGCAACGAACGCAGCACCTTTATTGCCCCGTCGCTGACCTGGTTCGGCGACGACGCCACCGTGACCGTGCTCTATTCGCATCGCGACTATAAAACGCCGTTCGATCGCGGAACGATCTTCGATCTCAACACCAAAAAGGCCGTCAACGTCGATCGCAAAACCCGCTTCGACGAACCGTTTAACGTGACCGACGGCCAGTCCGATCTCGCTCAGCTCAACGCGGAGTATCGCCTCAACAGCCAGTGGACCGCGAAGTTCGACTACAGCTACAGCCAGGATAAGTACAGCGATAACCAGGCCCGCGTGATGGCCTACGATTCAAAAACCGGCAACCTGACCCGCCGCGTGGATGCGACCCAGGGCTCGACCCAGCGTATGCACACGACGCGCGCGGATCTGCAGGGAAACGTGGACATCGCGGGCTTTTACAATGAGATCCTGACCGGCGTGTCGTATGAGAATTACGATCTGCTGCGTACGGATATGATCCGCTGTAAGAACGTTAAGGACTTCAATATTTACCACCCGAGCTACGGCAGCCTCGGCAAGTGCACCACCGTCTCGGCATCCGACAGCGATCAAACCATTAAGCAGGAAAGCTACTCCGCCTACGCGCAGGACGCGCTGTACCTGACCGATAAGTGGATCGCCGTCGCCGGAATGCGCTATCAGTATTACACCCAGTACGCGGGCAAAGGCCGTCCGTTTAACGTGAACACCGACAGCCGCGACGACCAGTGGACGCCAAAGCTGGGTCTTGTTTATAAGCTCACCCCGGCGGTCTCGCTGTTTGCCAACTATTCCCAGACGTTTATGCCGCAGTCGTCCATTGCGAGCTACATTGGCGACCTGCCGCCGGAAACGTCAAATGCGTATGAAATTGGCGCTAAATTCGACCTGTTCGACGGCATTACCGCCAACATCGCGCTGTTTGATATCCACAAGCGCAACGTGCTGTACACCGAAAGCATTGGTGATGAAACCGTCGCCAAAACCGCGGGCCGCGTGCGCTCTCAGGGCGTGGAGGTGGATCTCGCCGGGTCGCTGACCGAGAACACCAACATTATCGCCAGCTACGGCTATACCGACGCGAAGGTGCTGGAAGACCCGGACTATGCGGGCAAACCGCTGCCGAACGTGCCGCGCCATACCGGCTCCCTGTTCCTGACCTACGATATTCACAATGCGTTTGCCGGCAATACCCTGACGCTGGGCGGCGGCGGGCACGGCGTAAGCCGTCGCTCAGCAACTAACGGTGCGGATTATTATCTCCCGGGCTATTTCGTGGCGGATGCGTTTGCGGCGTACAAAATGAAGCTACAGTATCCGGTGACGCTGCAGGTGAACGTGAAAAATCTGTTTGATAAGACCTACTACACGTCGTCCATTGCGACCAACAACCTGGGCAACCAGATTGGCGATCCGCGCGAAGTGCAGCTTACGGTGAAGATGGAGTTTTGATGTAAAAAAGCCCGGTGGCGCTAACGCTTACCGGGCCTACGAACCATTCCCTCTCCCTGTGGGAGAGGGTTAGGGTGAGGGCATCAGGCCTCAATATCCGCCATATCGCCTTTCTCCTGCAGCCAGTTACGTCGGTCTTCCGAACGTTTCTTGGCAAGGAGCATATCCATCATGGCGTTGGTTTGCTGCTCGTCTTCGTCGCTGATCGTCAGCTGCACCAGACGGCGCGTGTTCGGATCCAGCGTCGTTTCGCGAAGCTGCATCGGGTTCATCTCGCCCAGCCCTTTAAAGCGCTGCACGTTCGGTTTGCCCTTCTTGCGCTTCAGCTGTTCCAGCACGCCCGCTTTCTCTTCTTCCGTCAGCGCGTAGTAAACCTCTTTACCGAGGTCGATACGGTACAGCGGCGGCAGCGCCACGTGGACGTGACCGTTTTTCACCAGCGTTTTGAAGTGCTTCACGAACAGCGCGCACAGCAGCGTGGCGATGTGCAGACCATCGGAGTCCGCATCCGCGAGGATACAGATCTTGCCGTAGCGCAGCTGGCTCAGATCGTCGCTGTCCGGATCGATGCCGATCGCCACCGAAATATCGTGCACTTCCTGCGAGGCCAGCACTTCATCAGAAGAGACTTCCCAGGTATTCAGGATCTTACCCTTGAGCGGCATGATCGCCTGATATTCACGATCGCGCGCCTGCTTGGCCGATCCGCCCGCCGAGTCCCCTTCCACGAGGAACAGCTCGGTACGGTTGAGATCCTGCGCGGTACAGTCCGCCAGCTTGCCCGGCAGCGCAGGGCCGCTGGTCAGCTTTTTACGCACAACTTTCTTCGCGGCACGCAAACGACGCTGGGCGCTGGAAATGGCCATTTCGGCCAGCATCTCTGCCGCCTGAACGTTCTGGTTCAGCCACAGGGTAAACGCATCTTTCACCACGCCGGAGACGAACGCCGCGCACTGACGTGACGACAGGCGCTCTTTGGTCTGACCGGCAAACTGCGGATCCTGCATCTTCACGGAGAGCACGTAGGCGCAGCGATCCCAGATATCTTCCGCCGACAGCTTCACGCCGCGCGGCAGGATGTTGCGGTATTCGCAGAACTCACGCATCGCGTCCAGCAGCCCCTGACGCAGGCCGTTGACGTGCGTACCGCCGAGCATGGTTGGGATCAGGTTGACGTAGCTTTCGGTCAGCAGCTCGCCGCCTTCCGGCAGCCACAGCAGCGCCCAGTCCACGGCTTCGGTATCGCCGCTAAAGTTACCGACAAACGGTTTTTCCGGCAGCGTCGGCAGTCCGTTTACCGCTTCGCACAGGTAGTCGTTCAGACCGTCGGCGTAGCACCAGGTTTGTGCGGTATTGTTAACGTGATCGGTAAAGGTGATTTCCACGCCCGGACACAGCACCGCTTTGGCTTTCAGCAGGTGCGTCAGGCGAGAAACGGAAAAACGCGGGCTGTCGAAGAAGCTTTCGTCAGGCCAGAAGTGGACGCTGGTGCCGGTGTTGCGTTTGCCGCACGTGCCGACAACCTGCAGATCTTGCACCTTATCGCCGTTTTCAAACGCGATGTTATAGACCTGGCCGTCGCGGCGGACGTTCACTTCCACGCGTTTGGACAGAGCGTTCACCACGGAAATGCCCACGCCGTGCAGACCACCGGAGAACTGGTAGTTCTTGTTGGAAAACTTACCGCCCGCATGCAGACGACAGAGGATCAGCTCAACGGCAGGCACGCCCTCTTCCGGATGGATATCCACCGGCATGCCGCGCCCGTCGTCGATGACTTCCAGCGACTGATCGGCGTGCAGAATGACGTCAACGCGTTTGGCATGGCCCGCCAGCGCTTCGTCCACACTGTTATCAATAACTTCCTGGCCCAGATGGTTTGGGCGCGTCGTATCGGTGTACATCCCCGGGCGGCGGCGAACCGGCTCAAGCCCGGTGAGGACCTCAATGGCATCAGCGTTATAGGTTTGCGTCATGATTTAAACTAGCAATTCGCATTGATTGTCAGTGGCTGTGCAGTCCAAGAAAATCGACAATCTGGGTGAAATGATTCTCAAAGCCCGTGAAAGCATGGTTTCCGCCCTCTTCTATAGTCTGGCGGCAGGAGGCGTAATACGCCACTGCCTGGCGGTAATCCAGCACTTCATCACCCGTCTGTTGCAGCAGCCAGATGAGATCCGGTGCCTCAAGCGGGTCGACCTGCATAACTTTGAGATCGTAAATATGGCGTGACTCTAGCACATATTGCTGGCCGGTGTAGGGGTTCTCGTTTTCGCCAAGAAAGTCCCTCAGCAGCTCAAATGGCCGTACCGCCGGATTAACCACAACGGCGGGCAGCATGAAGCATTGTGAGAGCCAGGTAGCGTAGTACCCGCCCAGCGATGAACCGACCACACCGAAGGTTTCGCCGCCGTGCGCAAGCACAATAGATTCCAGCATCTCCGCGGCCTCTGCCGGGTAAGGCGGCAGCTGCGGGATAATCATCTCAACGTCGGGGTGATGCTCGCTCAGCCACTGGCGAAACTGTGTCGCTTTTGCGGAGCGCGGCGAGCTGTTGAATCCGTGCAGATAAAGGAGCGTAGACATCAATAGCCTTCTGAAGCGGTATCCGGGCGGAATTTTGCACCGGTCAAACGGCAGACTTCCGTGGTCAGCGTGCCGTCGGCATGCAGTTCCAGCCAGCGCCAGCCTGGCGCGATGGTATCCAGCGTAAAGTTGGCGCAGTGCGGCTTAAACTGAACGCAGGTCGACGGCGTCGCCAGCATGCGGCGCCCGTTCCAGTCGAGATCCTGTTCCTGATGAATATGTCCACACAGCAGATTTTTCACCCGCGGGAACTTCGCCAGCACGCGATCCAGCGCCGCGGAGTTGCGCAGGCTGTGCTGATCGAGCCAGCTGCAGCCCGCCGGCAGAGGATGATGATGAAGCAACAGCAGCGTGTGACGTTCAGGTTCAGCAGCCAGTTTGGTCTCAAGCCAGTCGAGCTGAAACTCGCTTAACTCACCGTGCGGGACGCCAAACACCTGGCTATCGAGCAGCAGGATCTGCCACTGTTCACCCGCAAAAACACATTTCGCCGGAGAAATTCCCGCATCCTGAAGAGAGCTGTACATGGCGGGCTGGAAGTCATGGTTTCCTGGCAGCCAGACGCAAGGCACGCTAAAGCTCGCGATGCCTTCAGCAAAATGCTGGTAGGCCGCGGAGGACTGATCCTGCGCCAGATCGCCCGTTGCGACAATCAGATCGCATGCACGGTTTTCAGCGTGAATGGCGCTAAGTACCGCCTGATAACTCTCCCAGGTGTTGACCCCCAGTAGCGTTTCATGCTTTTCGGCAAAAAGGTGGGTATCGGTGATTTGTAATATCCTGACTGGCGCCCCACCAGCAACAGTCAGGTTCAACAGGCTTTCCAAATGGTGTCCTTAGGTAGGTTTATGACGCTAACAAACCGGAATCGCCATTGCTCCATGTGCTAAACAATATCTTAGCCAGTCGGCTAAAAACTGGTTAATTTGATGCTTTTCGTCGCGTTGATGCAACTTTTTATTCGGGTAATCATACCGCGCCTTGAAGCGAAAGATCTGCTGGCTTGAACACACTTCAGCGACCATCGCGTCGTGATAGAGACGCACCGTCATCGACGGCAGGCTCCAGTAGCTAATGCTGGGTGCCGTTTGCTCAATCTCCACCAGCGTAGTGTAGCGCGTTGATTCTGTTATCGTTAACCGATACTGCGCGTTGCTCACCTGATAGCTTACCGTTTCGCCGGGTGCGTCGTTTCGCGGCAGCAGGCGGCGCAACTGTGCGAAATTGGTTTCGCACAGGCGCATCATTTCTGGGAAGTCAGGTGTATAGCGCTTCATTTTTTCCACTCGTTTCGTAATGTCTGATAATGCAGCTGCAGCCATTGCAGGGCGATGACAGACGCTGCGTTGTCGATTTTCCCCTCTTCTACCCACTGATAAGCCTGTTCCCGGCTCACCACATGAACCCGAATATCTTCGTTTTCATCTGCCAGACCGTGGATCCCTTCCGCCGTCGTGGCGTCCACTTCGCCCACCATTATGGACAAGCGCTCGCTGGTACCGCCCGGGCTTGCCAGATAGCTCAGCACCGGTTTTGTACGGCCCACCACCAGTCCGGCCTCTTCCAGCGCCTCGCGACGGGCGACGTCTTCAACAGACTCACCTTCTTCGATCATCCCGGCCACCATCTCCAGCAGCCACGGGCTCTCACTGACGTCATAAGCGGCGATGCGGATCTGCTCCACCAGCACAACTTCGTCACGCACTGGGTCAAAGGGTAGCAAGACTGCCGCATGCCCGCGCTCAAAAATTTCGCGTCTGATTTCGCCGCTCATTTCCCCGTTAAACAGGCGATGCCTGAAACGGTAAAGATCCATTGAAAAAAAACCGCTATAAAGCGTTTCTCGTGCAATAATTTCTACATCGTTTTTGGCGAATGTCACGGGCAACTTTTCTGGTTTCTGCATGAGTCGAGTCCTGGTAGCAATGGTGATGAAATTGTGAATTTCAAGGCTGTTTGGCTGCCGTTTGTAAGGCTATATGGTAGATTGGTGCAAATTACCGCCAGATGGCACGTTACGCCAACCTTTTGGTATGGAAGATTCTGTTAGAATCGGCAATTATTTTTTAATTAGATCAGCGCTAATACTGCTTCACAACAAGGAATGCAAATGAAGAAATTGCTCCCCATCCTTATCGGCCTGAGCCTGACGGGCTTCAGTGCAATGAGCCAGGCGGAAAACCTGTTACAGGTCTACCAGCAGGCACGTCTGGGCAACCCTGATTTACGTAAATCAGCGGCCGATCGTGATGCTGCGTTTGAAAAGATTAACGAAGCGCGTAGCCCCTTGCTGCCACAGTTAGGTTTAGGTGCAGATTATACCTACAGCAACGGTTTCCGCGACGCTAACGGCGTAAACTCCAATGCTACCAGCGCCTCACTGCAATTGACACAGACGCTGTTTGATATGTCCAAATGGCGCGCCCTGACCCTGCAGGAAAAGAGTGCGGGTATTCAGGATGTGACCTATCAGACCGACCAGCAGACGCTGATCCTGAACACCGCCACGGCGTACTTCAACGTGCTGAGCGCGATTGACGCGCTCTCCTACACCGAAGCGCAGAAACAGGCGATTTACCGCCAGTTAGATCAAACCACCCAGCGTTTCAACGTGGGCCTGGTCGCGATCACCGACGTGCAGAACGCCCGTTCACAGTACGATACCGTGCTGGCTAACGAAGTGACCGCGCGTAACAACCTCGACAACGCGCTGGAATCCCTGCGTCAGGTCACCGGGAATTACTATCCTGAGCTGGCGTCGCTGAACGTGGACAGCTTTAAAACGGATAAACCGCAGGCCGTTAACGCCCTGCTGAAAGAGGCGGAAAACCGCAACCTGAGTTTGCTGCAGGCGCGTCTGAGCCAGGACCTGGCCCGCGAGCAAATTCGTCAGGCGCAGGACGGCCATCTGCCAACCCTGAGCCTGAGCGCGTCTACCGGTGTCTCTGATACGTCCTATAGCGGCTCTAAAACCAATACGTCCCAGTATGACGACAGCAATATGGGTCAGAATAAAGTGGGTCTGAGCTTCTCCCTGCCACTGTATCAGGGCGGTCAGGTCAACTCTCAGGTGAAACAGGCGCAGTACAACTTTGTTGGCGCGAGCGAGCAGCTGGAAAGCGCCCACCGCAACGTGGTGCAGACCGTACGTTCCTCCTTCAACAACGTGAACGCCTCGATCAGCAGCATCAACGCCTATAAACAGGCCGTTGTGTCTGCGCAGAGCTCTCTGGATGCGATGGAAGCGGGCTACTCGGTCGGTACACGTACTATCGTGGACGTGCTCGACGCGACCACCACGCTGTACAACGCGAAACAGCAGCTCTCAAGCGCGCGTTACCAGTACCTGATTAACCAGCTGAACATCAAACAGGCTTTGGGTACGCTGAACGAGCAAGACCTGCAGATGCTGAACAGCGCGCTGGGCAAACCGGTCTCCACCTCTCCGGACAGCGTTGCGCCGGAGAACCCGGAGCAGGTTGCCGCGGTTGATAACTTCAACGCTAACAGTAGCACCCCTGCGGCACAGCCGGCCGCTGCGCGTACCACTACATCCGCCAGCAAAGGCAATAATCCGTTCCGTAACTAAGAGTGTTATCAGGCCCACTGCGGCCTGATGCCCTCCACCCCGCCCCTCTCCCACAGGGAAAGGGGCGCATCTGAATCACATCCGAACGTAAGCCAACGTAAAGATCCCCCTGATTCCGCCCCTCTTCGCTTCATTTTCAACCACTCATCCTCTATCCTGAGCGTTATTACCACTGGGTCCTGGAAGACAAACATGAAACGGACAAAATCCATAAATCACGCTTCGTTCCGCAAGAGCTGGAACGCGCGTCACCTCACCCCTGTTGCGCTGGCGGTCACGGCTGTCTTTATGCTGGCAGGCTGTGAGAAAAATGACGAAACGGTTTCGCTGTATCAAAACGCAGACGACTGCTCCGCCGCAACCGGCAAAGCCGCCGAATGTAAAACGGCTTACACCAGCGCTCTGAAAGAAGCGGAACGTACTGCGCCGAAATATGCCTCACGCGAAGACTGCGTGGCGGAGTTTGGTGAAGGTCAGTGCCAGCAGGCACCGGCTCAGGCAGGCACCGCACCTGAAAATCAGGCGCAGGCTCAGTCCAGCGGCAGCTTCTGGATGCCGCTGATGGCAGGCTACATGATGGGTCGTCTGATGGGCGGCGGTGCGGGCTACCAGCAGCAGCCGCTGTTTAGCTCGAAAAACCCGGCCAGCCCGGCTTACGGTCAATATACCGATGCCAGCGGCAAAGGCTACGGCGCAGCGACCCCTGGCCGCACCGTGAACGTTCCGAAAACGGCGATGGCGCCGAAGCCTGCGACCACCAGCACCATCACCCGCGGCGGGTTTGGTGAATCTGTGGCGAAGCAGACCAGCATGCAGCGTAGTGCGACAGGCACCTCCTCTACTCGCTCAATGGGCGGCTGATCATGGAACGAGTCAGTATCACCGAGCGCCCGGACTGGCGCGAAAAAGCCACCGAGTACGGTTTTAACTTCCACACCATGTACGGCGAGCCGTACTGGTGTGAAGACGCCTATTACAAGCTCACGCTGGCTCAGGTGGAAAAACTGGAAGAGGTGACGGCCGAGCTGCACCAGATGTGCCTGAAGGTCGTGGAAAAGGTCATCGACAGCGACGAGCTGATGGCAAAGTTCCGCATTCCGAAGCACACATGGGGCTTTGTGCGCCAGTCGTGGAAAACGAATCAGCCTTCGCTTTACTCTCGCCTGGATCTGGCGTGGGACGGCAAAGGTGAACCGAAGCTTCTGGAAAACAACGCCGATACGCCAACCTCTCTGTATGAAGCGGCGTTCTTCCAGTGGATCTGGCTGGAAGACCAGGCCAATGCCGGAAACCTGCCGGAAGGCAGCGACCAGTTTAACAGCCTGCAGGAAAAGCTGATTGAGCGTTTTGCCGAGCTGCGTGAACAGCATGGCTTTAACCTGCTCCATCTCGCCTGCTGCCGCGACACGGAAGAAGACCGTGGCACGGTTCAATATCTGCAGGACTGCGCCGCCGAAGCGGAAGTGGCGACCGAGTTCCTCTATATCGAGGATATCGGCTTGGGTGAAAAAGGTCAGTTTACGGATATGCAGGACCAGGTGATAAGCAACCTGTTCAAGCTCTACCCGTGGGAATACATGCTGCGCGAGATGTTCTCCACCAAGCTGGAAGATGCTGGCGTACGCTGGCTGGAGCCGGCCTGGAAGAGCATCATCTCTAACAAAGCCCTGCTGCCGATGCTCTGGGAGATGTTCCCGAACCACCCGAACCTGCTGCCAGCCTATTTTGCGGAAGATGATTACCCGCAAATGGAAAAATACGTTGTTAAGCCGATCTTCTCCCGCGAAGGCGCAAACGTCTCGATTATCGAAAACGGCAAGACGCTGGAAGCGGTTGAAGGGCCGTACGGCGAAGAAGGGATGATCGTCCAGGAGTTCTATCAACTGCCGAAATTTGGCGACAGTTATACCCTGATTGGCAGCTGGCTCATCAACGATCAACCGGCCGGGATTGGCATTCGCGAAGATCGCGCGCTGATCACGCAGGATCTGTCACGGTTTTATCCGCACATTTTTGTCGAATAGGCCGCGGCCTGATGCCCTCACCCTGCCCCTCTCCCACAGGGAGAGGGTGCAAACACTGAAAACGGCAACCTGAGGTTGCCGTTTTGCTTTTATTACCCAATCTGCACCGACAGCATACTCAGACTCCCCATCTCAATACCGTCGACCGGGATCGTAACCGGCTCCTGACCATCCCACGCGCCAAGCACGTACAGCAGCGGCAGGAAGTGTTCCGGCGTCGGGTTAGAGAGCGAACCGCCATCATGATCCAGATAGTTCACCAGCGGATGCTCCTCAGCCGGGCCTTGCCAGGTCAGGTTCGCTTTGACGTAGTCGTTAAAAGAGGTTGCCCACGGGTACGGCGTGTTCTCACCGTGCCAGCGTGCGGTACGCAGGTTATGCACCACGTTGCCGCTCGCCACCAGCATGATGCCTTCATCACGCAGGGTTGCCAGCTTGCGCCCCACCTCCAGATGCCAGGCCGCCGGTTTAGTGCTGTCGATGCTCAACTGCACCATCGGGATATCCGCGTCAGGATACATTTTAATCAGCACGCCCCAGGAGCCATGGTCAAAGCCCCAGGCTTCTTTATCCAGCGTCACAGGGACAGGTGCCAGCAACTCTACCAGCTTTTGCGCCAGCTCAGGCGAGCCGGGGGCCGGATAATGCGTGTCGTACAGCGCCTGCGGGAAGCCGCCAAAATCATGAATGGTTTTTGGCGCTTCCATGGCGGTCACGCCGGTCCCACGGGTAAACCAGTGTGCAGACACCACCACGATCGCTTTCGGACGCGGCAACGTCTCGCCAAGATGACGCCAGGCGCGGGTATAGACGTTGTCTTCCAGAACGTTCATAGGGCTACCGTGACCTAAAAACAGGGCTGGCATACGGGAAGAAGTCATGGTGATATCCTTACAGAAGGTGTCAATTTAATGGTGCTACATTACGCGCAATCCGGCAAAGATGAACGCAGATAAGCGTGAAGATCATCATCAGGAAATTTGAATGTAAGGAATGTGTAAAGCCGGGTTTTCACCCTCGCTTTGCCAGAAATGAATCATTTATATTAATGAGAATGATTATCATAAGGAGCAATGCATGTCAGTCCCCCTGATCCTGACCATACTGGCGGGCGCCGCGACCTTCATCGGTGCGCTCCTCGGCGTGCTCGGCCAAAAGCCCTCTAACCGCGTACTGGCCTTTTCACTGGGCTTTGCTGCCGGGATCATGCTGCTCATCTCCCTGATGGAGATGCTGCCTGCCGCGCTGGGCACGGAAGGCATGTCTCCGCTGCTGGGCTACGGCATGTTTGTCTTTGGCCTGCTGGGATACTTTGCCCTCGATCGGATGCTACCGCACGCGCATCCGCAGGATTTAATGCAGAAAAACGTGACGCCCATGCCGCGCAATATCAAGCGTACCGCCGTGCTGTTAACGCTTGGCATCAGCCTGCACAACTTCCCGGAAGGGGTCGCTACCTACGTGACGGCCAGCAGCAATCTTGAGATGGGCTTTGGCATCGCGCTGGCGGTCGCCTTACACAATATTCCTGAAGGACTGGCCGTCGCCGGACCCGTGTATGCCGCAACGGGATCGAAACGCACCGCGGTGTTCTGGGCGGGCATTTCCGGGATGGCCGAAATCCTTGGCGGCGTACTGGCCTGGCTGATCCTTGGTAGCCTGGTCTCTCCGGTAGTGATGGCGGCGATTATGGCCGCGGTAGCCGGGATCATGGTTGCGCTTTCGGTGGATGAACTGATGCCGCTGGCGAAGGAAATCGATCCTAACAACAACCCCAGCTATGGCGTGCTGTGTGGAATGTCGGTGATGGGATTAAGTCTGGTTCTCCTGCAGACCGCAGGAATCGGGTAAAAAAACGCCGGGATATCCCGGCGTTTTTATTTTCAGCTGGCTTTGCGCTCGTGCGCCTGGCGATACTCAACCAGATCTTCAATCGTGACCACCGGCATGTTGTGCAGGCGGGCAAAGGTAATGCATTCCGGCGCGCGCGCCATGGTGCCGTCATCGTTGGTCAGTTCGCACAGCACACCGGCAGGTTTGAAGCCAGCCAGCGTCACCAGGTCGATCGTCGCTTCGGTGTGACCACCGCGGGTCAACACGCCGCCCGCCTGCGCACGCAGTGGGAAGACGTGGCCTGGACGGTGCAGATCGGATGGCTTCGCACCATCAGCAATCGCTGCACGTACGGTGGTCAGACGGTCAGCCGCAGACACACCGGTGGTCACGCCATGCGCCGCTTCAATGGTCACGGTAAAACCGGTACCAAAGGCGCTGGTGTTGTTTTCGACCATCATCGGCAGATCGAGCTGCTTACGACGATCTTCGGTAATACACAGGCATACGATGCCGCTGCCGTGACGGATGGTCAGCGCCATCTGTTCAACGGTCATATTTTCGGCGGCGAAAATCATGTCGCCTTCGTTTTCACGGTTTTCATCGTCAAGCACCATCACACCGCGGCCTTCGCGCAGTGCATCCAGTGCATGTTCAACACGTTGAGTTGAAGTGCCAAAAGAGGAAAGTAGCGTCTGATTCATGGTAAAAAAACCTCATTAACATTATGGTTACCAGAATCAGGGCAGTCTTAGGAGCGCCGTATAAGCGGCAAAAAGATAACGTGAGCGGGCCCATGCCCGACTTGATCGTTACTCTCTCCCATCCGGACTCTAACCGTCGGCCCCGGAATTACACCGGATCTGCTGACCTTTGAGTTTTCACCCAAAGCGCTCGCGGGCTTTCAGCGTCACGCTGATTTACCGCCGGTGGGGAATTTCGCCCCGCCCTGAGAATAAGCGAGATAACTATAACGCTATTGATTATCCTGGGCAATGCATAAGCATCAAACAATTTTGTTTACCCCGGGCATGACGCGCTACAATGGACACTAACACTTTTCCATCAAGGGAAACGCCAATGATTGACCCGAAAAAAATTGAGCAGATCGCGCGTCAGGTTCATGAATCTATGCCAAAAGGCATTCGTGAATTTGGTGATGACGTAGAAAAGAAAATCCGCCAGACGCTCCAGGCGCAGTTGGTTCGCCTTGATTTAGTCAGCCGCGAAGAGTTTGACGTGCAGACCCAGGTTCTGCTGCGCACCCGCGAGAAGCTGGCGCTGCTGGAACAGCGTCTGAGCGAGCTGGAAAACCGCAATGCGCCGGAAGAAGTGAAGCCGGCACCGGCCATTCCACCGGTGGATGACCAGGAGTAAGTGCGGCCTGATGCCCTCACCCCAGCCCTCTCCCACAGGGAGAGGGAGAAAAAAACGGGCCAGCTGGCCCGTTTTTTTTACTGACTGTCTTTCTGGATCTTCTTGATGATGTTGGTGGTTGAGCACCCGTCCTCAAAGTTGAGCACCATCACCTCGCCGCCGTTGGCCCAGACCTCTTCGCTACCCGCGATTTGCTCCGGCTTGTAATCCCCACCTTTTACCAGCAGGTCCGGCAGAATACCGGCTATCAGGCGCTGCGGGGTATCTTCTTCAAACGACACCACCCAGTCCACCGCTTCCAGCGCGCCGAGCACAATCATGCGCTGCTCGAGCGGGTTCACCGGACGCGTTTCGCCCTTCAGGCGTTTCGTCGATGCATCGCTGTTAACCGCCACAATCAGGCGATCGCCCAGCTTGCGCGCGTTCGCCAGATACGAAACGTGGCCCGCGTGCAGAATGTCGAACACGCCGTTGGTCATCACCACTTTTTCACCACGCTTGCGCGCGGCGGCAACGGCCACCTTCAGCTCGTCTTCGGTCATGACGCCAAAACCGGTATCCGCACGACCGCGCACCGCGTTTTCCAGCTCGATTGGCGAAACGGTTGAGGTACCGAGTTTACCGACGACCACGCCCGCCGCGGCGTTAGCGAAGTAGCACGCCTCTTCCAGCGAGTTTCCTGCTGCCAGCGTCGCCGCCAGCACGCCGATCACCGTATCACCGGCACCGGTCACGTCGTACACTTCCTGCGCCTGGGTTGGCATATGCAGCGGCGCTTTGCCCGGCTGCAGCAGCGTCATCCCCTGCTCGGAGCGGGTCACCAGCAGCGCGGACAGCTCGAAATCGGCAATGATCTTCATGCCGCGCTCAACCAGTTCGTCCTCGGTTTTGCACTTACCCGCCACCGCTTCAAACTCGGAGAGGTTTGGCGTCAGCAGCGTCGCGCCGCGATAGCGCTCAAAATCGGTCCCTTTCGGGTCGATCAGCACCGGCACGCTGGCTTTACGCGCCAGCTGAATCATCGTTTGCACGCTCGCCAGCGCGCCTTTGGCGTAGTCGGACAGCACCAGCGCGCCAATATTGCCCAGCGCCTGGTTGATACGCTCGTGCAGCGGCTCAGGATCAACGCCTTCGAACCCTTCTTCAAAGTCGAGGCGGATCAGCTGCTGGTTGCGCGACAGCACGCGCAGTTTCGTAATCGTTGGGTGGGTCGGAACAGAAACGAAGTCGCACTTCACGTTCACGTCCGCCAGCGACTTGCTCAGCGCGCGCGCCGCATCGTCGATGCCGGTCAGGCCCACCAGACGCGACTGCGCGCCCAGAGAGGCAATGTTCATCGCCACGTTTGCCGCGCCGCCGGGACGCTCTTCAATGGTGTCGACCTTAACCACCGGTACCGGTGCTTCCGGAGAGATGCGGCTGGTAGGCCCATACCAGTAGCGATCCAGCATCACATCCCCAACAACCATTACCCCAGCACGTTCAAACTCTGGCAGTGTTACTTTCATTCCTGACTCCAGAAAGATTCACAATTTGCGCGCGATAATATCACACTTGATTTGTTACGCACGGTTCCACCAGCCACTTCTGCCAGCTGGCCGTTACCTGAGCACGTTCATGAGCAAAACAGTCCAGAGCCACGTGCCCCGGCTGCTCCTGCAGCGCCAGGTGATGAAGCTCATCGCGAAGCGTCGTGTAGGCGCGGGTTAAAGCCTGCGCCTCCTGCTCGTCCATGATGTCATTTTGCGCCAGCAGCTCCAGAATGCGCACGTTATCGGACCAGCGCGTCAGCTTCGGCTTGTCGTGGGCGTGCAGCAGCACCAGATACTGGGTAATGAACTCAATATCGGTAATCCCGCCCTCGTCGGCTTTAATATCAAAGCGATCGCGGTGTTTATTGCCGAGATGCGCGCGCATTTTCTCGCGCATTTCGCGCACTTCAGTTTGCAGCGTGCTGCCATCACGCACGGTGGTCATAACGTCCTTACGGATGACGTCAAACTGCGTTTTGAGCTGCGGATCGCCATACACCACGCGAGCGCGCACCAGCGCCTGATGCTCCCACGTCCAGGCTTCATTCTTCTGGTAATCGGCGAAGGATTCCGTCGAGGTCACCAGCATGCCCGCCGCGCCGGACGGACGCAGACGGGCATCCACTTCATACAGAATGCCCGACGAGGTGCGGGTGCTGAAAAGATGCATAATGCGCTGCGCCAGGCGAAGGTAGAACTGGCGCCCGTCAATTTCACGCTCGCCGTCGGTCATTACGTCAACCGGGCAGTCGTGCAGGAAGATTAAATCCAGATCGGAGCTATAGCCCAGCTCCCAGCCGCCAAGCTTGCCGTACCCCACGACCGCAAAGCCGCGTCCTTCACGTTCGGCCAGGTGTTTCGGCTGGCCGTAGCGCGCCACCATCTGCACCCACGCCTGATGGACCACCGCGTCGATGATCGCCTCAGCAAGCCAGGTTAAGTGATCGCTCACTTTCATCACCGGCAGCGTTCCGGCGATGTCAGCCGCCGCCACGCGCAGCATCTGCGCCTGCTTAAACTGGCGCAGCGCCTCCAGCTGTTGCTCTTCGTCCTCTTCCGGCACGCGCAGCAGATACTGACGCAGCTCGTCCCGGTAGGCATCCGTCGCCGTTGGCTGATACAGCGTGTTCGGGTCGAGCAGCTCATCCAGCAGCAGCGGGTAACGCGCGAGCTTGTTGGCCACCATCGGCGACGCGGCGCAGAGCGTAATCAGGTGCTTCAGTGCCCCCGGAAACTCGCTCAGGAGTTCCAGATAGGTGGTACGCGTGATGATCCCGCTCAGCAGCGGCATCATGCGCGACAGCGGCACCGGCGCGTCCGCCCGCGAGCAGACCTCGCTCAGCAGGTGCGGCATCAGGTGATCCAGCACCTGACGGCCGCGCGGGCCGATGGCGCGTTTGTTCAGCTCAAGACGGAAATCCGCGATCAGCGCCACCACGCGATGGCGGGCGTCGTCGGTTAAGTGCGTCAGCACCGGCGTGGTGTCATCTTCCTGGAGCGCGTCCTGCCACAGCTCGCGCCAGTGCTCGGAAAGGGCATCGTCCGGTGATTCACTTTCGTCATCACCGATCAGCTCGTTAAAGATGCGGCGCACGCCCGCCATGTGAGCGTCCAGCCGTTCGGTTAACGCCGCCCAGTCGTCCACGCGCATGCCCCAGGCCAGGCGCGCCCGGTTAAGGTCATCGCCCGGCAGGGTCTGGGTCTGTTCGTCGTTGATGCTTTGCAGCAGGTTTTCCAGACGGCGCAGGAAAAGATAGGCCTCGCGCAGGGTTTGCGCGTCGCCGTCCGGCAGCAGGTGCAGCTGCTCGATGGCGCTCAGCGTCGGTAACAGCGAGCGGGACTGCAGGGACGGCTCACGGCCACCGCGAATAAGCTGGAAGACCTGGACGATAAATTCGATTTCGCGGATGCCGCCCGCGCCGAGCTTGATGTTGTCTTTCAGCCCGCGACGGCGCACCTCACGGGCGATCATCCCTTTCATATTACGCAGGGACTGGATCACGCTGAAGTCGATATAGCGACGGAACACGAACGGGCGCAGCATGGCGCGCAGCTCGTTGGCGTAAGCGTCGTCGCTGTCGCCCATGATCCGCGCTTTAACCATCGCATAGCGCTCCCAGTCGCGCCCCTGCTCCTGGTAGTAATCCTCCAGCGCGGCAAAGCTCAGCACCAGCGGTCCGCTGTCGCCAAACGGGCGCAGGCGCATGTCCACGCGGTAAACAAAACCGTCCTGCGTCGGCTGATCCAGCGCCTTAATCAGACGCTGACCGAGACGGGTAAAGAACTGGGCGTTGTCCAGCTCGCGACGGCCACCGCGCGTGGAGCCGTTCTCGGGCCAGGCAAAAATCAGGTCGATGTCGGAGGAGAAGTTCAGCTCGCAGCCGCCCAGCTTGCCCATCCCCAGAATCAACAGCGGCTGAGGAACCCCTTCCTCGCTGCACGGCGTGCCCCACTCTTTACAGCAGGCGGCGTAGAGCCAGTCGCGCGCGGCGACAATCAGCGTTTGCGCCAGCTCGCTTAGCTGCTGCAGCGTGCTCTCTTCGCTCACCAGCTCCAGCGCCTGAGCCCAGGCAATGCGCACCATCACCCGACGGCGGAACTGGCGCAGGACGCGCATCAGCGTGGCTTCATCCGCAACGTCTTCGAGTGCGGTTTGCAGCCAGCCGGCGTAATGCCGCCACTCGTCCGCCTGCGGCGGCGCGTTCTCAAGCTCCGCCAGCCAGTCCGGGTTGGCGGTGATGCTTTCCTGCACAAAATCACTGAAGGCGAGCACGCTCTTCGCCTGCTCGCTTAACGATGACGCCGGTAATGACTCAGGCAGACGTTCGCAAACGGTCTGCCACTGCTGCTGTAACGGTGAAGAAAGCGGCATTATAGGGGTTCCTTGCCAGAGTTAACGTTTTCCGCTGTGCAGCCAGAACGGCTCCTGCGAAATGGCCTCATTACGGAAATGCTCAATCTCAATATGCTGGCGGGTTTCAATGGCATGCTTCAGCCCCTGCCAGTTTTCCAGCCAGGCCTGGGTTTTAACGCCGTCATAAGCGCCGGAAAGCAGCAGCATGCTGTCGATGTTGCGCGACAGACGGGGAAGCTGATCGCCATACTGGTCGCCGAGCGGATACGCAAAGGTGGTCTTCAGCTCGGCGGCATGACGGGAAAGATGAATATCCGCGAAACGCTTAAAGTTTTCCGCGATTTTGGCCTCCGCTTTCGCATCCAGGAAGGCGCGCCAGCCGCGCGTCACCAGAAACTCGGTCAGCGCCAGTTTTGCCGAAGCGGCTTGCGGGCTGTAGATCGCCGTTTGCGCCGATACGTCGGAGAGCATCAGCGTTTCGGTTTGCGTCAGCAGATCACGTAAGTGAGCGCTCGCTTTGCGAGGAACAATACCGCCGAACAGCGTCAGGGTATGGCGTACCAGGGCAATCGCCGCCAGCACGTGGGATTTCGCATTTTTCACATTTCGCACCCACAGCTCTTCATGGTACTGCCACCGAGAAAGCGCCAGCTCCAGCGCGGCTTCCAGACCCTGCTCAACGCTGGCCTTCGGCGCAACGTGCAGGATGGTCGTCTCTTTTAGCACGCGCGGCGCATTTCCGGCGGCCAGATGGTAACCCCGCGCGGCTTTACTCAGGCTTCCCTGACGCAGTCCGGACTGGTTCACCAGCCTGCGCGCCAGCTTCAGCACGTCATTCGCGTCCCCTTCCAGCAGCTCAAGCTCGAGTTCACAAATCGGCTCCTGGCACTCACCCGCCTTCACGTCGCCAAGATCGAGGGCGATTTCGATGCGGCTTTTGCCTTCCGTCACCAGCCATTTTTCGCGCCAGAAATCAGTGCTGAACAGCGGCTGCACCTGTTCCGCCAGCGTGGAAGGCAGCTCGCCATCTGGCCAGACTTCCGTCGGGAAACGTTCCAGCTCAAGTTCTGGCTTGCTGATGTCGATATTGTATTCCGGGCGCTGATGTAAACCGCCGACCACGCGGCCGGCAATTTTCATCGTCATCTCGTAGCGCCCGCTCGCGCCGCGGATGCGCAGCCCCATATCGTGGCGGCGCAGCCAGTTGTCTGGCGTTTCGTAATAGATATTAAGCAGTTGTACCGGTGCATGGTGTTCGCCGGAAAGCGTATGCAGATGCTGGCGGAGTGCGTCAACGCTGTCTTTTTCGACGATAAACTTTAATTCGATTTCTTGTGCCATAGCCTTGTACTTTTGCGTGCGTCACAGACGCGTCAATGAGGGCGAACTTCCTCGCCATTTGTTTGTCAGTACATAGTATTTTGCGCCAAATTGCCATGCAATGAGCAATTTGTCGGGTGTAAATCTGTAGAGTCGTGACACAGATGATTCTGATTGCTGACGAATGCTTTGCGTAGAGACACTGTTGCCACTACTATCGTTCCACTATTTATGAAAATAACGACTAATGATGCTTAAATTACGCCTGATTGGACTTACTTTACTCGCTTTTAGCGCCGCAACCGCAGTGCACGCTGAAGAGAAGCGTTACGTTTCTGACGAACTGAACACCTGGGTACGCAGTGGCCCCGGAGATAATTATCGCCTCGTGGGCACGGTGAATGCCGGCGAGGAAGTTACCCTGTTACAGACCAACGCGGACACCAATTACGGTCAGGTTCGCGACAGTACCGGCCGTACGTCCTGGATCCCGCTGAAAGAGCTGAGCACCGTGCCAAGCCTGCGCACGCGCGTTCCCGATCTGGAAAACCAGGTGAAGACCCTGACCGATAAGCTGAACAACATCGACGGCACCTGGAACCAGCGCACCGCTGAAATGCAGCAGAAAGTGGCGCAAAGCGACGGGGTGATTAACGGTCTGAAAGAAGAGAACCAGAAACTGAAAAACGAGCTGATTGTCGCGCAGAAGAAAGTGAATGCCGCTAATCTGCAGCTCGACGACAAACAGCGCACCATCATCATGCAGTGGTTTATGTATGGCGGCGGCGTGCTGGGCGTGGGTCTGGTGTTGGGTCTGGTGCTGCCGCATCTGATCCCAAGCCGCAAGCGTAAAGACCGCTGGATGAACTAATTCGTCTTCTCTGCCAGACTTACGTATCATTCTGGAAAAGAGAAAACGGGAGAGTTGGGCGTGAAGAGTTATCTGGTCGGTGGTGCGGTACGTGATGCGTTGTTAGGTCTGCCGGTCAAAGATAAAGACTGGGTGGTGGTTGGCGCTACCCCTGAAGAGATGCTCGACGCGGGCTACCAGCAGGTAGGCCGCGATTTTCCCGTGTTCCTGCACCCGAAAAGCCGTGAAGAGTATGCCCTGGCGCGTACCGAGCGGAAATCGGGCTCGGGCTATACGGGCTTCACCTGCTATGCCGCGCCGGACGTGACGCTGGAGCAAGATCTCCTGCGCCGCGATCTCACCATCAACGCGCTGGCGCAGGACGAGGACGGGCAGATCGTTGACGCCTATGGCGGTCAGGACGATCTGCGCAACCGCCTTTTACGCCACGTCTCCCCGGCGTTTTCTGAAGATCCGCTCCGCGTGCTGCGCGTGGCGCGCTTTGCCGCGCGTTACGCCCATCTCAGTTTCCGTATTGCCGATGAGACAATGGCGCTGATGACCGCCATGACAGAGGCGGGCGAGCTTGAACACCTGACGCCAGAGCGCGTCTGGAAAGAGACGGAAAATGCCCTCACCACGCGCAACCCGCAGGTCTTTTTCCAGGTCCTGCGCGACTGCGGCGCGCTGAAGGTGCTGTTCCCGGAAATAGACGCGCTGTTTGGCGTGCCTGCCCCGGCAAAATGGCACCCGGAAATTGATACCGGCGTACACACGCTGATGACCCTGAGCATGGCGGCCATGCTCAGCCCTGACGTGGACGTGCGCTTTTCCACCCTGTGCCACGATCTCGGCAAAGGCTTAACGCCAAAAGAATTCTGGCCTCGCCACCACGGGCACGGCCCGGCGGGGGTGAAGCTGGTCGAGGGGCTGTGCCAGCGTCTGCGCGTGCCGAACGAGATCCGCGATCTGGCGAAACTGGTGGCCGAGTTCCACGATCTGATCCACACCTTCCCTATTCTGAAACCGGCCACCATCGTTAAGCTTTTCGATAACATCGACGCCTGGCGCAAACCCCATCGCGTCGAGCAAATCGCGCTCACCAGCGAAGCTGACGTGCGCGGTCGTACCGGGTTTGAAGCGTGCGATTACCCGCAGGGACGCTTACTGCGCAAAGCCTGGGACGTAGCGAAAGCGGTGCCCACGAAGGACGTTGTCGAAGCGGGATTCAAAGGGCCGGAAATTCGCGAAGAGCTCACGAAACGGCGAATTCAGGCGGTGTCGGACTGGAAGGAAAAGCATTGCCCTCAGCCGAAAGACTGAGGGCCATCGGTCAGAAGAAGACCACGTACACCGCAGCCGCCACGATAAAGCGATAGATCGCGAACGGAATAAACGAGATACGCTTAATCAGCTGCAGGAAGGTTTTAATGGCAATCAGCGCCACGATAAACGCGGTGATGAAGCCGACGGCGAACATCGGAATGTCGCCAGCCGTCAGGAAGTGATAGCTCTTATAGACGTCGAGTACGGTGGCGCCCATCATCATCGGCACCGCCAGCAGGAACGAGAACTCTGACGCGGCGTAACGGCTTACGCCCATCAGCATCCCGCCGGAGATGGTTGCGCCTGAACGCGAGAAGCCCGGCCACAGCGCCAGACACTGGAAGCAACCAATGATAAACGCCTGACGATACGTCATATCGTCCAGACCTTCCGCCCGCGGCGTTTTTGGCTTCAGCACTTCCGCGGCGATCAGCAGGAAGCCCCCCACCACCAGCGCGTACATTACGTTAATCGGGTTAAACAGCGATTTGATGGCGTCGTGGAACACCAGGCCCAGCACCACCGCAGGGATCATCCCAAGCAGAATATGGATCAGTGACAGACGACCTTTACTGGCCCCCTCGTGCTGAGGCGGACGGCCAAAATGGATGCCGATCAGGCCAAACAGGCGACGCCAGAACATTACGACCACCGCCAGAATAGACCCCAGCTGGATCACCACTTCAAACGTTTTTGCGGTATCGCCTTCAAAGCCCAGCAGATGGCCAACGATAATCATATGGCCCGTACTGGAGACCGGCAAAAACTCCGTCAATCCTTCGACCACACCCAGTATTGCCGCCACCAGCAGCGAGTGCATATCGCTCATCTATAAACCCCTAAAAAAGATATAAAAAAACGGTCGCCCCAACGGCTACCGTGAAAGATACAGCTTTAAGACCGGTATAACCTAAAATGGTTTAGCAATTATGACGTTAATTCTTGCCTTTCAGATTTGTGCCACGCTCAATAATGACGCCAACGTTGGCGGCGCGCGCCACCGCTCCCGGCTTGCTCAGCTTGATGCGCACCCACGGTGAATTGAATTTTTTCAACAGCAATTCTGCGACTTCTTCCGCCACCCGTTCGACCAGCGCAAAACGTTGCCCTTCAACGTGGGCGATGACCGTTTCACTGATGTCGGCATAGCTCAGACAGTCGTTCACGTCATCGCTTTTTGCCGATTTGCGGTTATCCCATCCCATTTCGATATCGAACACCAGCTTCTGCTCGATGGTCTGTTCCCAGTCGTAAACACCAATTGTGGTGATTACCGAAAGTTGCTCTATAAATACAATATCCATCACGACCTGCCTGCTTTTTGGCTAAACCGGATACCACTTCCGGCGAATTATGCGTATTATCCACAGATGCTGAGAATACAGATACATTTTCAAAACGGAACAGCGTTATGAGTGCAATCGCGCCTGGAATGATCCTCCTCGCCTATCTTTGCGGCTCAATCTCCAGCGCCATTCTGGTCTGCCGCATTGCCGGGTTACCTGACCCGCGTGAAAATGGTTCCGGGAATCCGGGGGCGACCAACGTACTACGAATTGGCGGCAAGGGAGCGGCCGTAGCGGTTTTGATTTTTGATGTTCTGAAAGGGATGCTGCCCGTCTGGGGCGCCTATGCGCTGGGCGTTACGCCGTTCTGGCTGGGGCTCATTGCTATTGCCGCCTGCGTCGGCCACATCTGGCCCGTATTCTTCGGCTTTAAAGGCGGAAAAGGCGTTGCGACCGCCTTTGGCGCCATTGCGCCTATCGGCTGGGATCTCACCGGCGTCATGGCCGGGACCTGGCTTCTGACCATTCTTCTGAGCGGCTACTCGTCGCTGGGCGCCATCGTCAGCGCGCTGATCGCCCCGTTCTACGTCTGGTGGTTCAAACCCCAGTTCACCTTCCCGGTGTCGATGCTCTCCTGTCTTATCCTGCTGCGTCATCACGACAATATTCAGCGCCTGTGGCGTCGTCAGGAGACCAAAATCTGGACGAAGCTCAAGAGAAAGAAAAAAGACGCTCCGAAGGGTTAGTTATGCCTTATAGCCAAATGTGATTTTGGTCACCTTCTGCCTGTGGTAACTGTTAGGGACACAACACAACCACACAAGAAGAAAATGGCTGAAATCACAGAATCAACTCCCCTTTCAACGGCAGGAAGCACCCCGGATGGCGACATCCAGTGGGTGCGCAGCGCGTCGGACGTATCACGCCTCGTTAATGACGGCTCTCAGGGCCGGGCAAACGCCCGTATCGTGGTCAGTATCGCGCTGGGCGGTATTTTCCTCGATGCCTACGATCTGGGCGCGCTGGCGTTCGGCATTAAAGACATCACCCGCGAATTTAACCTGACACCCGCCGGTACCGGTATGGTGGCCTCGGCGATTACCTTTGGTGCCATTGTCGGGGCGCTGCTCGGCGGTTACCTCACGGATAAAATCGGGCGCTACCGCGTTTTTATGGCTGATATGGTGTTCTTCGTGGTGGCAGCGATCGCCTGTGCGCTGGCCCCGAACGAATATGTGCTCGCGGGCGCCCGCTTTGTGATGGGGCTGGGGGTCGGGATCGACCTTCCCGTGGCGATGGCGTTTTTAAGCGAGTTCGCCAGGCTGAAAGGGCCCGGAAATAAGGCCTCCAGCGTCGCGATGTGGTGCCCCACCTGGTATGCCGCCATCAGCATCTCCTACCTGCTGGTGCTTTTCTTCTACGCCGTGCTGCCGGAGAGCCACAGCGACTGGCTGTGGCGTTTGATTCTCGGCTTTGGCGCGGTGCCCGCGCTGGTGATTATCGCCATCCGCAGCCGCTATATGAGCGAATCTCCGGTCTGGGCGGCGAATCAGGGCAACCTGAAAGAGGCGGCGTCGATTTTACGCCAGTCGTATAACATCAATGCCCACGTGCCGCAGGACGCGCTCGGCCAGCCCGCACCTGTCGTGAATAAAGCGAAATGGTCAAATTATCTGAACCTGTTCCGCGGCATCTACTTGCGCCGCACGACGCTCGCCACTCTGCTGTCCGTCGTCTCGTCGTTTGCCTACAACGCCGTGGCGTTTGGCCTGCCGGTGATCATCTCCAGCTTCTTTGTCCAGTCGATGCTCACCACCATTCTCATTTCTCTGGCGCTTAACCTGCTGTTTGCCTTCGTCGGCGGACTGCTGGCGGTACGCTACGTACCACGCTTCGGCGCCTGGCGGATGTCGCTTGCGGGTTATGCCTGCCAGCTTGTCGCATTGCTTGGCCTGGCGCTGATTGGCCGACCGGAAGGTGCCTCTGAAGGCGTGCTTGCCGTAGCCATGCTGGCGCTTTTCCTTTTCGGTCAGGGCTTCGGCCCGGGCGCGCATACCATGACGTTTGCCTCGCTGAGCTACCCGACCTCGCTGCGCGGCGTGGGCGTGGGCCTCAACCAGACGCTGATGCGCAGCAGTTCCACGCTGTCGCTGTTTCTATTCCCGCTGCTGGTCGCCTCGCTGGATACCGCCGTGTTCTGGGTGATTGCGCTGGCGCCGTTTATCGGCCTGGCGTAGCTGCTGGCGATCCGCTGGGAGCCGTCCGGGTATGACGTGGATGCGGAGGACTACCGGTAACGACACATCACTTCGGTGGGTTCACCCCGCCGAAGGGTTCTTACAAATCGTCGAGCAGCGTCCGGGAGAGTTTTTTTAGCGTCTCAAGCTCATCGTCATTCATCCGCATGTTGCAGCGAATCTGGTCCGGCAATGCCATCACCCGTTTCTTCAGGTCTTTGGCCTTGTCGGTCAGTACAACATTTTTCATCCTTTCATCACCCACAACCGCGATACGGTTGAGAAATCCTTTTGCCTCAAGCTTTTGTACAAGCGGGGTC
Source organism: Enterobacter cloacae complex sp. S3 (assembly GCF_014930495.1). NCBI lineage: Bacteria > Pseudomonadati > Pseudomonadota > Gammaproteobacteria > Enterobacterales > Enterobacteriaceae > Enterobacter > Enterobacter cloacae complex sp. S3. The sequence goes on along the minus strand of NZ_JADBRD010000007.1, from coordinate 215,040 downwards.
AATGTGCCCGAATCAAAAAATGTCTTATCGCTGAGATCGCGAAGTGGGATGTTGTCTTTCTCATAAAGCGCCATCAAAACAACGAATTGCGGATAGGTTAGATCCATCTCTTGCAGTAAAGGGCGATACTGGCGAACGAACGCGTTGGTGACCGAGTACAGCGAGAAACAAAGTAAATCGTCTAGCGTTTTGTTTTCTTTCATTTTTCTATCAACTCCGAATCGGTTTCCTGAAAAAATTATAAATAATGTTTGACTAAAAGTATCTTGCGCGCAAGTATTATACCAACAACTAAATAGCGCACTACATAGTTATCTCATCCGATCAAATACGCTTAAAGAGGTACTACCATGAAAACACTAACCGCCATCCTGGTTTCTTCAGTCTTCGCGTCAGCTGCGGCATCCGCTCAAACCACCAATACCCCAACCCCGACCGCAGGCGTACAGGCATTTCTTAATGTTTTGAATTCCGGCAAGGGTAAGCCAATGGAACAGATGACCCCGCAGGAGGCCCGCCAGGTACTGATTGGCGCACAGCAAGGCGCAAAACTGCCGCCCGCTCAGGTCTCTGAAAAAACGATCCAGGTAAATGGCCAGGCGATAAAACTGAAAATAGTGAAACCTGAAAACGCCAGCGGCACGCTCCCCGCTTTTATGTTCTTTCACGGCGGCGGCTGGGTGCTGGGTGACTTCCCTACCCACGAACGCTTAATCCGCGACCTCGTTCGCGCTTCGGGTGCCGCTGCGGTTTACGTCGATTACACTCCGTCACCTGAGGCCCATTTCCCGGTAGCAATTAATCAGGCCTATGAAGCGACAAAATGGGTCGCCGGGCACGGTCAGGAAATTGGCGTGGACGGTAGCCGTCTGGGTCTGGTGGGTAACAGCGTGGGCGGCAACATGGTGGCTTCGGTGGCGCTGCAGGCCAAACAGTTCAATGGGCCAAAGATTCGCTACAACGTCATGCTCTGGCCGGTTACCGATGCGAACTTTGATACTGCCTCGTATAACCAGTTCGAAAATGGCTATTTCCTGTCGAAAAACATGATGAAATGGTTCTGGGATAACTACACCACCAGCGCTGCCGATCGCAACAATATCCTTGCCTCTCCGCTTCGCGCCAGCACCGCGCAGCTGAAAGGCTTCCCCGAGACGCTGATCCAGACAGCGGAGCTGGACGTTCTTCGGGATGAAGGTGAAGCATTCGGGCGTAAACTGGATGCGGCTGGCGTCCCGGTGACCGTCACGCGCTATAACGGCATGATCCACGACTACGGCCTGCTTAACCCGCTGAGCCAGGAGCCAACGGTGAAAGTTGCCCTTGAGCAGGCAGGTGCAGCGTTGCATGAACACCTGAAGTAGGATCGTCATTCATCTACAGAGCACGGCCCAGGCCGTGCTTTTGTATTTCTCCTGTCTGACCATCCATAAGCGACTCGTATGACAGCCTTCATTTCCGCCAGGGCATACTGAAACGTATCCCGATGGTGTGGAAATGGATGCAGCATGTTAGCAGCTCAGGTCACTGATAATACGTATAAAGGCTGGCAGGCGTCGCTTGCCCTGCAGTTTTGTCACACCCCTGAGAAAACCCTCCTGCACTCCGCCCACCACGTCGGGCCGCTCACCGTTCAACGTCCGTTTTACCCCGAAGGGGAAACCTGCCACCTTTACCTGCTGCACCCGCCCGGCGGGATTGTGGGCGGCGATACGCTGGACATTTCCGTTCGGCTGGACGCCAAAAGCCACGCGCTCATCACCATGCCCGGGGCGAGCAAGTTCTATCGCAGCAGCGGCCCGCAGGCGCGTCTGAACCAGCATTTTTACCTCGATGAAGATTCCACGCTGGAGTGGCTCCCGCAGGACACCATTATCTTCCCCGGCGCGAATGCCGCGCTGCGCTCCGTCTTCCACCTGAAGGCCTCCAGCACGCTGCTGGCGTGGGAGCTGTACTGCCTGGGGCGTCCGGTGATCGCTGAGACCTTTAGCCACGGCACGCTGGAAAGCCGCCTTGAAATCTGGGTTGAAGACGAACCGCGCCTGATCGAGCGTCAGCATCTTAGCGACGGCGATCTCACGCCCGTCGCCGGGCATCCGTGGCTCGGCACGCTGCTGTTCTATCCGGCCAAAGAAGAACATCTCGACGCGGTGCGCGAACGGCTCGCCCCGCTGGAAAATTATGCAGGTGCAACGCTCGTTGACGATCTGCTGTCGGTGCGCTTTCTCTCCAACGACAACCTGATTTGCCAGCGGGTGATGCGCGACATCTGGCAGTCGCTTCGCCCGCTTCTCACCACCAAAACCGCCTGTTCGCCGCGTATCTGGCAGACATAAGAGAAACATTATGGAACTGACCCCCAGAGAAAAAGACAAGCTGTTGCTGTTCACCGCCGCGCTGGTTGCAGAACGCCGCCTCGCGCGCGGGGTAAAGCTCAATTACCCGGAATCGGTCGCGCTGATCAGCGCCTTCATTATGGAGGGCGCGCGCGATGGCGAAACCGTCGCCTCGCTGATGGAAGCGGGCCGCCACGTCCTGAGGCGCGACCAGGTAATGGAGGGCGTCCCGGAGATGATCCCGGATATTCAGGTCGAAGCCACCTTCCCGGACGGATCGAAGCTCGTCACCGTCCACAACCCGATCGTCTAAGGAGCGCGTGATGATCCCAGGTGAATACCAGATCCAGCCCGGAACGATTGCCCTCAACGTCGGGCGTGAAACCCAACGCGTGGTTGTCGAAAATCACGGCGACAGGCCGATCCAGGTCGGATCGCACTACCACTTTTACGAGGTCAACCCGGCGCTGAAGTTCGATCGGGAAGCCACCAAAGGCTACCGACTGAACATCCCGGCGGGCACCGCCGTGCGCTTCGAGCCCGGCCAGAAGCGGGAAGTGACGCTGGTTCAGGTCACCGGGGCGCAGCGCATTTTCGGCTTTCGCGGCGAGGTGATGGGCGAGGTGAAACATGGCTGAGATTTCGCGCCGGGCGTATGCCGATATGTTCGGCCCCACCACCGGGGATAAAGTGCGGCTGGCCGACAGCGAGCTGTGGATCGAAGTGGAAGACGATCTCACGGTCTACGGCGAAGAGGTCAAGTTCGGCGGCGGAAAGGTGATCCGCGACGGCATGGGTCAGGGGCAGATGACCGCTGAGGGCTGCGTGGATCTGGTTCTCACCAACGCGCTGATCGTCGATCACTGGGGGATCGTAAAAGCCGATATCGGCGTCAAGGACGGACGGATCTTCGCCGTCGGCAAAGCCGGGAACCCGGACATTCAGCCCGGCGTGACGATCCCCATTGGCGCGGCAACGGAAGTCATTGCCGCTGAAGGGAAGATCGTCACCGCCGGCGGGATCGACACCCACATCCACTGGATCTGCCCGCAGCAGGCGGAAGAGGCGCTGGTTTCCGGCGTCACCACCATGATCGGCGGCGGCACCGGACCGGCGGCGGGCACCAACGCCACCACCTGCACGCCGGGGCCATGGTATATCGCCCGCATGCTGCAGGCTGCCGATACGCTGCCGGTGAATATTGGCCTACTCGGCAAGGGTAACGGCTCCAGCCCGGACGCCCTGCGCGAGCAGATTGCCGCGGGCGCCATCGGGCTAAAGATCCACGAAGACTGGGGCGCGACGCCCGCGGCAATTAACTGCTCGCTGGAGGTGGCTGACGAGATGGATATTCAGGTGGCGCTGCACAGCGACACGCTGAACGAGTCCGGGTTTGTCGAAGACACGCTGGCGGCCATCGCCGGACGCACCATCCACACTTTCCACACCGAAGGCGCGGGCGGCGGCCACGCGCCGGATATCATCACCGCCTGCGCGCATCCGAATATTCTGCCCTCTTCCACCAACCCGACCTTGCCCTACACGGTGAACACCATCGACGAGCATCTCGACATGCTGATGGTTTGCCATCACCTCGATCCGGATATCGCCGAGGACGTGGCGTTTGCGGAATCCCGCATTCGTCGTGAAACCATTGCCGCCGAAGACGTGCTGCACGGCATCGGCGCGTTCTCGCTCACGTCGTCTGATTCTCAGGCCATGGGCCGCGTCGGGGAAGTGATTATCCGCACCTGGCAGGTGGCGCACCGCATGAAGGTCCAGCGCGGCGCCCTGCCGGAAGAGACCGGCGATAACGACAACTTCCGCGTAAAGCGCTACGTCGCCAAATACACCATTAACCCGGCGCTCACCCACGGCATCGCCCATGAAGTCGGTTCGATTGAGGCGGGCAAGCTTGCGGATCTGGTGGTCTGGTCCCCGGCGTTCTTCGGCGTGAAGCCTGCCACCATCGTCAAGGGCGGAATGATCGCCTGCGCGCCAATGGGAGATATCAACGCCTCGATCCCCACGCCGCAGCCGGTGCATTACCGTCCAATGTTTGGATCGCTGGGCGCCGCGCGCCACGCTACCCGACTGACGTTTATCTCGCAGGCCGCCAGTGCGAACGGCATCCCGCAGCAGCTCAACCTGCAGAGCGCCATTGCGGTGGTGAAAGGCTGCCGGACGGTGAAAAAGGCGGACATGATCCACAACGGCCTGCAGCCGAATATCACCGTGGACTCGCAAACCTACGAGGTGCGCGTCGACGGTGAACTGATAACCAGCGAACCGGCTGACGTTCTGCCGATGGCGCAACGCTATTTCCTGTTTTGAGGAGTGATGATGATCTACTTAACCCAACGCCTGGACCACGCGCATCCGATTACCGCCAGCGTCACGCTGCCGATTGACGTGCGGGTGAAAAGCCGCGCCCGCGTGGCGCTGAACGACGGCCGCGAAGCCGGGCTGATGCTGCCGCGCGGCCTGCTGCTGCGCGGGGGCGACATGCTGACGACCGACGACGGCAGCGAGGTCATCGAAGTGATCGCCGCGCCGGAGTCAGTTTCCGTGGTGCGCTGCGCCGATCCGTTCCTGCTCGCCCGCGCCTGCTATCACCTGGGCAACCGCCACGTGCCGCTGCAGATCATGCCCGGCGAGCTGCGCTATCACCACGACCACGTTCTCGACGACATGCTGCGCCAGTTCGGGCTGGAAGTGGCCTACGCCAGCCTGCCGTTTGAACCGGAAGCGGGTGCTTACGCCAGCGATGCCCACAGCCACAGCCATTCTCACGCTCATTCACATTAAGGATCCATCATGCGCAAGTATTTACCGCTGTTACTGCTGGCTTTTTCCGTTCCCGCGCTCGCGCATCCCGGCCACGGCACGGACAGCTTCCAGGCAGGATTTCTTCATCCGCTGACCGGGCTCGATCACCTGCTGATGCTGGCGGGCGCAGGCGTGCTCTCGGCGCTGAGCGGTCGCAAACTCCTGCTGCCGTTTGCCACCCTCGGGATGATGCTTGTCGGCGCCATTGCGGGCAGCCTGCTCGGCGGCTTCAGCGGTATGGAGATGCTGATTATCGCCTCGCTGGCGGTATCCGGCGTGATGATGTTTAAAACTGAAAACCGCCTGCTGCTGGCGGTGCCTGCCCTGGCGATGTTCCACGGCTGGGCGCACGGCGTGGAGATGTCCGGCCACAGCTTCTGGCTCTTCACCAGCGGCTTTATGCTCGCCAGCGCCACGGTGCTGTGCGCCAGCTTTGCCGCAGGGCTGCTGCTGCGCCGTCACGACGGCCTGCGTAAAACCTTCGGCGGCGGGCTGATCGTCTCTGCCCTGCTGGCGCTGATGAGCTGATGGAGCACGCCCGCCAGAGGCTGCGCCTGATGCAGCTCTCCAGCAGCAGCCTGCCGGTCGGGTCGTTTACCTGGTCGCAGGGGCTGGAGTGGGCCGTTGAGGCAGGCTGGGTCACCAACGCCGACGCGTTCAAACGCTGGCAAATCCAGCAGATGGAGCAGAGCTTTTTCTGCGTCGATCTGCCGCTGTTTATCCGTCTTTATCAGGCCTGCGAGCAACGCTCTCTTACAAATGCAAAACGCTGGACGGCATACCTTCTCGCCTGTCGGGAAACGCGCGAGCTGCGCGAAGAGGAGCGCAACCGTGGAGCGGCGTTTACGCGGCTGATTAAGAGCTGGGAACCTGACTGTCCGCCCGAATGGCTGCCGCTGTTTATGCAAAGCCAGCTCTGCGGCATGGCCTGGCTCGGCGTGCGCTGGGGCATTAGCGCGCGCGAGCTGGCGCTGAGCCTCGGCTACAGCTGGATGGAGAGCGCGGTGATGGCGGGCGTCAAGCTGGTGCCGTTTGGGCAACAGGCCGCGCAGCAGCTGATTATCGAACTGGGCGACCATTACGCCGCCGGGCTTGAACAGGCATTTTTGCGCAGCGACGACGCGCTGGGGGCAGCAACGCCGCTGTCCGCCATCGCCTCCGCGCGCCACGAAACCCAATATTCACGACTATTCCGTTCCTGAGGAGTCAACATGGCTGATTACAAACATCCCCTGCGCGTAGGCGTGGGCGGCCCGGTAGGATCGGGCAAAACCGCGCTGCTGGAAGCGCTCTGCAAGGCGATGCGCGACACGTATCACCTGGCGGTGGTCACGAACGATATCTACACCAAAGAGGATCAGCGCATCCTCACCGAGGCAGGCGCGCTGGAGCCGGAGCGCATCGTCGGCGTGGAAACGGGCGGCTGCCCGCATACCGCCATTCGTGAAGATGCGTCGATGAACCTGGCGGCAGTGGAGGCGTTAAGCGAGAAGTTCGGCAATCTGGATCTGATCTTCGTGGAAAGCGGCGGAGACAACCTGAGCGCGACGTTCAGCCCGGAGCTGGCGGATCTGACCATCTACGTGATCGACGTGGCCGAAGGGGAAAAAATCCCGCGCAAGGGCGGGCCGGGGATCACCAAATCCGATTTTCTGGTGATCAATAAAACCGACCTCGCGCCGTACGTCGGCGCGTCGCTGGAGGTGATGGAGCGCGACACCAACCGCATGCGCGGCGAGCGCCCGTGGACCTTTACCAACCTGAAAGCGGGCGACGGTCTGGCGACGATTATTGCGTTTCTGGAAGAGAAAGGGATGTTGCGGGTGTAGGGCCATAATACCCTCTCCCTGTGGGAGAGGGTTAGGGTGAGGGATTACGCCTCCGGCAGTTCCGCCAGCGGCCAGCGCGGACGCACGGACACGCTCAGGTCGGACGTTGCGCCCGCGTTCAGGCGCACCATTCCGGCGTAAGCGATCATCGCGCCGTTGTCGGTGCAAAATTCCGGACGGGCATAGAACACTTCCCCGCGACGCTTTTGCATCATCTCGGCGAGCTTCGCGCGCAGCGTGCGGTTAGCGCTCACGCCACCCGCCATCACCAGACGCTTAAAGCCGGTCTGATCCAGCGCGCGCTTGCACTTGATCATCAGCGTGTCCACCACCGCATCTTCGAACGCGCGGGCGATATCGGCGCGGGTCTGCTCGCTGTTATCGTTATTGCGAATCGTATTCGCCGCGAAGGTTTTCAGCCCGGAGAAGCTGAAATCCAGCCCTGGACGGTCGGTCATCGGACGCGGGAAGACAAAGCGCCCTTCCGTTCCCTGCGACGCCATTTTCGACAGCATCGGGCCGCCCGGATAATCCAGACCCAGCAGCTTGGCGGTTTTATCGAACGCTTCACCGGCGGCGTCGTCGATCGACTCGCCCAGCAGCTCGTACTTGCCAATCCCCGTTACGCTAATCAGCTGCGTATGACCGCCGGAGACCAGCAGCGCCACAAACGGGAACTCAGGCGGATTCTCTTCCAGCATCGGCGCCAGAAGATGCCCTTCCATATGGTGAACCGGGATCGCCGGCACATCCCACGCAAACGCCAGCGAACGGCCAACCGTCGCGCCGACCAGCAGCGCGCCGACCAGGCCCGGGCCTGCGGTATAGGCCACAGCGTCGATATCGTTTGAACTCAACCCGGCCTCTTTCAGCGCCGCCTGAATCAGGGGAACCGTTTTACGCACGTGGTCACGAGAGGCCAGTTCAGGTACGACGCCGCCGTAGTCAGCGTGCAATTTCACCTGACTATACAGCTGGTTGGCCAGAAGCCCTTTTTCGTCGTCGTAAATGGCGATGCCGGTTTCATCGCAGGATGTTTCAATACCCAGTACACGCATGACTTGTTTTACCTCGTTTCAATACCGCGCAGTGTAGAGCCTGGGCGGGTTGATGTAAAACTTTGTTCGCCCCAGGAAGAAGGCTCGTGTATACTCCTCACCCTTATTAAAGTCCCTTTCAAAATCGCATCGGTGCTTTACAAAGCAGCAGCATTTGCAGTAAAATTCCGCACCATTTTGAAATAAGCTGGCGTTGATGCCAGCGGCAAACCGAATTTATTAAAGGTGAGAGTTACATGCCGGTAATTAAAGTACGTGAAAACGAGCCGTTCGACGTAGCACTGCGTCGCTTCAAACGTTCATGCGAGAAAGCAGGTGTTCTGGCTGAAGTTCGTCGTCGTGAGTTTTATGAAAAACCAACGACCGAACGTAAGCGCGCTAAAGCTTCCGCTGTGAAACGTCACGCGAAGAAACTGGCTCGCGAAAACGCACGCCGTACTCGTCTGTACTAATTGGTTGAGGGCCTCAGCCCTCAATTGACAGACAGAGTAATAGTCGTAAGGCCGTGCTTCCGGAAGGAATGCGCGGCTTGTTTTCGTTTATGAGTCACTAAAAATAACGGGGCATATGGCCGGAAGAATCCCACGCGTTTTCATCAATGACCTGCTTGCCAGAACCGACATCGTCGATCTCATCGACGCGCGGGTAAAGCTAAAAAAGCAGGGCAAGAACTACCATGCGTGCTGTCCGTTCCATAACGAAAAAACCCCCTCCTTCACCGTAAACGGTGAAAAGCAGTTCTACCATTGCTTCGGCTGTGGCGCACACGGTAATGCCGTCGATTTTTTGATGAACTACGACAAGCTCGAGTTCGTTGAAACCGTCGAAGAGCTGGCGGCAATGCATAACCTTGAAGTGCCGTATGAAGCAGGCAGTGGGCCAAGTCAGATCGAGCGCCATCAACGGCAAACGCTGTATCAACTGATGGATGGCCTGAATTCGTTTTACCAACAGTCTCTTAAGCACTCTGCGGCTGAGCCTGCGCGTCAGTATCTGAACAAGCGCGGACTGAGCGACGATGTCATTGCGCGTTTCGCTATTGGTTACGCCCCGCCCGGCTGGGACAACGTGTTAAAGCGTTTTGGCGGCAATAGCGAAGATCGTAAGTCTCTCATCGATGCAGGCATGCTGGTCACCAACGACCAGGGACGAAGCTACGACCGCTTCCGCGAACGGGTGATGTTCCCGATCCGCGACAAGCGTGGCCGGGTAATTGGTTTTGGTGGTCGCGTGCTGGGTGATGCCCTGCCGAAATACCTTAACTCCCCGGAAACCGATATTTTCCATAAGGGCCGCCAGCTGTACGGTCTTTATGAGGCGCAGCAGAATAATGCGGAACCTCCGCGTCTTCTGGTCGTCGAAGGCTATATGGACGTCGTGGCCCTGGCGCAGTACGACATCAACTACGCGGTTGCGTCGTTAGGGACGTCCACCACCGCCGATCATATTCAACTGCTGTTCAGGGTGACCAACAACGTCATCTGCTGTTACGACGGTGACCGCGCAGGACGCGACGCCGCCTGGCGCGCGCTGGAAACCGCGCTACCCTACATGACCGACGGGCGTCAGCTACGCTTTATGTTTCTGCCCGACGGTGAAGACCCGGATACGCTGGTGCGTAAAGAGGGCAAAGCGGCGTTTGAAGCGCGGATGGAGCAGGCTCAGCCGCTCTCCACGTTTTTGTTTAACAGCCTGATGCCGCAGGTCGATTTGAGTACCCCTGACGGGCGCGCGCAGCTCAGTACGCTGGCGTTGCCGTTAATCAGCCAGGTGCCCGGCGAAACGCTTCGCATCTATCTGCGTCAGGAGTTAGGCAACAAGCTCGGCATTCTGGATGACAGCCAGCTTGAACGTTTAATGCCAAAACAGGCTGAAAACGGTGCGGTTCGCCCCGCGCCTCAGCTAAAACGCACAACCATGCGTATACTGATAGGGTTGCTGGTCCAAAACCCCGAGCTTGCGCCGCAGGTGCCGTCGCTGGCGGGTTTAAACCACGAAAAATTGCCCGGACTTGGCTTATTTTCAGAACTGGTCAATACGTGTTTGTCTCAGCCAGGTCTGACCACCGGACAACTTTTAGAGCATTATCGCGGCACAAAAGAGGCCGCTACCCTTGAAAAATTGTCGATGTGGGACGATATAGCAGATAAGGACATTGCAGAAAAAACGTTCACCGACTCACTCAACCATATGTTTGATTCGATGCTTGAGCTGCGCCAGGAAGAGTTGATTGCTCGCGAGCGCACACACGGTTTAAGCAGCGAAGAACGCCGGGAGCTCTGGATGATTAACCAGGAACTGGCGAAGAAATAAAAAATTTAACGGCTTAAGTGCCGAATATCGATCGGGAAGCCCCCGGCAGCCGCACTGAGAGGCAGCGGCAAAAATATAAGTACGCCCTCGCTTTAAAGGTTGGCAGCCCCATCGCCGACACCAATCAAACGAATTAAGTGTGGATACCGTCTTATGGAGCAAAACCCGCAGTCACAGCTGAAACTTCTTGTCCAACGTGGTAAGGAGCAAGGCTATCTGACCTATGCCGAGGTCAATGACCATCTGCCGGAAGATATCGTCGATTCAGATCAAATCGAAGATATCATCCAAATGATCAATGACATGGGCATTCAGGTGATGGAAGAAGCACCGGATGCCGATGATCTGTTGCTGGCTGAAACCTCCAACAACACTGACGAAGATGCGGAAGAAGCTGCTGCACAGGTACTGTCCAGCGTGGAATCTGAAATCGGGCGTACCACTGACCCGGTCCGCATGTACATGCGCGAAATGGGTACCGTTGAACTGTTGACCCGCGAAGGCGAAATTGACATCGCAAAACGCATCGAAGACGGGATCAACCAGGTTCAGTGCTCTGTTGCCGAGTACCCGGAAGCGATCACCTATCTGCTGGAGCAGTACGATCGCGTTGAAGCGGAAGAAGCGCGCCTGTCTGACCTGATCACCGGTTTTGTCGACCCGAACGCTGAAGAAGATATGGCGCCTACCGCCACTCACGTCGGTTCTGAACTGTCTCAGGAAGAGATGGATGATGACGAAGACGAAGATGAGGAAGAGAGCGACGACGACACCGCGGACGATGACAACAGCATCGACCCGGAGCTGGCGCGTGAGAAGTTTGCCGAGCTGCGTACCCAGTACGAAGTGACGCGTGACACCATCAAAGCGAAAGGCCGCAGCCATGCCGCCGCTCAGGAAGAGATCCTGAAGCTGTCTGAAGTCTTCAAACAGTTCCGCCTGGTGCCAAAACAGTTCGACTACCTGGTGAACAGCATGCGCGTGATGATGGATCGCGTACGTACCCAGGAACGCATCATCATGAAGCTGTGCGTTGAGCAGTGCAAAATGCCGAAGAAGAACTTCATTACCCTCTTCACCGGCAACGAAACCAGCGAAACCTGGTTCAACGCGGCTATCGCGATGAACAAGCCGTGGTCCGAAAAACTGCACGACGTGAAGGACGATGTGCATCGCGGCCTGCAGAAACTGCATCAGATTGAAGAAGAGACCGGCCTGACCATCGAGCAGGTTAAAGACATCAACCGTCGTATGTCCATCGGTGAAGCGAAAGCCCGCCGTGCGAAGAAAGAGATGGTTGAAGCGAACTTGCGTCTGGTTATCTCTATCGCCAAGAAATACACCAACCGTGGTCTGCAGTTCCTGGATCTGATTCAGGAAGGCAACATCGGTCTGATGAAAGCGGTAGATAAGTTTGAATACCGTCGTGGTTACAAGTTCTCCACCTACGCAACCTGGTGGATCCGTCAGGCTATCACCCGCTCTATCGCGGATCAGGCGCGCACCATCCGTATCCCGGTGCATATGATTGAGACCATCAACAAGCTCAACCGTATCTCCCGCCAGATGCTGCAGGAGATGGGCCGCGAGCCGACGCCGGAAGAGTTGGCCGAGCGCATGCTGATGCCGGAAGACAAGATCCGTAAAGTGCTGAAGATCGCCAAAGAGCCAATCTCCATGGAAACACCAATCGGTGATGATGAAGATTCGCATCTGGGTGATTTCATCGAGGATACCACCCTCGAGCTGCCGCTGGACTCTGCCACCACCGAGAGCCTGCGCGCTGCGACGCACGACGTTCTGGCTGGCCTGACCGCCCGTGAAGCAAAAGTCCTGCGTATGCGTTTCGGTATTGATATGAACACCGACCACACGCTGGAAGAAGTGGGTAAACAGTTCGACGTTACCCGTGAACGTATCCGTCAGATCGAAGCGAAGGCGCTGCGTAAGCTGCGTCATCCAAGCCGCTCTGAAGTACTGCGTAGCTTCCTGGACGACTAATCGGTCCTGACAGTGAAAAAGCTCCCTTCGGGGAGCTTTTTTTTTGTTTATTCCCTCTCCCTGTGGGAAAGGGTAAGGGTGAGGGCATCAGGCCTCAGAGGATTACAGCCCCCGCACCATCAGCGCCTCATCCAGCTCGCGATACGCTTCCACCAGCTTATCCAGCGTCGCCCTGTTGAGCCCGCTCGGGTTCGGCAGCACCCAAACCTGCGTAACGCCAATCATGATGCTCTGCTTGCCCCACTGCGTTCCACGCTGGCTAAACGCCTGCTCGTAGGCCTGCTTGCCGAGGATCGCCAGCGCGGCCGGCTGATAATCCTCTATCTTCTTGATCAGCTCCCGCCCGCCGCTGCGCAGCTCATGCAGGTTGACCTCGCTTGCCTGCACCGTAGGCCGCTCGACCAGCATGGTGATCCCGCAGCGCGTATCCAGCAGATGCTGCTCCTCTTCGGGCTTGAGTAGCCTGTCGGTAAACCCGGCCTGGTAGATCACCTTCCAGAAGCGATTACCCGGATGGGCAAAGTGAAAACCGGTGTGCGCCGAGGACTTACCCGGGTTGATTCCGCAGAACACCACCCGCAGGCCAGGGGCCAGAATATCGTTGATCATCTTTACTCCCGATCGATACATCGTCAGGGAAGTATAAAGGATTGATTATGCGTTGTTTATAAAAACAGCAGGCAGGTGTGAATGGCTGGATTGCTGCGGGGAGTTACTTTATAATTCACCGCCACGGCCCCTTAGCTCAGTGGTTAGAGCAGGCGACTCATAATCGCTTGGTCGCTGGTTCAAGTCCAGCAGGGGCCACCAAATTTTGGTTTTAGAATCATATGATTAAGCCACTCAATTGAGTGGCTTTTTTATTGATTTTTTGAGCCGGCAACGCAGCCGCTAACCGTGGTTTAGCGAAGCCGTTCGGACACGCTCAGAGGCGCCCGGGGTCGCGATCAGGCGCTCCACGGACTCCATCGTCACGAACGTACAGCTGCAGTCTACATTGGTGCACTGGTGATAGCGCTCTTTGGTATTTTCACTTAGATAGCGACTGGTACGCGCATGCGCAGAGTGCTTGCACTTAGGACAATGAAACATGTACCCCTCCACTTGATTCACATTTTGTGAATCAATAATACCCAAAATAAAACCAATAGCAACTACATTACTCACTATCAACAGTAAATTTTTCGTCGCTGACGTTCAGCTCAAGCTTAAGCTGCGTGGTAAATCCGCTATCGTTGAGGGTATGCACCACCTCGCTGATGATCCACGCCTGCTCGTCGATGACGCGTTTAAAACCGTTTACCAGTACCGGCGTTTCGGGGAACAGATCGGCGCGTCCCAGGGCAAGCTGGATGGAAAACTCTACGGTTCCCCGCTGAAGCGCGCGCCACTTCGCCTCTGCGGCCCTGAGCGCCTGCTCTTCAGAGGCATAAACCGTGGTGAGCTCAAATACGTTTTCCGCCGATCCCACCAGCCTCTCTTGCGGTTTCTGCTCCTTGCCTGCTGCTCCCGCTACCGGTGCGGCGGCATCCGGGTGCTGCAGTGCTTCTGTCTGCTGCCCTCCGGACTGACGAGCAATACTCAATTGAGGATTTTGTTGTTTGGGGTCACGCGTTTGCAGCCATTTGGCCGTTACGCCGGAATAATTTTCACGGTCAGCTATGGAAAAAAGGTGCTTATCTCCATCCCCACGTTCAATCATCATTAAGGAAAGCGGAGTGCCGCTGGCCGTCACGGCCTGGCCCGCTTTCATAAAGATAATCTTCCCGGCTTTGATTGAAACAAATGCTCCATTACGTTCAGCAAGGCGGGAGAGGAAGGCCGCGTCTGTCTCCTGAGACTGGTCAATATGAGAGATGGCGATGGATGCAAGTCCCGACGCGACGCTGGCGGTCAACTGGTTACGCTGAGCGATGGTATCGACTATCGCGCCAATCGTCGTGTCATGCCACGACTGTTCGCGCCGCACGTTTAGCTTTCCACGAAAATCTGCGCTGAATCCCTGGATGGTCAGCGTGTCCGGCGCGCCCCGGAAATGAATCGCATCAATCGTAAAGTCCCCTTTCTCCTCGAGCGGGGTTCCCTCCCATCCCAGCCATAAGGACAGCCTTGCCCCCCGGGCAGGCAAGTCCAGCAGCCCGTCGGAATCATCCAGCAGAATATCCAGCTGATCGGCTTCCAGCCCCCGTTTGTCGGTCATGGTCAGGCTGATAAGACGATGGCTGAAATTTTGCGTGATATCACGATCGTCAAGCTTAAGCATAAAATCAGGGGCGATTTTTCCACCCGCCCGGATATTCATTTCGGCGATCATCCCACCAGCCCTCCAATGCTATTCCGTGCGCTTTCCACCAGCTCTGAGGCCTGCGTTCGCAGGTCGCCAAACGTCGTCATCAGCGATTCGTCCACGCGTTTTAGCGACAGGGTAAACTCAATTTTTCGGGCGGTACCGTCACTGTAAAAATCCGAATGCGTGTGCGTGACTTTCTCAATGACAAACATGCCGTGAATGATGCCGGTACCGTCTATCAACGGCCATGCCCGCCCCTCATTTGCCATCAGCTCAACCGCCTTGAGGGAAAGCCGCCCTCCCGTGAGTTCCGGGTAAAGTAAGCCGGAGAGGCTAAAGGATGTCTCACCTTCGCCAAGGTACTGCCAGGCTTTGGGTTTCCCGATGCGAGCGCTGGATGCCCAGCGGTAGTCTTTTGTGAATATCATTGACTGATACGGTAAGGTTCGTCGTTCAAAGACAAACAGACCCAGCACCATTAACATTTTTTCTCTCCTCAACCATACATAAAGCTGGATTGCTGCCGTCTCGCTTTATCCTGTTCAATGCTATCTATCGTCTCCCGGATTTGACGCGTCAGATCCGTTCCGGAGGCCGTGCTCCCCTGCAGCGTGATGTTATATTCGCTTTTACTCTGATCGACGTAAGAGCGTCCTCCAGTAGCGATGGTCGGCTGATACCCCAGGCTGCCGCCAGAAATCCCCGCGCCCGGAATATAAGCGCTGCCCGCCGGTGAGGATGCCGCTTCTGCTTTTGCCGCAGCGGCGTCGAGATCGCCCGACTCGTTTTTGATAAGACCGAGCTTCTCCAGCAGCCAGCTGGCCTTGCCGCTCAGGCTATTAAAGAGATCAAGCGGTGCCATTAACGCATCGCCCAGCGCCTGACCAAAAATCACGCCAGCGTTTTTACAGCCATCCAGCGTTTCCTGCGTTGCCTTGATCGGCGTAATCAAGTCGGTGAACCATTGCCAGATACCACCCAGCTTCTCCGAGATAGCGTCAAATACTGCCATCACCGGTGAGAACAGCGCCCCCAGCGGTGCGAAAGCCGTCGAAAGCCCTTCCATCACCCCGCCAAAGAAGGCGCTGATGGGCTCCCAGTATTTAAAAATCAGTAAAGCACCGGCAGCAATCGCCGCGCCAAGGGCAATCACCGGCCAGCTAAGCGCGCCCAGCACCGTCATGATGGCGCCTCCCACCACGCTGAATACCGTTCCCAACATCCCGGCCGCGGTAATAACCATATTGACGCCCGTCAGAACCGGGCCGATAACCGTGCCTACGCCACCCAGTACGCCAGCAAACGCCTGCGCGCCGACAACAATGCTGGCGAGGGTCTGCGTCAGCTCAGGGTTGGCATTCACCCAAAGGGAGGCCGTGCCAAGCCAGCCGGTTGCGGTTGTTATCAGGTTGCGCAGAGCGCCATCCGCTTGATCAAATACATCAATCTTCAACCCGTTCCACGCGGCCTGGAATCGGTTGATATCGCCGTCAAGATTATCGGTCTGCACGGAAGCCGCGAGCGCGGTACTGCCCTTTGCCCCCTGCAACTGCTGGCGTTTTTCATCAAGCGATCCATCACCCGCAGCGGAAGCCAGCGCCCCCGCAGCTTTTATGGCATCCGGAGTCTGAACGTGGCGCAACATCGCGCTGAGCGCATCCCCGGCGGCGGCACCTTTCATTCCTTTTTCCGCCAGAACGCCAAGCAGCGCGGTGGTCTCTTCAAGCCCCATACCGGATGCACCCGCAGCGGGCGCAGCAGAGGTGACGGCCGCCACCATCTCAGCGAGGCTGGAATTCGAAGAGGTAGAACCGCGCATAAGCACATCTGCGATGCGTCCCGCATCCGTATCGGCCAGGCTATACGCGGCCTGCGTGCTGGCGATCATATCGGCCGCTTTAGCCGCGTCGACACTCCCCGCGAGGCTGAGGTTGACCGTTGGCGCGGTGGCCGCAAGCAGCCCATCGACGTCATAGCCTGAACGAGCCAGTTCGGTTTGTGCCCGGAGGACCGTATCTGCAGGTACTCCGGTCCTGGCGCTGACCTCCCGCGCCTGTTGGCGAATCGCCTCAAGCCGGGAATCCCCCTTCGCCAGGCCAAGGTTTGCCTGAATGGCCGACATCTGCTTTTCAAAGCCGATGCCAGGGGCGATAAACCGGGACGTCTGGTCAAAGCCCGCTTTTGCGATGCCCACGCCCGCATTCGCAAGCTGACGCACCCGCGCGGTAACGCGTTTGCCTGACTCGTAGCGATTCTGAACGGCACTCAGCCGCTCCTGCTGCTGATTGACGCGGGCCAGCGCATCCCGCTGTCGGTTAAGCTGCTGCGTTTTTTCACTGATGTGACTTTTTAAACGACGTTCATCCGACGAGAGCGTGCGCGTGTTCACTCCCGCCTGAGCGAGTTCAGCACGCTGACGCTGTACCGAGTAGCGTAAGCTGTTGTACTCATGCTTAAGGTCGACTGCCGATTTTCGGGCTGCAGTCAGCGCATCAGCCTGTGCCTGGGTGGGGTTTTGCGTGCTTTTAAACTGTACCGCCAGCGCCGCGGCCTGCTGTTTCGCCTGAGCAAGCGACTGCTCCGTCGTGGCGAGCCGGGCATTTGCTTTTCTGAAGCCGTTAATGCGCCCCGCCTGCTCATCGAGCGCCCCCAGCGCCGTCTGCGCATCGCGGATATCGCTCGCGAGAGTGAGGCTGGCGTTCTGGAGAGCGTTAAACGGTCGGGTTGCCCGGTCGACTGCCTTAAGCAGCTCCTGAAGACTGACATTATTACTCATGGTGGTTTCCGCTTCGCTGTAGCGCTTTTTCGCGCCATAAGAGGAGTTCGGTCACGCTAAGGGAGTACAGTTCTGACGGCGGCCAGTGAAAGATCACCGCGATATCCGCCATCAGATCGTCGACCGACACATTTTCGGGAAATTTCAGCGAGCCGAAGCCGGTGACAAAAAACCGATCACCTTACCTGCAAAAGAGAGCAGATCGCAGGCATCCAGGCGCGCAACCTCATGCTCGGTCAGCGCCGGCGAGGTCATTCGCGGCAGCACCTTAATCAGCGCATCCACGTCAGATTGCGCCAGCGACGCCAGCGATACGCCGCGCAGGGTCCCCGCATTGGGTTTTGCGACGGTCACCTTTTCGATTTTTTGCTCGCCGCGCTGAACGGGGCTATCAAGCGTGACGATGTGTGGGTTTTCACTTTCGTTCATGGCGGTCTCGTTGATATGTTCCATTTCGTTACTCTTCAGAAAGTTAACTCACCGGCCGGTAATCCCGGCCGGTTAAAGGGTTACAGGCCGATGGCCTTACGGTGTTCTGCCAGGCGATCGACGCCGTCGACTTTGAGCACCATGTTGATGATGTCGATTTCGATGATCTCTTTGCCATCAATGGTCAGCTGGTAGTAAGCGCACTCGGTGGACATCTTGGTGGTGCCGCTCTCGCCCTGCTTGTTTTCACCGCCATCAAACTCTTTATGACGGCCGCGCATGACGATTTCGACGGCGGAGATTTCGCCGGTATCATCGCGCTGATAAGATCCGGTAAAGCGCAGCGGCACGCTGTCCGCGCCCGGAGAGGCATACTGCGCCCACAGCGTGGCGTCCGGCAGGCCGCCAACGGTCCACTCCAGCGCCAGGGCATCATCGTCCAGGCCAAGGTCGACAGAGACCGAGCCCGGCATACCGCCGCCGCGATACTTCTCCAGCTTGCGGGTCAGCTTCGGTAAGGTGACAGACTCAACAACGCCCATATAGCTCAGGCCATCATTGAACATATTCAGGTACTTAAGTTTGCGTGGTAACGCCATGCTTCAGCTCCTTAGCTGTTAACCGAATCTGACAGGTCTGCCAGATAGGTATCGGTGATGCGCTGGCGCAGGGTCAGATTTTCCAGCGGCGGGACGGGGGTGTAGTCGTAATCGATATACAGTTTCCCCGCTTTCAGGGTAGATGCATCGTTCGACTCAGGGTCATACCAGCAGGAGCCGTCGACGATATAGCCGTTGGTTTTCAGCTCGCGGAACTTGGCGTTAATACCGGAAACGATGTCGCGAATAAGCGTTGGCGTGATGGGTTTATCCATCGCCCACGCGTGCGCTTCCGCCATGGTATCGGCCAGCACCTGCGCGGTACGGGTGTAGTTTTCAAAGACGAATAACGGGTCGTCTGAGCAGGTACGGTTACCCCAGAATTTAAAGCCGTCGTTGCGAATCAGCGTGGTGACGCCAGCCTGGTTAAGCAGGTTCGCATCGGTAGCCTGTTCCTGCAGATCCCAGGAGACAGAGGCGCTTACGCCAGTAACGCCGTTGACGCCAACGTTTGACAGGGTTTTATGCCAGCCCATGGTCTGGTCGATTTTGGCGCGCAGGCCAAGCGCGCGGGCGGTCGCCCAGGCCGTCGTCGTTGCGTTCGTGGTGGTATCCCATGCCAGAAAATCAGGATGGATAACCATCAGCTCGCGCTGGCTGAAGTTTTTGCGATAGTTAATCGCCTCAGAAATGGTTTTACATCCCCATGCGCTGACATAGCCGAATGCGCGCAGGCTCTGGCACATGGCGGCCAGTGCGGTCGCCACTTCCTGAGAGTCCAGCCCCGGCACGCCGAGAATACGCGGCTTGACGCCGGTTACCGTTTTCGCCGTGAGAAGCGCCTTCAGGCCGGTATATTTACCGTTTTCATCGGTAGTACCGATGATGTTGGAAACGGTCTGCTTGCGCGCCTCTTCCGGGGTTTCAGCGGTGCCTTCGGCCACGCGAACAACCACGACAACCGGTTTGCACTGGTCGGCGATCGCTTGCAGAGAAGCGGACAGCGTCCCCGCCTTGCCGGCTTTCGCAATCGCGTTTTGCACGTTGGTAATGAGCACGGGCTCGTTTAAAGGAAATGTCTTGTCGTCAGCATCGCTGGCCGTACAGACCATGCCGATGATTGCCGTCGAGACGGTGGAAATGGTGCGGGTGCCATCGTTGATTTCGATAACTTCCACGCCGTGGTGAAAATCACTCATCCGTTTAACTCCTTGGTTAGTTGGTGAGTGATATTGTCGTGGCTGGGCTTGCTATGAGCTAACCATCCCTGTCCAGCGGCCGCTGGCACAACGATTGTCCGACTATCGTGGCGGGGAATTTTTTATAAAGCGTGGAAATACCCACATCAAAAATTAACGCAACGCGCTGTCGGGATTCCCCGGAAGCAATCAGCCTGCCAGCCTGAGCCCATTCCTCCTGCGTCAATTTAGGGCGTCTGCCACCAATTCGTCCCTGTTCTCGCGCTGCGGCCAGCCCGGCGCACGTCCTCTCGACAATGAGTTCACGCTCCATTTCAGCAAGCGCCCCCATGATATGGAAGAAGAAACGACCCATTGGCGTTGAGGTATCAATGCTATCAGTCAAACTGCGGAAGTTAATGCTTCGCTGGCGTAGTTCCTCGGTCATTGAAACAAGGTGACGCATACTGCGCCCGAGCCGATCAAGTTTCCATACAACGAGAGTATCGCCCGCATTAAGTTGTCTGAGAGCTCGATTGAGCCCCGGTCTGTTTGTCGATTTACCGCTGATTTTATCTTCAAAAATGAGCTCACATCCTGAACGCTGCAGCGCGTCACGCTGTAAGGCGGTGTTTTGTTCATTTGTTGACACGCGTACGTATCCAATAAGCATGGTATTTCTCTCCGTCAAAACCGGAAATCATGCCATTTAATGGATAAACACGCATTTTCTAAAACCTTGGTTTGGGAGGAGCTAAATACGTAACCAGTCGAGGAAGTAACGCAAATGGAGCTTGGGTAATATGGTCGGATGGAGCCATTGAGGTTATGGGGTATGGTGTAATCCTTGATAACGGCCTGGCAACGGTTAATTACCCAATTGCGCTGCCAGGTATAAGCCGCTATATCAGCATTGCCGAACGTCTTTCTGCTGATCCCGGTACTACGCCCAACTATGCTCATTCATCAATGATCATTGATGCTTTAACAACAAATGTCGGTTTCAAAGCTCGTTGCACAATGGCCGCAACGGGTGCCCCATCAAATAATGGTTTTTCGTGGAGAGTTTACTATGCGCCTATTTAATCCGATCACGATGACAGAGGTCATTCATGGTTTCCACGATACTGGAGGTGCTATTCAACTTCCTGAGGATAACTGGTTTTTCACGATGCGGGAAATACCAGAGGGAATGCGACTTGACGTCAATGAAAAAGGTGAGCCATCTCTTATGGAAATTAAATCTGATATCTCTGGCAACGAATAAATGAATACGCTGTCTGGCTAAATGCAGAAAATATCAGGTGCTACTGATGATTATTGATCCATCAAAAGCACCCGATATTGAATGACCTATACCTCGGGTTTCGGTGGAAGGTTAAGGTTCGGAGCGGTATCGGTATCAACCTTAGTTAACTTATAACGATACCGCTGCCATTCAGTCAGACGAGGGATATCTGCATCATCAATGTAGCCTCCAGCCTGAGCATCTACCAATGGTGCGATAATTGCAGACGCTTCCGCTAGCAATGCAGTTTTCTGCTGTTCGGCCTTTGCCACATCCGCAGAGTGTTTCGCTTTTGCGTCGGTTATCCACTCGCTGCCATTCCACTTATCATATGGCGTTCCAGGGGCTTGTGTCGTCGTATCTTTCGGATAATCACCCGGTAGGGAAATCGTGACTTTCTCCCCTGACTTTGTGCTATATACAGTTTTACCGCGATGATCAGCGATGTACTCCCATCCGTTTAAGTCAAAGGTGCGGCAAATTGTAAAACCTTCTTTAATTTCACCAGGCGCATCAATGCATGACAAGGCTGGAATACCTACACCTTCCGCTAAATATTCAACCGAGGAGGAAATATATTCGCGCGTTTCACCATCGTAGTTAAACACAGTTATATCACCGGTCACTGTAGCAATAAGCTCATTGTTTAATTTTGCCTTCGCCATTATGCGGCCCTCACGATGTAGTTAAATGCGATGTTACGGGGGCGGGCGCCAAATGATGACTTTTGCCCCGTAATTGAAGAAATTATTCCAGCGGTACTAATATGTGACCATGATGGGCTATTATCGACAACGCTATCGAAATCACTCACTGCAATATATGCAGTTCCATCAGAATAACCGCCAACAAACATCCCAATCCCGGAACCAAACTGGGCTGACAGCAACCCCCTTCCGCTATCTATACCTCTGCCATCATCCCAGCCACGTATAAACTCAGCGCGAAGATCTGGCAGTTTGAGGGCTGGATAGGCAAGCGCCAATTTAGGGTACTGGGAGGCTGTAAACGCCGCTCCGTTGCATTTAAGCCACCCCGTCGGTGGAGTTGCTGACGGCCACGGAACGGGTACACCGACAGGCAAAGCTGACCCTTCTCCCAAACCAAGGTTTTTGAGAACCTCGGTGCTCAACCCTGCAGCAGCAATTTCTTTTAACGCATTGGCGATTAAAGGGTACTGTTTATGCGGATTATCAGCAGCAATATGCTTTTTCATCTGATCATCAGCGTAGCCCTTTACCTCAATAACTTTATCGTCAACGTACTGGCGCGTTGCCAGCACAACCGACGGATCAATTTTCAGGGAAATTGATGATGTGCTCGACACAATAAGAATCATGCGGATGGTCTGCGTGCGGCCACTGCCTTCCTGCAGTTGAGGCTTATATGTCTCCGGGCAGTTAGCCACGGCGATCAGAATGCCGTCGTCGTCATAGAGACCGATCTCTCGGATCCAGAAACCGCCCTCATTCTCGGGAATAATCTGTTCAGCGATGATCTGGCTGGTATTGTTTGGGTCAACAGCGAGCAGGTTCAGCGGCGCTATGCGTTTTTGGTTGACGAGCTTCGTCTGCGCCGGGTCGGGGGTTGGCAACGTTCCGTTGGCGTCGCCTACCGCCATTTGCGTCAGGTTGAGTTGCGTACCAAGTGCCGTCGCGTTAGCTAGCCGCGCCGCGCCCTGATTCGTCAGTATGGCAAAATATTTTGCGGTCATGCGTTCACTCTCAGGTTATCAATCAAATGGATGGCCGAGGCCGGGTAATAATCACCACCGACAATAAGTTCCTCAGTGGTATAGGGGTAAACAGCCAGCGCATCGCCGTGATAGCATCCTGCGCCGACATAAAACTCTCCCGTTGAGCTCAGGCTGATAGCCAGCCCGGTCATGTGTCTACTTGCCGGTTTGGCATCCTCAATGAGCCGTTCAAGCTCCTGATACATTTCGTCCGTGATGCCGTTATCAAGCACACCGACAACCAGACGGAATGTGCCTGGCTCCTCACCGAGCTGCCACCACTCGCGCACCTCAATCAAAAAGCCAAGCGGTTCCACCACACGACGCAATGCGCTGATGGTTCCTTTGTGCTGATGGACGAAAAACGAGGACATAATGACGCTGCGTTTGGTGCTCTCCGGCCACGCCTCATCCCAACGGTCTACCGACAGCGCCCATGCCAGGTAGGGAAGTAAATTTACCGGGCACGCGCTGGGGTTCCATAACGTGCGTAGAGGTACCGGCACACGCTCAATATTCGAGAGCGCAGCGGCAGCGGCGACTTCCAGCGGCGAGGATCCAACGGGTAAAAGCCTTTCACTCATCCGAACCCCCGATTGCTATCTGATACGAGGTACAGTTCGAGGCCTGCGACTTACTCAGTACAATGTCAGAGTGGGGAGATTCCAGTTCCACGCGCTGCACGCCTTCAACGTGAAGTGCTGCATAGATGGCCGACAGACGAATATCGCGTCCAAGGCGATGCTGTGCGCTGATATAATTCTGCAGCTTCTGCTCTGCAGCTTGCCTGATGGGTTCAGCTTCTGGTCCGGGATAAACGTAGAGCGTTGCGTTTATCTTGTAAGGCACAATTTCTGCTGACTGGACAGTTACACGATCGCCGACCGGGCGGACGGTTTCAGCGTTAAGCGCTTTTTCAACAACCGCCAGTAGTTCAGGACGAGCGGTACCATCACCCTCACGGGATAACACCGAAATCGTCACGTATGCGGGCTGAGGGCTTTCAACTGAAACGTCAGCGACCCGTCCGTCGGCGCTTCGACCATGATATTCATAGGCTCCAACCGGCCCCGCGACGCTCAACCCTTCAAAGGCCTGCTGCGCACGCAGTCGCAGGTCAGCATCAGACTCCATGACGGCAGCCGTTGGCGGAATGGTAGTGTCATCGCCCGGGGTGATGGTCAGGCGTTCGGTATTATTGTTTCCCGCAATAACGTCCAGATCGTGACCGGAAGAATAGGCCAGCGTCACGGCCAGCGCAGCCTCATTAACCCGCTGGCGCCAGATAACTTCCCGGTAGGCGTTCTCCTGCAGGAGCTTCACAATCGGCTCGGACTCCAGCGTCAGCGTCCGTGCAATCGCCTCTCGCTCCTCTTCCGGATAGAGGGAGACAAAGGTGGCCTTTCGTTCTGCCAACAGCGTTTCATAATCCACCTCCTCCACGACATCAGGCGCGGCGAGCTGGCTCAGATCAACAATAGCCATAGCGTTTAACTCAGTGAAATGGTGATAGAAAAGGATTGTCCGGAGGTCGGGCGCGTGCCGGTGATATCGACATACAACGTCCCGTCGTTCTCCGAACGCTCGAATGTGATGGCCGTCAGGCTTATTCGCGGCTCCCATTTCTGGATGGCGGAATAACAGGCGGCCATGATTTGCAGTCGCAGCGCCGGGCTCTGCGGCCTGTCGATCATCGCCGCCAGCAGCGAGCCGTAATCCCGCCGCATGACCCGCGAGCCAATCGGCGTAACCAGAATGTCGCGCACGCTTTGCCGGATGTGTTCCGCCTCTGAAAGGCTAAGCCCGGTCTGCCTGTTCATCCCCCTGTAACGCACCGTCATTGTGTCCCCTTAGTCCAGCTTCCGCCGCTTTGCACACTGCCGTGCGCGTGGTTATCCACCTGCACCCCGTTGGAGGTGAATTTACCGCCGGAATGCTCAATATTTCCGGCCATCACGCCGCCCTTCTGCACTTCAAGAGAGGCGGTAATTAACTTGTTGGTACACACCACTTCAGGCGTATCCAGCGTGATGCGGGACGTTGACGTCACCCTCACCTCCGGCACGGTGGCGGTCAGCGATTCTGAGGCGGTAATATCGGCCGTTTTAATGCCTGTAACCGTCAGCGCCCCGTGACCGGGTTCGTACTCGATGACCGCCCCGTCAGGAAACGAGACGTGGAACGCATCAGGCGACCCGGACGGCGCCGGATGGTCGTCAGAGAAAATGCCGGGCAGCACAAAGGCGGTATCAAGCTCGCCGCCGATGGCCAGCAGCAGCACCTGCTCTCCCTCGGAAGGGGCCCACCAGACGCGTGAACGTCCCGCACGACAGGTGAGCCAGTTCAGCCAGGTGGTTTTCATCCCGCCGGTCTGGACACGACAAAGCCCTCTGCTGAGGTCAACATCGGTCACAACACCGATACGAATAAGATTGCGGATCGCGCGAGCGATGCCGTTCATGGAAGTTAATGTATTCATGAGAAGAGAATGCCGTTCAGGAGGAACGGCAGCAACGAGACGGGGTTTTCTGCGGGATGATACAACAAGCGGTCCAGACGGCAGTCGGATGGCGGCCTTCAGCGCGGGGAAATTACTCCTCCCACTGGCTGACCAGCTCGCCGTTAACGTACAGCGCCTTCGGACGCGTGACGGGCTCCGGCAGCGGCGGCTCGGGGGAATACGTCGCGTGCAGAGCGCCCTGCTCCTGGGAAACAAGAATACGCTCGGTTAATTGCACGCTGATGGTGATATCCATCGTATCGTCATCGTTTAAGACGATCGCGAAGGTGTAACCGTTTTTGCGGCCTTCATCGAGGGTAAAAATATCCGGCTGGTTTACCCGAAGCCAGGCCAGCACCGGGACGAAAAATCCCTCGCTGTCGCCGGTGAAGCCGCTAACCTTCGCGTTCAGCGCATACCGCTTTTCAAAGGAGAGCGAGGAGGCCTGGCGGGCGTCAATATTGCCGCCTCCGACCGACATCTGCAGGCGCTCCGGGTTGGCATTGAGTTGGGGGATCGCGTCAATTAATGCCTGACGCAGGCTCTTGAGTTTGTGCATCGAGTTTATCCTGACAGTCTTTAATGGTTTCAACCTGCAGCGCGCAGGCGATAAGGGCGTATTCCAGCCTGCGAATATCCGCGCTGAGATCGCCGTTAGTGGCGGGTTCGCTCCCCGGCATCGGGCAGCGGCTCACCTTCGGGCAGGCGTTGTAAACAATGGGCTGCAGAGGCGCAGGCGGTGCGGGTGTGCAGCCTGCGGACAGCATCAGGCAGCTGAGCGGTATACCAGCGGCGTAACGCTTCATTTTCATTGAGTAATCTCCCGATAGTCGCTTCCCGTCTTGCCCTCTCCTCGCCCGCGGTGACAAGCTCCTCACGGAGCCTGACTTGGGCGTTTTCATTTGCTCTGGCCATCCGCTGCAACAGGGACAGCTGCTGATTAAGCGTGGCGAGGGCTGTTTTTTGCTCGCTGGCGACCCGATTGGCCGTAGCTAAGGAACGGGACAGGTTCAGGTTGTCATGACGAAGCCACAGCGCGATGGCCAGCAGCCCGGCCAGCGCCAGCATGAGCGTTCTCATGGCAGCCCCTTCATGCACCAGGCCTTCTCGCGGACGCGACGGTTTTCCAGACCGGCATTTTTGACGCCGTTGACGTACACCCAGCGGGTAAGCTGCCAGCATGCCTGCGGCCACTGTTTACGTTTGATAAAGGACACCAGCGTCGAACGGCAGGCGGCGCCTGCGCCGACATTAAAGGTAAAACTCACCAGCGCGTCATAGACCCGGGGCGGCATCTCTACCGGCGCACATGCCGCCAGACGCCGCTCGACGTTGAGCACATCAGCGACCAGATTTACCGCGGCCTCACGCTCGGTAATGTCCCGCGTCGGCACAACGTTTGCCGTGTGGCCAATGCCGGACGTCCATACGCCGGTGCTACACCGGTAGGGCGAGAGGCGACATCCTTCGAGGTCGGCAATCAACGCCAATCCTTCCGGGGACGTTTTCAGTAATCGAAAGTCAGGCATCAGCACCGCCAGGGCCAGCACGCCGGCGACGCTGCAACGCTTAATGATTGAGTTCACGAATGCTCTTCTTATCGAGGCCAAGAGACTGGAGATAGCGCCAGGTTTTTCGCTTAAACCAGTAATTCGTTAATGCGGTAAAAATGGCGCAAAGACTCCCGACGTACAGCGCGACTTTTTCAGGAGACATCGCCCCGAACCAGGCCAGCGCCACGGCCAGCCAGTAGGCGATAAACGTGGTGATTTTCTCCAGGCTCAGTCCCATAGGTTTACGGATTCTTTTGTGGGGGCGCTATTCACCTCCGGCATCTCTACCGGCGTGCCGTGAGGCAAGATAACGCCTAACTCCGCGAGGCCAGGATTGGCCTTCAGAACGGCTTCAACGACGCCAGCCGTGCGCCCATAAAAGCGGGCGCAAACGGCATCAAGCGTGTCCCCCTGCATTGCATAGATTTTCATCAGACGCTCCCAACATCCGGTTTCCAGGTACCGTAGAGTTTCCCGGGCCAGCAGGCTTTTCGCTATCGCTGACGGATGGACAATCGCGGGCACAACAGATCGTCCGCGAGCGGCGAAGCGTGGTTCAACGGAAGCGCAAAACAGGAATGAGGGTGTTGGTACGGGTGATGACGCCGGGGCTAGCGCCAGCTCTCGTCTTCCCAGACTTCCCGGAGGATAGCGTCCAGCGCCTCGCGATCGGCTTCTTTTTCAAGCCCCTGGAGCTCGACACCCGTCACCGATCCGATTTTCACGTTCACCCGCGATGACGGAAACAGGGATCGTATTCTGCGGGTCAGTTCGCACTGAAAGGCCTCAACGACGGCATGATCGATCTGCTGATCTTTATCGAGAGTAATGTTCACCCGAACGTTGCCCTCTTTTTTGATTCGTTCCGGAACAGGCGATGCTGAGAATACAACGGTAAATGCGTTGTTCTTGATTAAATTTCCCCGCGCAATCTCAGCAATCAAATTCAGGGCAATCTCACGATCTCTTTCCTGACACGTTCCTTCCGTCGTCAGTCGCGCAATCAGCTCGACTCGTTCAATCATGACCTGCTCGTTCAACTCTCTGTCCACACAACCTCCACCACGAGATACTGTATAAACATACAGTAGCACGTATTCATAAAAAGAGTGAAGCGAAAAATCAGAACCCTTCACGGTATGTACATGATATGGATGGAGATTAGCGGGTTCTCTGAGCGAAGAGATCCGTTAAATACCCAATACGTTCAAGGATTTTCCGCGCCTTTTGCTGGTAAGAACACGGTACCGGAAATAGCGATCCGTCAGCTGCGCCCCTGCACCATTTATTGTTAAAGCGGCTGATGCCTCCCGCCATCAGATGCAGGGCTTCTGCCCGGCTGATGGCTATCCCGGTGGCGAGCCGTATCTCATCGATCACCTTCTCCGGTACCCCGTTCTGCGGGTCGCTCGCGAAGACGACGGGCGCAGTCGCGCCAGGGCGGATGAATTTGATGCGTACGGTTAACGCCCGCCTCGCACGTCGGCTGAGGGGTTGAGAAAGATCGGTCTGCGTACAGTTATTGACAGAACTCCGAGAGGATACGGGCGCGTCCTTAAGATCCGCGGCCCGCTTCGGCACAATTTTCCACTGCGTGAGCCGGGTTAAAACTGGGCTGCCCGCGCCAACGGCAGAATCGTACACGCCGCGGATGCGGACCGTTTCCTCGCCGTACTGGTTAAACCCGGCGCGCGGCTCATACAGCGTGCGCACCTGTAAATCATCGCGACGCACAAACGGCCCGCCCTGCGCAGTAACGTAACCCGCCCAGTCCCCGGCGTCGGCAGCCTCATGGACGGCGGCAAACTCAACGCTCAGACCGCGCGCGGCCTCGGTATCCACCAGACGCCGCAGCTCGCGGTAGACCGTTACCGGCGCGCCGCCGATGAACTGAAACTGGCGAATGTGCCAGCGCCCTGCCCAGGCCGACACGGAGGACGCCGTCTCCTTCAGCAGCCCGCCGCTTTCGCTATCGGTCTCGCCATCGAGCGCATAGCCGTCGATATTCTTTGAGATGTATTTGGCGATATAGCCGGTAGCGCTGCCTTTCTGCGGATCGATCGCGTCCGCGTGAAAGCGCGCCTGTCTGGCGCTTTCGCTCTGCAGCTCGGCAGCATCCTCCTGCCGGGCATAATCCCCGATAATCCGGCGAACGCATTCGACGTCTTCCGGCAGCATAAACATCAGCATGTGCCAGTGGGGCGTACCGTCGTGATGGGGTTCCGCAACGCGGATACCAAAGATACGGCGCCCGTCCCGGTGCAGTTTTGCCCGGATGCGCGCCCACAGGCGGGTAAAGTAGATTTGCGTATCCGCCGGGCTGGCCCCGTTCCACTTCGCGTTGGGGAAGCCTGATTTCAGCGTCGCGTGATACTGCGCGGGCGCGGTTAAGGTATAGAACTCGCCCACGTATCCCAGCGCCTCACAGATATTTTCAAACCCGCGAATACGGGTCATCAGTTCACAGCGACGTATCGCCGGGTTGGCCACCGAGCTGTCGTATTTTTCAATCAGGCTGATGTGGTTGCCCTCTTCATCTTCCAGCTCCATGCCCTTGAGAAATTCGCGCGTGCGGCGCTTCTGCTCGCGCCACTCGGTCACGCAGCGTTTACTCGCATACGCCGTTCTCCGTTTGCTGACGTTGCCGAGGGCGATCTGCAAATGCTCGCGCCAGGCAGCCGCGACCCGACGCAGACGCCCGCGCCACCACGCCTCGGAAAACATGCGGATCACCGCTGCGGCAACGTCATCTTTGTTGAAAAACGTCTTCGACACCCGCTCCCAGTGCGGTGGCGACACGTTGAACTGCCGGGCAATCAGTCCGGCGCGCTGATACCAGACGTACAGCGTCTGGTATTCACCCATCTCAGCATCGTTAATATTCGCCAGCTCGCCGCGAATAAAGCTGGCGATATCTGCGGCCAGCAGGTCGATGTCCGCGCGGGACATATCCGGAAGGCGGTTATAGCGGGCCACCAGTTCGACCATCCGCGAGGCGAGGTATTGCAGAAGCTGAGTGTCGAAATGGCCGTCAAACACGGCCCTCGAGACCTCGTCGTGCAGGCCTGTGCAGGCATAGCGTTCAGAGACCCGCCTCAGACGGGGTAACATCCTTTTGCAGAAGCGGATCAAAAAGGCGTTAGCCTGCGGGCTGCCCCTATGCTGTTCGAGGGCGTCAACCGTGCGCCAGACCTCGAAGCGTACGCAGTCAGGCTGCTGTGAGAGGGAAATTCTTGCCTGCTGCAGCGCCGCGAAAAGGCGATCGCGGCGCTGCTGTTGGGCGTGGGTGAGATAAGGGCTGGCAATGGCCGACCGTGGGGCATTCCACGGATAAGCAAATGACGTAGCCAACTTATCCTCCCCGGACGTGTTTATTTTTCATCTCCGCGATCTCCTGGCAGGTCACGCACAGGGCTACGCCAGGCACCGCTATTCGGCGCGCCTCCGGTATCGGGGCCTCGCAGTCCTCGCAGAGGAAACGCGAAGGCGATGCGGGTCGTCTGCGGGCGCGATTAATGTAACGCTCTCTGTCCTCCTGCTCGCGCACCTGCGCAAGATCGATAAAATCGGCCATCAGTGCAGCTCCTGGGATTCACGCTCGTAGCGGGCCGCCTCGTGGCACAGCAGTTCGGCAACGTCTTCTCCGCTCATGCCGGTTTTGTAGATATGGCTCGCCAGGGCCTCCAGACGCAGGGAGACCGCGAGGGCTCGCGCGCATCGTTCCTCTGTTTTTGCCTCTGCCAGCAGACGCTTCAGTTCTTCACTTCCGGTCGGATAAGGGCGGTTTTCACTGTTTCGCATCACGCGTTCTCCTTAAATTCAGGCAAAAGGATGCCCGGCGGGTTTACGCCATTAGGTTTCTGGTTGGGTTATATCGGCATGGTCAGCCGTTCAGGAAATAAACTCACGACAGCACGAAAATGATTCATGGCGTTAATCAGCGCCCTTTTCTCCTCTGTGGTTAGCTCACTGAGCTCGCACTCATGACGGGCGACGGGCAATCTCGCCAGGAAAAAGAGGGCGGCCAGCGCCCTGCTGTTCTCCTCAAAACAGGGATCGCGCTTATCGCGCAGCTCAGCCATAAACCGCGCCAGCTCTTTTCCGCTATCGCTCCCGTATCGGGCGCGCAGTTCAGCGATGTGGTTAAGCCCGCTAAGGCGAGCTCCCACGCTAAGTGGAACCCTTGCACGGGCAGCTTCTATCGCCATATCTCCCCACGCGTAAACTCACGCACGCTAGTGCGCTGAAAACGGGCACAGCACGGTTTTTTCCGCCGTTTGATGATTGCGATTTCAGATGCCATGCTGCATGATTCCCATTTTGATAATGTCTGCAATCATTAGCCTCTGTTTGCCAACGCCTGCCGCTGATTGCCCGAATTTGTAATGATACTAATACCCAAATGAGTATTAGTAAACACCCAAAGGAATATATTTTGATTTTAGATTCTCAAGTGAATAATGAAGAGTTACTCGATAGAATCTGTCAGGTATATGGTTTCACGCAGAAAATCCAGCTGGCCCGGCACTTTAATATCGCCGCCAGCTCGCTTCAGAACCGCTACGCGCGCGGTACCGTCTCTTACGACTTTGCGGTTCAGTGCGCGCTGGACACCGGTGCCAGCCTTCGCTGGCTGATGACCGGACAAGGTGCACAGTTTGAAGGTCACCCCGCGCCGGGCGATCCGGTTTCGGTTTCCACATTCACACTGAGTGATGGAAAGCTGGAAGAAAATACCACTTTGAGTATTGACTCTGGTTTCTTTAGCAAACCGCTGGCTCGCGGCATCGCCGTTCGGGCGGAGGGAAAGCTGCACTTTATTGAAAAAGAAGCATCGTTAACCGACGGCCTGTGGCTGGTTAAGATTGAAGGCACCGCCAGCATCCGCGACCTCACGCTGCTGCCGGGTAAAAAACTCCACGTGGCGGGCGGCAAGGTTCCGTTTGAATGCGGTATCGACGAGATAAAAACGGTGGGTCGCGTAGTGGGGATTTACAGCGAGGTTAATTGAGGGTGGGTCGGATGCATTCGCCACCAAAGGTGGGGCGCTCGCTTTCGGGTAGGACACGGAAAAACCCGAGGCAGGGGAAAAAGAGGATCGACGCACATTAACAGGGCTGGTGAAGGTGTGGCATGTCGCTCTATCGGGTTTACCCCATAATGAGAGCACCACACATCAACTCATTAAAGAAATCCCCCATCGCGCCGATCATCATCCGTGTGTATTATTTCCTGTAGCTTTTACAACAACTAACCTTAACTCAAATACTTAAGCGCCAAAGCGAAAGGCATCATGAGCACACCGATCAAACGGCTAGAAATCATTAAAAATGCCATTGAACTGGAAGATGACGACATCATCCAGAGCCAGCTGACACGCCTGAAAAATGAAGCGTTTGACGATGAGCTACAGGCAATCGTCGTGGCGCTTGAGGAGAAGAACTACACCGCTGCGATGGCGGCAATTACCGCCTGGCTGCAGGGCCAGCGCGCCGTGACCCAGTGGCGAGATCC
Organism: Enterobacter cloacae complex sp. S3; assembly: GCF_014930495.1. Lineage (NCBI taxonomy): Bacteria > Pseudomonadati > Pseudomonadota > Gammaproteobacteria > Enterobacterales > Enterobacteriaceae > Enterobacter > Enterobacter cloacae complex sp. S3. The sequence goes on along the minus strand of NZ_JADBRD010000007.1, from coordinate 182,812 downwards.
GCAGGTGGCCGCCAGCAAGCTGGAGCTGAAGGCGCTGGAAGAGCGTCTGCGCGATCTGATTGACCGGCGCAACGCCCGGGTGCAGCAGCTTGATGAGTTCAACGATCTCTATTTTTCTCGCCTCGGACCGCTGATGCAGCAGATCCTCGCCCTGCGTAAAACGCTGGCCGAGCTCAATCTGCGCCGTCAGCAGGCGGAAGCGCGTCGTCGCGAGGAAGATTACCGTCGCTGCCAGCGCTATATGGCGCAGGCGGTAGAGGTGCTGGCGACGCTCACCCAGCGCTGGCGCGATCTCCCGGCCGACTCCGTGCAGGCCGCTGAGGCGCGTAAGCATCTGGAACAGCAAAGCAATCTGATTGCCAACCTGCTGGCCGAAGCGCTGGAGCTGGAGAGCGGCTTAACGCGCGAAGAGGAGCCTGCGCGTCAGGCGCGCGACGACGCTAACGAAGAGTACGAGAAGTATCGCGAGCAGCATCACGATGCCGAAGTGCGGCTGCGCAAGGGCAAGGATCTTTCGGAAGAGGATCGGAACGAGCTCAAGCGCCTCTGGCGGCAGGCGAGCAAGCTCTGCCACCCGGATCTGGTGGCGGACGACCTGAAAGAGGAAGCTAACGCGATGATGGTCCAGCTCAACCAGGCGAAGCAGCGTGGCGACGTTAAAACCATTCGCTCACTGGTGGCCCGGCTGCAGCAGGGCTTTGAGCCATTGATGGCAAGCGACAGGCTGAACGATCTGGAACGTATCCGCAAAAAAATGGCGCAGGTTCGCGAGCAAATCGACATTTTAGTGAACGAGCTGGCGGAGCTGGAGAAAGAGGAGTCCTGGCTTCTGGTCTCGTCGCTGAACAATATGGAAGCATACTTCGCTCAGCAGGAGAAAGCGCTGCACGAGGTCCGCGCCTCGCTCGAACATCAGGTGAGCGAAGCGCAGCTGGATTCCGCCGCCTGATTATTTGGCGTGCCAGTATGCGCTGGCACGCACCAGTTGCTGGTCAATCGCGTCGGTTTCAAACTGACGGCTCAGCGTCTTCACTACCTTCCCTTCCCCGGTCAGCCAGATGAAGTAATCTTCCTCTGGAACGGTCAGCGCCGCCAGATGGTCCGCTACCGCCTGCTCGCTGTGGCCCACCACCCAGGTGATGTTGAATTCACTCAGGTGCGCCAGATACGCCTTATAAGAATCGTCCCCGACCGTCACTACCGCATGAATTTCCGGGCGAACCGGCAGTTTAGCAATGCTCTCCAGGCGTCGGCGCAGCGCGGGCATGCCGGACTCGTCGCACACGTACAGCTGCCAGGCGTAATCCTCCGGCACCACCAGCGAACCGCGCGGACCGCCGATGGTCAGCCTGTCTCCCGCTTTCGCCTCGACCGCCCAGCGGCTGGCAATGCCGCCGTCATGAACGAAGAAATCGAGCGCCAGCTCATGATTTACCTCGTCGTACAGCGGCGTATAGTCGCGCGTCTGAGGACGTACGCCGTCGCCCCATTCGATGCCTTCATCGGTGACCACCGGCGGCACAAACACTGCCCCCGGGGCCGGGAAAAAGACTTTGGTATGGTCGTCGAAACCGCGGGAGCTAAAGCCCTCCAGCTGCTCGCCGCCTAAAACAATGCGCTGGAAACCCGCGCTGGCGCGCTCAACGCGGAGCACCGTCAGCTCGCGAAAGCGCAGGTCATTACGAACACGCTGTGGGTAACGGGTAGATGCCATTTTTAGCCCCTTCTCTGGTGAATACGATATATCTAAATCAATTATCCAAATGATAATGATTACTAGTAAGTAAAAATGCAAGATCTTTTAGATTGCATCTGAATATATCTTAGATATAGTTTAGATATATCAAATTAAGAGAACTACTATGCGACACGAACACGACAGCGGCGGGCGCCGACCGCGCTTTTTCGGCCACGGCGATCTGCGGCTGGTGATTCTGGATATCCTGACCCGCAGCGCGAGCCACGGCTACGAGCTGATCAAAGAGATCGAGAATCTGACCCAGGGGAACTACACCCCGAGCCCAGGAGTGATCTACCCGACCCTGGATTATCTTCAGGATCAAACCTTTATCACCATTACGGAAGAAGAGAACGGTCGTAAGACGATTACGATTACCGCTGAAGGACAACGCTGGCTGGACGAAAACCGGGAACAGCTGGAACAGATCCAGGTGCGTATCAAAGCGCGTTCCGTCGGTTTTCAGCTGCGCAAAAACCCGCAGATGAAGCGGGCGCTGGATAACTTCAAAGCGGTGTTAGACCTGAAGGTGAATCAGGGAGAGCTCAGCGACGCGCAGCTCAAGCAGATTATCGGCGTTATTGACCGCGCGGCGCTCGAGATCTCCCAGCTGGACTAAGCCGGAGCGTGCTCGTTCACGCGGAAGACGCGTACCAGCTCCTTCAGGTGCATCGCCTGTTCGTTAAGCGATGCTGCCGCCGCCACAGACTCCTCCACCAGCGCGGAGTTCTGCTGGGTGGTGGCGTCAATCAGGCCAATCGCGCTGTTAATCTGCGAGATACCTTCCGTCTGCTCGTGGCTGGCCTGGCGGATTTCGCGCAGGATCACGTCCATCTCTTCCACGTTGCCGACCATCCCGTTGATCAACGCACTCGCTTTTTCAACCAGGTTCATCCCGTCCTGGGTCTGGCTGGTAGAGCTCTCAATCAGCTCGCGGATTTCGCTGGCAGACGACGCGCTCTTCTGGGCAAGCTGGCGAACTTCACCCGCCACCACCGCAAAGCCGCGACCGTGCTCGCCGGCGCGCGCCGCTTCCACCGCCGCGTTCAGCGCCAGAATATTGGTCTGGAAAGCAATAGCGTCGATCAGGTCGATAATGTCGGACATCCGGTTCGACGTCTCGTTAATCAGGCGCATTTTGCTGGTCACCTGCTTCATCATCTCGCCGTTGTTTTTAACCACTGTGGCGGCATCCGCCGAAAGGTTGGTCGCTTCCCCGGTATGCGAGGCGGTATTTTTCACCGTCGCGGTGATCTGCTCCATCGAGGCGGCGGTCTGTTCTACAGAACTTGCCTGCTCTTCCGTGCGCGCGGCCAGATCCTGGTTCCCGGCGACAATCTGCGCGGCTGCGCTGGAGATATTCTCCGAGCCGGTTTGCACCTGCTGCACGATGTCCAGCAGTCGCGTTTTCATCTCCATCAGCGCATGCAGCAGCAGACCCGTTTCGTCTTTACCGTGTGGCGTGATGCTGCCCGTCAGATCGCCCTCAGAAATGGCTTTTGCAAAATGCACCGCCTCGCCGAGCGGTCGAGTGATAGCGCGCACGATAAACCAGCCAATCAGGCTGCCTGCCGCAACGCTAAAAAGCGTGAGCAGGATCAGCAGCAGGCGGTTAGACCTGAAATCCCCTTCCACCTGCGCGCCGGCACTCTGCATCTCGCTGTTTTGAATGGTAATCAGCTCCTTCACCTTCGCTTTATAAGCCTGCTGCACGGCGAGGGTGGTGGTCATCATCTCCTGAATAGCGCCCGCACGATTGTTGTTCTGCACCGCCTGCAGAATGCGGTAGCGCGAGTCCAGATACTGCTGGCGCACGCTGCGGATCTCCGCCAGAACCTGCTGAGACTTTTGATCCTGCAACGCGTTGTTCAGCTCGCCCAGGATCACCGTGATGTGCTCGCTGATCTCTTTCAGGCGCTGCTGAGATTGCCCCGTATAGGTGCCCTGCTCGTCCAGCAGCATCAGCTGTTGAGTGCTAATAAATTCCTGGAAGTTATCGATTAACTGGTTCGCTTTTACCGTGGTCGGATAATCACTGGTAATAATCGATTGCATCCCGTTATTAGCCCGGTTCAGGCTCAGCAGAGACAGGCTCGCACTGATGGCCATCAGGACAATAAAGAACCCGAACGCCAGAAATAATTTCGTGCCGATCTTTACGTCATGTAAGAACATATTTTCTCCATCGATGTGATTATTTCTCAGACGATCGCTGTTATCGGTAACGATTTCGCTAACTTTATGAGTTTGATCGTTTTTTTATTTCATAACCCCCGCAATGCATAGGTGTAGGCTATTAATATGGCCTCATCGATCGTTACCAGACCGTCAAACGGGGTATTTTCGAAATAGCATTCTGAAGAACTGACTTAGGCAGGAATAAATAACTGAGGCACTTTCTTTAGTTATTTAATATTAAATTAACAATAAACCACATTAATAGTCACAATCAGAAAAATAAAAAGCCGTTTATTCCCTACGGTATAAACGGCTTTTTTGGAACATTACTGACTCAGTGGAGCACAGTCACCGCATCCTTTAGGCGTCCGGCGCGGTGCTTCACCATTGCAGAAATGTGGGCGCTCTCCTCGACCAGGTCGGCGTTTTTCTGCGTGATGCTGTCGAGTTCGGCCACCGCGCGGGTCAACTCTGACAGCCCGGTTGCCTGCTCGGAGGTCGCGTGGCTGATCTGGGCGATAAGCTGCGTCACGTTTTTCACCTGCACCACGATATCATCCATCGTGCGGCCTGCGGCGTGAACCTGCTCAGAGCCGGACTGCACCTTGCTGGCGCTGGCATCAATCAGTTTACGAATATCATTGGCGGCACTGGCGCTGCGGCTGGCGAGATGGCGCACTTCGCCCGCGACCACGGCAAAACCTTTTCCCTGCTCTCCTGCCCTTGCCGCTTCAACCGCCGCGTTCAGCGCCAGAATGTTGGTCTGGAAAGCGATATCGTTAATCAGGGAGGTAATCGAGCCAATCCGCTGCGTGCTGTCGGCAATGTCATCCATGGTTTTGACCACGGTCTGCATCGCATTGCCCCCTTTCGTGGCCGCGCTGCTCGCGGCCACGGAGAGTTTATCCACCTCGGCGGCAGTTTCAGAGTTACTCTGAACGGAAGCGGCCATCTGGTTCATTGTTGCGACGGTCTGCTGCACGTTCGCCACGGTCTGACGCGTCCGATCGTTCAGGTCTTCATTTCCCTGTGCCAGCCTGTCGCTGCCGTCACGGACGCTCACCACCTGGCTCGAGACGTCATTGATTAACCAGCGGCACATCAGGCCCAGCTGCCCGACCGCGCGCAGCGTCAGCCCCAGCTCGTCGCTGCGGTTCAGATGCTGCACGCTGTTGCGCTCACCGGTTGCGACCTTCAGGGCCTGTCGCGCCACATTCTCTACCGGGCGGACAATCTGTTGCTCAAACAGCAGCGTTCCCAGCAGCATCACCACCGCGGCAGCAACGAGCGGCATCCACCCGGCGGAAGTCGCGATCAGCGTGGCGGCGAGAACGGCAAAAAGCGCCGCCATCACGCTGCGCACGCGCCAGCGCAGCGGCATTGCCGGCAGTTTACCCAGCCAGCCTTTTCCAACAACCAGCCCCTTGTGCACGCGTTTCTTACAGCTCCCGTCGTTCAGCGCCCGGTAGAGCGGCTCCACGGCCGCAATCTCTTCGGCTGTGGCTTTGGTGCGAATGGACATATAGCCCGTAACCTGCCCGCGGCGCACCATCGGCACCGCATTCGCACGCACCCAGTAGTGGTCGCCGTTTTTGCGCCGGTTTTTGACAATTCCGCTCCACGGCTCGCCCTGCTGCAGCGTGTACCACATATCGGCAAACGCGGCTTTTGGCATATCGGGGTGGCGCACCATATTGTGCGGCTGGCCCGTCAGCTCATCGAGCTGGTAGCCGCTCACCTGCACAAAGGTGTCGTTGGCGTGTGTGATGTAGCTGTGGACGTCTGTGGTAGACATTAAGGTGGTGTCATCGTCCAGAGGATATTCATTCTGGGTGACATAGGTTGGAGAGGACATCGTGGGCATCCCTTGCAGGTTATTTGAATGTTAATTTTGTGGGTCAATGTTTTTTCGGCGGTAAACAATTTATCTTTAGTTGTTAAACTTGATGAAGATCGCAGATTTCACTTAAACCATACTTTTTGTACGATTTTATAATTCATTGATTTCAAATACTTTCGCAAAGAAATTACCTATAAAGCATGACCAGTTAATGCCCACTTAAGTTGCAGCCAATGCACTTCTTTAGTGCAGATGCGCTTTTCCGGCCTCATTTACCCTTTTTGTCCTGTACCGCTAAATCCCGTTTCGGTTGCTCCGGCATGATTAAATATTGTGCAACATTATTTTAACCTGGCGTTTATCCCGATTTTCGTTAAGTCATCTGAAGTGGCGTAATCCCTGCAATACTTAAACCAGTATCATGTGATACGCGATCCCCGGGAGCACATTTTGAACAGGTTACCTTCCAGCGCCTCGGCTCTTGCCTGTACCGCGCACGCACTGAATCTCATTGAGAAGCGAACGCTCGATCATGAGGAGATGAAACAACTTAACCGAGAGGTCATCGATTACTTTAAAGAGCACGTCAATCCAGGTTTTCTGGAGTATCGCAAATCTGTTACCGCCGGCGGGGATTACGGAGCCGTAGAGTGGCAAGCGGGGAGTCTTAACACGCTTGTCGACACCCAGGGACAGGAGTTTATCGATTGCCTGGGTGGTTTTGGTATCTTCAACGTGGGGCACCGTAATCCAGTTGTGGTTTCCGCCGTACAGAATCAACTTGCGAAACAACCTCTCCATAGCCAGGAACTGCTCGACCCGCTTCGCGCCATGCTCGCGAAAACGCTGGCGGCCTTAACGCCCGGCAAACTGAAGTACAGCTTCTTTAGCAACAGCGGCACGGAATCGGTCGAAGCGGCGATTAAACTCGCCAAAGCGTACCAGTCGCCGCGCGGGAAATTCACCTTTATCGCCACCAGCGGCGCGTTCCACGGTAAATCCCTGGGCGCACTGTCTGCTACCGCCAAATCCACCTTCCGCAAACCGTTTATGCCGCTGCTGCCGGGCTTCCTCCACGTGCCGTTCGGCGACATTAACGCCATGCGCACCGTGCTGAGCGAATGCCGTAAAACCGGCGATGACGTGGCGGCGGTGATCCTCGAGCCGATTCAGGGTGAAGGCGGCGTGATCCTCCCTCCGCAGGGCTATCTGCCCGCCGTGCGTCAGCTGTGCGATGAGTTTGGCGCGCTGCTGATCCTCGACGAAGTCCAGACCGGGATGGGGCGCACCGGCAAAATGTTTGCCTGCGAGCACGAAAACGTTCAGCCGGACATCCTGTGTCTGGCGAAGGCGCTCGGCGGCGGCGTGATGCCGATTGGTGCGACGGTTGCGACTGAAGAGGTCTTCTCGGTGCTGTTCGACAACCCGTTCCTGCATACCACTACCTTTGGCGGTAACCCGCTGGCCTGTGCGGCCGCGCTGGCAACCATCAACGTGCTGCTGGAGCAAAACCTGCCCGCCCAGGCGGAGCAGAAAGGCGACATGCTGCTGGACGGCTTCCGTCAGCTAGGCCGGGAATATCCGGACCTGGTGCAGGACGCGCGTGGCAAAGGGATGCTGATGGCGATTGAGTTTGTCGATAACGAAACCGGCTATAGCTTCGCGAGCGAGATGTTCCGCCAGCGGGTGCTGGTCGCCGGAACGCTCAACAACTCGAAAACCATCCGCATTGAACCGCCGCTGACGCTGACGATTGAGCAGTGCGAGCAGGTGCTGAAAGCGGCGCGTAAAGCGCTGGCAGCGCTGCGAATAAGTGTGGAAGAGGCGTAATCAACGCCGGGTGGCGCTACGCTTACCCGGCCTACAAAATACTGCATGCAGGCCCGGTAAGCGTAGCGCCACCGGGCTGCTTTTTATCGGTGAAATTCCGCCACCGTCATGGTGAAGCGAAGCACGGTATCGCCTTCGTTCGCATATCCGTGCGCCGCTTCCGTTTTCGCCACCGCCGATGCGCCAGCGTTAACCTGGGTCACCGTCTCATCCACCGTCAACGTTAAAACGCCTTCGTTCACGTGCAGCAGCTCAAAGGTTCCCGCCGGGTGCCCCGGAGAGGTAAAGCGCTCTCCCGGCTGCATCTCCCACTGCCATAGCTCAATCATATCCGGGCCTGCGGTTCCCGCCAGCAGTCTGGCGCGTCCACCCTGTGCGCCCTGCCACAGCACCGGAATCGCGGCCTCTTCGATAACGTGCACCAGCGGCTCGCTGGATACGTTGACGATATCCGCTACGGAGATGCCGAGCGCGGCGGCCAGCTTGCACAAGATGGCGATACTGGGGTTGGCTGCGCCCTTTTCGATCTCCACCAGCATGCCTTTGCTAACGCCTGCCCGGCGGGACAGCTCGTCCAGAGACAGCTTTTTCTCTTTGCGCCAGTTGCGTATGCGGTTTGCCACGGCCAGGCTTACCAGGGCAACATCAGCACCCTGCGAAGTCATTATATTGACTTTATCAGTCATTGGTCACTACCATGGTATAAAACAGTCAATACAGGATTATTTATGTCTCTCGTTACGCCGTCAATAGATTCGCATCTTGCCGGGATTGCCCCGGGCTTTCGGGCGCTGAGCATTCTGGTTGAAGCTGCGCCGATAACCCACCCCGAGGTTGCGCCCGCCGCGTTGGCGCAGGCCTGCCAGCAGATGTTGAATGATGATGTGCCATGGGCTGATGCACACCTTTCAGACTGGGATGAGGTGTTTAAAGCCTTCGGCGCGAAACCGAAACGCACACCCTGCTCGGCATCTGCCCTGCGCAAGCGGGTACTGAAAGACGGTTCGCTGCCGTCGCTGGATCCGGTCGTAGATATCTATAACGCGGTGAGTATTCGCTATGCCATTCCGGTGGGCGGGGAAAATCTCGCGGCGTATTCGGGTGCGCCGCGTCTGACGCTGGCCGACGGCAGCGAGCCGTTTGATACCTTCAAAGAGGGACAACCAGTGATGGAACATCCGGAACCGGGCGAGGTTATCTGGCGCGACGATCTCGGCGTCACCTGCCGCCGCTGGAACTGGCGACAGGGGGTACGTACCCGTCTGGACAGGCAGGCACAATCCATGTGGTTTATTCTTGAAAGCCTGCCGTCGATGCCCCTTGCGGCACTGGAAGAGGCAGGAGAAGAACTGGTCAACAACCTGCAGCGGCTGATGCCGGGAGCCACGGCTCGGGTTCAGCTGCTGACGCTGTAGGAGGACAACACGATGTTTCACGGGTTAAGCGCGTTTCCGTTAACCCCCCTGAAAGAGGGGACGTTTGACGAGCACTCCTTCATCAATCTTCTGCGCCCCGTGGTCGACGCTGGTATGGATTCACTGGGCATTTTGGGCTCAACGGGAAGTTACGCCTATCTGACCGTTGAAGAGCGCGGTCGGATCGCACGCTGCGCGGTGGCGCATGCTGATGACATTCCGGTCATCGTCAGCATCGGCGCATTGCGGCTGGACGATATTCTGCGTCTAGCTGACGACGCGCAATCGGCAGGTGTCTCCGGCGTGCTGCTGGCACCCGTGTCGTACCAGCGATTAACGGAAGACGAAGTATTTAATCTGTATGAAACGGTGACCCGCCAGCTCTCAGTACCGCTGTGCATTTACGATAATCCCGCCACAACCGGTTTTTCGTTTAGCGATGAACTGTTATTTGCCGCCGCGGCCCTGCCGAATATAGGGTCCATTAAGCTTGGCCGCGTGCCGGAGGACCTGTTGCAGGTACGCGCTCGTCTTCCTGATACCGTCACGCTGGGCATCGCCGGTGACTGGCGAGCGGCCTCCGCCCTGCAGGCCGGGTTTGACGTCTGGTACTCGGTGGTCGGCGGGTTGTTTCCGCAAACAGCGCTGGCGATTGCCCGTTCGAAAGAGTCGGCACAATCCGAGCGGCTGGAGCCGCTTTGGGCGCTGTTCCGCCATTATGGTAGTTTGCGGGTGGTAGCGGCAGCGGCAGAAATGCTGGGGAAAGTGGAAACACCCGCGCTACCCTTCCCCCTTCAGGCTCTTCAGGGTGAGCCGCGCGAAGCGCTTGCTACGATACTTGCGGATCTGGCGCTGGCTTGAACAACGCCGGGTGGCGCTAGCGCTTACCCGGCCTACAAAACCTTTATAACGCCTGTTACTCCGGCAACAGCCCCACAAAACTGCGTTTCTTGCGCGGCTCCGACATCAGCTCTTCGAGCTTATCCACGCACGCCAGATAGTGCGGGGTTTGCTTGTGCGCCAGCACCGCCTCTTCGTCTTTATAGGCTTCGTAGATAAAGAACCGGGTCTTCACCCTCGGGTCCTGCAATACGTCAAAACGCAGGTTTCCCGACTCCTGGATTGCCCCCTCGTGGTTAGCGCGAAACACCTCCAGAAACTCGTCTACCCGCTCGGGCTTAATGTTGATCTCCACCAGCGTCACGTTCATTTTGCTTCTCCCTGTTTCTCATCCTGCCAGAACTGGAACGCATCGCGGGCGTTCCAGTTCTCGTGAACCACTTTTTTCACCGCCTTCAGCATGGCGAGCGGCGCGCTGGACTGGAAGATGTTGCGTCCCATATCCACGCCCGACGCCCCCTGATCGATAGCCCGCCAGCACATCTCCAGCGCCTCGTGCTCCGGCAGCTTTTTGCCCCCGGCGATAACGATCGGCACCGGACAGCTGGCGGTCACTTTTTCAAAGCCCTCGTCCACGTAGTAGGTTTTGACGAACTGCGCCCCCATTTCGGCCGCGATGCGGCTGGCGAGCGAGAAATAGCGCGCGTCGCGCGCCATCTCTTTACCGACGCCCGTCACCGCCAGCGTCGGCATACCGTAGCGCGCGCCCGCATCGACAAGCTTGATGATGTTGTTGATCGACTGATGCTCAAACTCGCTGCCGATATACACCTGCGCCGCCACCGCGCAGACGTTCAGGCGCAGCGCGTCCTCCATCGCCACCGCCACGCACTCGTTGGACAGTTCGCCCAGAATCGAGTTACCGCCGGAGGCGCGCAGCACCACCGGTTTGTTCGTCGCGGCTGGCACCTGGCTCCTGAGGATGCCGCGGGTGCACATCAGCACGTCGGTTTCGCCAAACAGCGGCGCTATAGAGAGATCGATACGCTCAAGGCCGGTGGTCGGCCCCTGAAAGTAGCCGTGGTCAAAGGCCAGCATCACCGTGCGGTTGCTCTGCGGGTTGAAGATGCGCGCAAGCCTGGACTGCATGCCCCAGTCCAGCGAGCCGCAGCCCTTCAGGGTGTACGGCACATTCTGCTGCGGCGTGCCGATGCCAAAATCCTTGCCGTCTTTGATGTCGTCTAAATCAGCCATTTGCTCCCCCGTCAGAAATCGTATTTGCTGATGTTCTCTTTGGTGAACACCACGCGCTCCGGCAGCAGCACGATGCCGTTGCCCTTCGCCTCATACTGGTAGCCCTGCACGCTGTTCGGCTCGACCTTCAGCGCGCCGATATTTTTTACGTCCACGCTGTCGCCGACGTTAAGATCGCCTTTTTTCAGCAGGCGATCGGCGACGTTGACCGCAATTTTGCCCTGTTGTACGACATCCCACAGGCCGAAGGCTTTCACCGTGCCGCGCTCAACGTACGGGCGCATCACGTTCGGCGTGCTGAAGCCGACAATCGCCACCCCTTCCCGCTTCAGGTTTTCCGCCGCCTGCGCCGCCGCTGGAAGCGCGTTGGCGTCCGGGGCGATAATCGCATCCAGATCCGGATACGCTTTTAAGATCCCTTCGGCGGTTTGCAGGGATTTGGTGGCGTCGTTATAGCCAAACTGGGTCGTCACGACCTGCCACTGGGGGTGATCTTTCTCGATTTTGGCCTTCGCCTCTTTCACCCACTGGTTCTGGTCGGTGACGGTCGGGCTTGAGTAGAAGAACGCCACTTTAGCGTTCGGTTTGGTGACCTGTTTGCCCGCCATCTCCACCAGCAGGCCGCCCAGCTGCTCCGGCGTCCCCTGGTTGATGTAGATGCTGCGGCACTCCGGTTTGGTGTCGGAATCCCAGGTCAGGACTTTGACGCCGCGCTGCATCGCGCGCTTGAGCGCCGGGCAGAGGCCGTCCGGCGACACGGCGGAGACGATAATGGCGTTATAGCCCTGGTTAACGAAGTTATTGATGAGCTGCACCTGCCCGGAGACGCTCGGCTCGGTTGGGCCGTCGTAGGTCACGTCCACGCCGAGATCTTTCCCCGCCTCTTTCGCGCCGTTGCCGCCGCTGGTGAAGAACCCCACGCCCACCAGCTTCGGGATAAAGGCGATGCGGTCCGCCGCCTGCGCCGAGGCGAAGCTGAGGGCCATTGCCAGGACTATCAGTTTTGTTTTCATCTTACGCTCCGGATAGTTTTCTAAAGAGAGAACGCACCCACTCGCGGTGCAGACTCAGCGAACGTCCCATCACCACCACAACCAGCAGCGCCCCTGACAGCGCGCTCGACACCTGGTTAGGGATGCCGACCATCTGAAAACCCTGCTGCAGATACCCCACCAGCAGCGCCGCCAGCGCCGTACCAACAACCGAACCTGACCCGCCGTAGATATTGGCCCCGCCGAGCACGGCGGCGGTGAGCGCGGGCATCAGCAAATCACGCCCCAGATCCGAACGCGCGGAGCCGAAATAGGAGACCATCACCAGCGCGGCAACCGCCGAGGCCACGCCCACCAGCCCGTACAGCGCGTAGGGCACGCCGTTCACCGACAGCGCCGCATAGCGCGCCGCGCGCGGATTTTGCCCGATCAAAAACAGATGGCGACCAAAGCGCCCTCGGTGGGTAATCAGCCAGAAGAAAAACGTAATCACCGCGAACAGCACCAGCGGGATCGGCAGGCCCAGCACCGTGAGGTTAGCGAACGCCGTGAAGCCGTCCGGGAAACCGCCAATGCCCTCGTAGCCCGTCGCGCCCGCCATGCCGGAGAGCAGCAGCGCGCCGCCGCCGTAGAGGTAAAGCGTGCCGAGGGTGATCACCAGCGGGCTGATGCCGGTGTAGTAAATAAGCGCGGCATTAAATAATCCGCACAGCAGGCCGAGCAGCAGCGTCAATGGAATAGCGACCGCCATCGGCCACCCCGCCTGCATCATCACGCCCAGCGCGATGGCGCACAGTCCAATGGTTGAGCCGAGGGAGATGTCGATCCCGCCGCTGATAATCACCAGCGTAAGCGGCAGCGCCACGATGCCGATGCAGATGAAGTCGCTGGTGCTGAACAGCAGCATGTTGACGTCGAGCATGCGCGGGTTGATGGCGCCAAAGAGCAGGATCTCCAGCACCAGTAAAATCAGCAGCGCGCTTTCCCAGTTAAGCCTCATTTACGCCACCTCTTTTTTGCGTTTGGGAAACGGGGTGACGTGCTTTCCCCCTTTGTTACCCGGCTGAAAACGACCGTACTTCAGCGCCCGCTGATGGCGCGCCAGCGCCTGGCGCAGGCGTCCGTCGAGCACCAAAACGCCCAGCAGCACCAGCCCGGCGATAAAGTCGTTCCACCACGCCGGGAACCTGAACAGCACCAGCACGGTATCGATTTGGGTCAGGAAGAAGGCCCCGAGCAGCGCGCCAATCAGCGTGCCCGTGCCGCCCAGCAGCGAAATACCGCCGAGCACGCAGGCGGCGATGGCCTTCATCTCCAGCCCGCTGCCGGTCTGGTTGGGCACAAAGCCAATCTGCGCGGCAAAGACGATCCCGGCGCAGGCCGCCAGCATGCCGTTGAGGGTAAAGGCGATCATGCGGGTGCGGTTCACCGCCACGCCCAGCTGGCGCGCGGCGGCGAGGTTATCCCCCACCGCGTAGAAATCACGCCCGAACGCGGTGCGCGACAGCGTCCACGCGCCCGTGACCGCGATAATCAACACCAGCATGCCGAGCGGCGAAATGCCGATGGCGGCAGGCTCAGAGAGGGATTTCAGCCCGGGCGGCAGCCCCTCAATCCACTTTCCGCCGGTCCAGAGCAGCATCGCGCCGCGGTACAGCCCCAGCGTGCCGAGGGTGGCGACAATCGCCGGGATGCGCAGCCCCACCACCAGAAACCCGTTGAACGCCCCGGCCAGCGCGCCAGTAGACAGGGCGAAGAGAATGGAAACGGGCAGGCTGTAGCCGCTGTTCAGCGCCACGCCGACGGCAATGGCGGACAGCCCGACGGTTGAGCCAACGGACACGTCGATATTGCGGGTCAGCATCACCAGCGCGGCACCGATGGCCAGCAGGATCAGGATCTGCGAGCTGGCGAAAATCATCCCCAGCGTCTGCAGGCTGAAGTAGGACGGATTCAGCGCCACCAGCACGGCGAATAGCGCCAGAATGGCGAGGAACGCGCTCAGCTCGCGGTTTTTCAGCAAGGTCTTCATGACTGCCCTCCGAATGCCAGCGCCATCATCCTGTCGAGGCTGACGGCGTGGCGCGGCAGCTCGCCGCTGAGCACGCCCTGATGCATCACCAGCACGCGGTCCGCAAGGCCCGGGAACTCGTCAAGATCGCTTGAGATCATCAGCACCGCCACGTTCTGCGCCGCCACGCTTTTTATCAGCTGGTAGATGTCGGCGCGCGCCGAGACGTCCACCCCGCGCGTCGGTTCATCGACGATCAGCAATAAGGGGTTGGCCTCCAGACAGCGCGCCAGCAGCACCTTCTGCTGGTTGCCGCCGGAGAGCGTGCGCACGGTTTGATCCGCATGGTTGAGCTTGATCCCCAGCGCCCGGTGATAGCGCTCCACCACCGCCGACTCCCGCTTGCGCTGCTGCCAAATCGACGGCTCGTTCAGCGCCACCGTGTTCCAGCGGATCGGCGCGTCGAGGAACAGGCCGGACACCTGCCTGTCTTCCGGCAGGTAGACCAGCCCTTTTTCCAGGCGTGAACTTACCGGCTCGGCGGTAATGTCCTGATTCTCCAGCCAGACGCGTCCGCCGCGTACCGGCCGCAGGCCGTAGAGCGTTTCCGCAAACTCGGTGCGCCCGGATCCCACCAGCCCGGCCAGGCCGACGATCTCGCCGGCGTAGATCTCAAGGCTGAGATCGATAAAGCCTTCCCCGGTGAGATCCTCCACCCGCAGCACCGGGAAATCCTGCGGCTGGGTGCGGCGGTTGCCCGGCAGCGCCAGCCACAGCTTTTGCGTATCGCTGAGGGATTTCTCCCGGCTTACCGGCGTCATGGCGGCGATCAGGGCGCTGTCGTCAAACTGCGCGGTTTCACCGCTCAGCACCACCGCGCCGTCGCGCATCACCGAGACGTGGCTTGCCAGCTGGCGAATCTCCGGCAGCTTGTGCGAGATAAAGACAATCCCGACGCCGAGCGCCTGCAGGGCGCGGATCTGGCGGAACAGCCGCTCGGTTTCGCCGGGCGTGAGGGAGGCCGTGGGTTCGTCGAGGATCAGGATCCTGGCGTTGCGCATCAGCCCGCGCAGGATCTCCACCATCTGCTGATCCGCCACTTCCAGGGTGCTGGCGGCGGCGTCGAGGTTAAGCTGGCACTGGAGCTGCTGGAGCTTCTCCGCCAGGCGCTTTTCCAGATCGCGTTCGCGCGGCAGGCGAAACAGGATGTTTTCCCGCACCGTCAGGTTGGGGAACAGCAGCGGCTCCTGCGGCACCAGATAAATGCCTAACCCGTGCGCCTGAGCGGGCGTGAGCCGCGCATATGACTGCCCCTCGACAGAAAGTTCACCGCCGTCCGGCGTTTCAACCCCGGCGATTATCTTCATCAGCGTCGATTTTCCCGCGCCGTTTCCGCCCATCAGTGCGTGCACCTGGCCCGCAATCAGCGTGAAATCAATGCCTTTTAAGACCGGCACGCCTGAGAACTGCTTGCTGATATTCTGCGCGTCGAGAAGTGGTGTCATCATCGCTCCGCTATTGAACAAATGATTTTTAGATTTAATAATGTTCAAAAGCGTAGACGGTGAACTATATTTACAACCGTGCAGGGATCACAGTTTTATCGATTGAGATACAGATAAACCAGAAACGATCTAAAAGATCCGTTTTGTCGCGTGGCTCACACTTTCCCTTCGCGTCATCACGAACATATGATCTAAATTTTTATAAGAGTTCAACTATGAGCGATAAACGCACTGCGGAAGAAGGACGGTTTGCCGGGCTGGCACTGGCGGAAGAGGAGCTGGTGGCGCGCGTGGCCTGGTGCTACTACCACGACGGATTAACCCAGAACGACATCGGCGAGCGGCTCGGGCTGCCGCGCCTGAAAATCTCCCGCCTGCTGGAAAAAGGCCGTCAGTCCGGGGTGATCCGCGTGCAGATCAACTCCCGCTACGAGGGCTGCCTGGCGCTGGAGACCGAGCTACAGCAGCGCTTTGGCCTGAAGCTGGTGCGCGTGATGCCCGCGTTAAATACGCCGCCGATGAACGTGCGGCTCGGCATTGGCGCGGCGCAGTCGCTGATGGGCATACTGGAGCCCGGCCAGCTATTAGCGGTGGGATTTGGTGAAACCACCATGAGCAGCCTGCAGCACCTGAGCGGCTTTATCAGCTCGCAGCAGATCCGCCTGGTGACGCTCTCCGGCGGCGTCGGGCCGTACATGACCGGTATTGGCCAGCTGGACGCGGCCTGCAGCGTCAGCATGATCCCCGCCCCGCTTCGCGTGTCATCCGCAGAGGTGGCCGGGATCTTAAAACGCGAGACCAGCGTGCGGGACGTGATCCTCGCCGCGACCGCCGCCGACGTGGCGGTGGTCGGCATTGGTTCAGTGAACCAGCGCCGTGACGCCACGATACTGCGATCCGGCTATATCAGCGAAGGTGAACAGCTGATGTACGCCCGCAAAGGGGCGATCGGCGACATTCTCGGTTATTTCCTCAATGCCGAAGGGGAATGCGTCGAGGAGCTGGAGATCCACAAAGAACTGCTGGGCGTCACGCTCGATGAACTGGCGCAGCTGCCCACCATCGTTGGCGTGGCCGGAGGGGAAGAGAAAGCCGATGCGATTTATGCCGCACTGAAGGGTCGCCGTATCAATGGCCTGGTGACGGAGGAGACGACAGCCCGCGCGGTGCTGGCTCTGGCCGACTAAGAGCCGCCCTGCGCTAACAACGAGGCAAGCTCATGAGTTACCTTTTAGCGTTAGATGCAGGGACAGGCAGCGTTCGCGCCGTGATTTTCGATTTACAGGGCAACCAGATTGCCGTCGGCCAGGCCGAGTGGAAGCACCTGAGCGTGGAGAACGTGCCGGGATCGATGGAGTTCGATCTGGAGACCAACTGGCAGCTGGCTTGCCGGTGCATTCATCAGGCGCTGGAACGTGCGCGCCTGAGCACGGCGGATATTCAGTCCGTCGCCTGCTGCTCGATGCGCGAAGGGATCGTGCTGTACGACCGCGACGGCGAGGCCATCTGGGCCTGCGCCAACGTCGACGCCCGCGCCAGCCGCGAGGTGGCCGAACTCAAAGAGATCCACGACGACCGTTTTGAATCCCAGGTGTATGAGGTTTCCGGCCAGACGCTGGCGCTGAGCGCCATGCCGCGCCTGCTGTGGCTGGCGCACCATCGTCCTGACATCTACCGTAAAGCCGCCACCATCACCATGATCAGCGACTGGCTGGCGGCGAAGCTCTCCGGCGAGCTGGCTGTTGACCCGTCTAACGCGGGCACCACCGGCATGCTGGATCTCTTCTCCCGCGACTGGCGTCCGGCGCTGCTCGACATGGCCGGGCTGCGCGCCGATATTCTCTCCCCGGTAAAAGAGACCGGCACCGTGCTGGGCGCGATTACCAAAGAGGCCGCCCAGCAGAGCGGCCTGCGCGAAGGCACGC
Organism: Enterobacter cloacae complex sp. S3; assembly: GCF_014930495.1. NCBI lineage: Bacteria > Pseudomonadati > Pseudomonadota > Gammaproteobacteria > Enterobacterales > Enterobacteriaceae > Enterobacter > Enterobacter cloacae complex sp. S3. The sequence continues at coordinate 165,284 of NZ_JADBRD010000007.1, read as the reverse complement.
CGGTGGTGATGGGCGGCGGCGACGTGCAGCTGGGCTGCCTGGGGCTGGGCGTGGTCCGCGCCGGACAAACGGCGGTGCTGGGCGGCACCTTCTGGCAGCAGGTGGTCAATCTGCCGCAGGTGCGCACCGACCCCGAGATGAACATCCGCGTGAACCCGCACGTTATCCCCGGCATGGCGCAGGCGGAGTCGATCAGCTTCTTTACCGGGCTGACCATGCGCTGGTTCCGCGACGCCTTCTGCGCCGAGGAAAAGCTGATTGCCGAGCGGATGGGGATGGACACCTATTCCCTGCTGGAAGAGATGGCGAGCCGCGTACCGGCGGGCTCCCACGGGGTGATGCCGATCTTCTCCGACGCGATGCATTTCAAGCAGTGGTACCACGCCGCGCCGTCGTTTATTAACCTCTCCATCGACCCGGAAAAGTGCAACAAAGCGACGCTGTTCCGCGCCCTGGAGGAGAACGCGGCGATTGTCTCGGCCTGCAACCTGGCACAGATTTCGCGCTTCTCCGGCGTGACGTTTGAAAGCCTGGTGTTTGCGGGCGGCGGGGCCAAAGGCGCCTTGTGGAGCCAGATTTTAAGCGACGTCACCGGGCTGCCGGTGCGCGTGCCGGAAGTGAAAGAGGCGACGGCGCTCGGCTGTGCGATTGCCGCGGGCGCGGGCGCGGGGCTGTTTGCGGATATGGCCTCGACGGGCGAGCGGCTGGTGAAGTGGAGCCGCGAGTTCACGCCGAACCCGCAGCACCGCGAGCTGTACGACGGCATGATGCAGAAATGGCAGGCAGTGTACGCGGACCAGCTCGGGCTGGTGGACAGCGGGCTGACGACGTCGATGTGGCAGGCCCCGGGGTTAGTAAAAACCCACACCCCTCACCCTGCCCCTCTCCCCTGAGGGGAGAGGGAAAAAATCAGAGCGAGCCAATTCTTTGAGACCGCACCAGCCAGTCCCCTCTCCCCTTTGGGGAGAGGGTTAGGGTGAGGGGCGAAGTTCTTTGAGATCTATCACAATCATTCGATCCCGCTTTTACCTTTCCGCTCCCGCTGGCTAAATTAGTAACTCATCCGACCACATAACAATAATTTTACACTGGAAGAGACTATGAGCCGCTACCCGTCGTTATTCGCCCCTCTCGATCTGGGGTTCACCACACTCAAAAACCGCGTGTTGATGGGCTCGATGCACACCGGGCTGGAGGAGCATCCGGACGGGGCCGAGCGTCTGGCAGCCTTCTATGCCGAGCGCGCCCGCCACGGGGTGGCGCTGATTGTCACCGGCGGCGTGGCCCCTGCTCTTTCCGGCGTGGGCATGGAGGGCGGCGCGGTTCTGAACGATGCGTCACAGCTGCCGCACCACCGCATTGTGACCGACGCGGTACACCGCGAGGGCGGTAAAATCGCCCTGCAAATCCTGCACACCGGACGCTACAGCTATCAGCCGAACCTGGTCGCGCCGTCGGCCATTCAGGCGCCAATCAACCGCTTTAAACCTCATGCCCTCAGCCACGATGAGATCCTGGCGCTGATCGACGACTTTGCCCGCTGTGCGGCGCTGGCGCGCGAGGCGGGCTACGACGGCGTGGAGGTGATGGGCTCTGAAGGCTATCTGATTAACGAGTTCCTCGCGGCCCGCACCAACCAGCGCGACGACGAATGGGGCGGCGACTATGCCCGCCGGATGCGCTTTGCCGTGGAGGTGGTGCGCGCGGTGCGCGAACGTGCGGGCGCAGACTTTATTATCGTCTTCCGCCTGTCGATGCTCGACCTGGTGGAAGGCGGCGGCACGTTCGACGAAACCGTGCAGCTGGCGCAGGCGATTGAAGCCGCAGGCGCTACCATTATCAACACCGGGATTGGCTGGCACGAGGCGCGCATCCCGACCATCGCCACGCCAGTGCCGCGCGCGGCGTTCAGCTGGGTAACACGGAAGCTGAAAGGCAAAGTCTCTGTTCCACTGGTCACCACCAACCGCATTAACGATCCGCAGGTAGCGGACGATGTGATTTCACGCGGCGACGCCGACATGGTGTCGATGGCGCGCCCGTTCCTGGCCGATGCCGAACTGCTCTCCAAAGCGCAAAGCGGCCGTGCGGACGAGATCAACACCTGCATCGGCTGTAACCAGGCCTGTCTGGATCAGATCTTCGTCGGCAAGGTCACCTCTTGCCTGGTTAACCCGCGCGCCTGTCATGAAACCAAAATGCCGGTCGTTCCGGCGGTCAGTAAAAAGCGCCTGGCCGTGGTGGGCGCTGGCCCCGCGGGCCTGGCGTTTGCGGTGAATGCCGCCTCGCGCGGGCACAGCGTGACGCTGTTTGATGCGCTGGCGGAGATTGGCGGGCAGTTTAATATCGCCAAACAGATCCCCGGCAAGGAGGAGTTCTATGAAACCCTGCGCTACTACCGCCGGATGATCGACCTGACGGGCGTCGAGCTGCGGCTTAATCAGTTTGTCAGCGCGGCGGATCTGATCGGTTTCGACGAGGTGATCCTGGCGAGCGGGATCGTGCCGCGCACGCCTGCGATCGAGGGTATCGATCATCCTAAAGTGTTGAGCTATCTGGATGTATTGCGTGACAAAACGCCGGTCGGTGAGAAGGTGGCGATTATCGGCTGCGGCGGGATCGGCTTTGATACCGCCATGTACTTAAGCCAGCCGGGCGAGGCCACCAGCCAGAACATCGCCGAGTTTTGTGTGGAATGGGGTATCGACACCAGCCTGAACCAGTCCGGCGGGCTACGCCCGGAAGGGCCGCAGCTGCCGAAAAGCCCGCGGCAGATCGTGATGCTGCAGCGCAAGGCCAGCAAGCCGGGCGAAGGGCTGGGCAAAACCACGGGCTGGATCCACCGCGCCACTCTGCTCTCGCGCGGGGTGAAGATGATCCCGGCGGTGAGCTACCAGAAGATCGACGACGAGGGTCTGCACGTCACGATCGGCGGCGAGCCGCAGCTGTTACGTGTGGATCATGTGATTTTATGCGCCGGGCAGGAGCCGAAGCGCGATCTGGCCGATCCGCTGCGCGAAGCCGGTAAAACGGTGCATTTGATTGGCGGATGCGACGTGGCGATGGAGCTGGATGCGCGGCGGGCAATTGCGCAGGGGACGAAGTTGGCTCTGGCGATCTAGGACATTGCCGGGCGGCCAGGGTAAAAGCAAAACGGCAACCCAGTTGCCGTTTTTAGCGTTTGCTCCCTCTCCCTGTGGGAGAGGGCCGGGGTGAGGGCATCAGGCCGCACATCCCTAATCTTACCGACGACGTCCCAGCTTCACCGCCTTCAGCACCACGAACTTATTGTTCGTCGCAACGGTGACGCAGTTGCCGAAAATCTTCTTCAGCTTGTGGAAGTAATCCAGGTGGCGGTTCGCCACGATGTACAGCTCGCCGTTGATTTTCAGGCAGCGGCGCGCGTGGTGGAACATCTCCCACGCGACGTTATCCGTCAGGGCGTGCTTCTGGTGGAACGGCGGGTTGCAGAACACGGCGTTGAAGCGGAACGGCTCTACGCCGGACAGCGCGTTGTTGATCATAAACTCGCAGCGGTCCAGCGCTTCCGGCATGTTGGTTTCCACGTTCAGACGGCTGGAGGCCACCGCCATCGGCGACTCGTCGCTGAACACCACGCTGGCGTCCGGGTTCTTCGCCAGCAGCGTCAGGCCAATCACGCCGTTACCACAGCCCAGATCGACAATCTCACCTTCCAGATTTTCCGGCAGATGTTCCATAAAGAAACGCGCCCCGATATCCAGCCCGGTGCGGGAGAAGACGTTCGCATGGTTGTGGATGGTCCAGTCGGTGCCTTCCAGCTTCCAGCTCAGCGTCTCCGGCGCGTCGGCCAGCTCCGGCGCGCTGAAGGTGCAGTTGATCAGGCGCGCTTTTTTCCAGGCCAGCGTCGTGGTGGTCGGGCCGAGGACTTTCTCGAACAGCTCGAGCGTCGAGGTGTGAATATCGCGCGCTTTAGCGCCCGCGATAATGCGCGTTTCCGGCGTCACGACCTTACGCAGCGCGCGCAGCTGTTGCTCCAGCAGCGCCATGGTTTTTGGCACTTTGATCAGCACCACGCCCGGCGCCTGCGGGTAGTCCGCGGTGCTGTCAAGGAACTTCACGCTGGACTCTTCGATGTCGTTATGGCGCAGGTTTTCACGCGTCGCCAGCTCGCTCAGGTAGGAATCGCCGATGCTGTATGGCGTGTGCTCCGCCAGGGCGCAGCCCAGCGCGCCAAAGGCGTCATTCAGGATCAAAACCGGGCCGCGGATTTCAGTCTCATCCAACTGCTGCAGCAGATATTCATCTGCCGCTTCCCACGCCATGAGCGGGTTAACGTCGTCCGTTTCCGGGAAACGTTTAAGGTTGAGTGAACGGAAACCGTTGTCTAAGTGGCTCATCGGCCCTCCTGAATGGTAAAATTTGGCGTATCCCTGAAAAGGGTGCGTGAGTATACCCGTTTTCGCATTAATTTGGGCTTTTGATGAACCAACTTACTTATCTCCAGGGCTATCCGGAGCATTTACTGACTCAGGTTCGCAGCCTGATTGCCGAGCAGAAGCTCGGCGCGGTGCTGGAAAAACGCTATCCCGGCACGCACGATTTCGCGACCGATAAGGCCCTCTGGCAGTATACGCAGGATCTGAAAAGCCGGTATCTGAAGAGCGCGCCGCCGATCAACAAGGTGATGTACGACAACAAGATCCACGTGCTGAAAAACGCGCTTGGCCTGCACACCGCCATTTCCCGCGTACAGGGCGGCAAGCTGAAAGCGAAGGCCGAAATCCGCGTCGCGACGGTTTTCCGTCACGCGCCGGAGGCGTTTCTGCGGATGATCGTCGTCCACGAGCTGGCGCACCTGAAGGAGAAAGAGCACGACAAAGCGTTCTACTCCCTGTGCTGCCACATGGAGCCGCAGTACCACCAGCTGGAGTTTGATACCCGCCTGTGGCTTACGCATTTATCGTTAAATGGTAATGCGGAATAGCGCACGCGAATTGTCATGATGACGTGCTACAGTGGCTAAAGGTTCCCCGCTACGGAGTACGTAAACGTTTATGATACGTTTCGCAGTCATTGGTACGAACTGGATCACGCGCCAGTTCGTCGACGCCGCCCACGAAACCGGCAAACTTAAGCTTACCGCAGTCTATTCCCGCAGCCTTGAGCAGGCGCAGAGTTTTGCCAACGATTACCTCGTTGAGCATCTCTTCACTTCGCTTGATGACATGGCGCAAAGCGACGCTATTGACGCGGTGTATATCGCCAGCCCGAACTCCCTGCACTTCCCGCAAACGAAGCTGTTCCTCAGCCATAAAAAGCATGTGATTTGCGAGAAGCCGCTGGCGTCAAATATTGAGGAAGTGGAAGCGGCCATTGCGCTTGCCCGCGAAAACCAGGTGGTGCTGTTCGAAGCGTTCAAAACCGCCAGCCTGCCGAATTTCCTGCTGCTGCAGCAGTCCCTGCCGAAAATTGGCAAAGTGCGTAAAGCCTTTATCAACTACTGCCAGTACTCGTCGCGCTACCAGCGCTACCTGGACGGCGAGAACCCCAACACCTTTAACCCGGCGTTCTCGAACGGCTCGATTATGGATATCGGTTTCTATTGCCTGGCCTCTGCCGTGGCCCTGTGGGGCGAACCGCACGGCGTCAGCGCCACCGCCAGCCTGCTGGAGAGCGGCGTGGATGCGCACGGTGTTGCGGTGCTGGATTACGGTGATTTCAGCGTCACGCTACAGCACTCCAAAGTCAGCGATTCCGTGCTGCCGAGCGAAATTCAGGGCGAAGCGGGCTCGCTGGTTATCGAGAAGATCTCCGAGTGCCAGAAAGTGAGCTTTGTGCCGCGCGGCGGCAAAGCGCAGGAGCTGACGCAGCCTCAGCATATTAACACTATGCTCTATGAGGCAGAGGTCTTCGCCCGTCTGGTGGAAGACAACGAAGTGAATCACCCCGGCCTCGCGGTGAGCCGCACCACGGCGAAGCTGCAAACGGAGATCCGTCGCCAGACCGGCGTGGTATTCCCGGCAGACGGCGTGAGCGCGGAAGCGATCGCGTAAAGCTGTGTAATGAAACGGCGCAGACCATTGACGAAACCAATGGTCTGACATATTTTGTTACCTGCAAAGGGGAGTAACTTCTTCGCCGGTGGATCGTCATTACGATGCGTTAAACACGCATCCGGTCGCCGGGCAACCTTCGTGGTTGTAAGTGAGACCTTGCCGGAAGGCGAGGTCTATGCATAAAAAGCTAACGGCTATCGTCTTCTGACCATGGCCGTTTTTGTTTTTTATGTGTAAGGAAAATAGTATGCATTCTGTCGGCACTCCAATGTTGTGGGGCGGATTCGCGGTTGTCGTGCTCATCATGCTGGCGATCGACCTCTTTTTGCAGGGGCGTCGCGGCGCACACGGCATGAGCATCAAACAGGCTGCGGCCTGGTCTCTGGTGTGGGTCACCCTCTCCCTGCTGTTCTGTGCCGCCTTCTGGTGGTACCTGGCCTCGACCGAAGGCCGCGCGGTGGCCGACCCTCAGGCGCTCGCCTTCCTCACCGGTTATCTGATTGAAAAAGCCCTGGCGGTTGATAACGTCTTCGTCTGGCTGATGCTGTTCAGCTACTTTGCCGTGCCTGCTGCCCTGCAGCGACGCGTGCTGGTGTACGGCGTGCTGGGCGCGATTATCCTGCGTACCATCATGATCTTCGCCGGCAGCTGGCTGATTACCCAGTTCGAATGGCTGCTGTACGTCTTCGGCGCGTTCCTGCTGTTCACCGGGGTCAAAATGGCGCTGGCGAAAGAAGACGGCTCCGCGATTGGCGATCGCCCGCTGGTGAAGTGGATCCGTGGGCATCTGCGCATGACCGACAAGATCGAGAGCGAGCACTTCTTCGTGCGCAAGAACGGCCTGCTGTTCGCCACTCCGCTGCTGCTGGTACTGATTCTGGTTGAGCTGAGCGACGTGATTTTCGCGGTGGACAGCATTCCGGCGATCTTCGCGGTGACCACCGACCCGTTCATCGTCCTGACGTCTAACCTGTTCGCCATTCTCGGCCTGCGTGCGATGTACTTCCTGCTGGCGGGCGCGGCGGAGCGATTCTCGATGCTGAAGTACGGTCTGTCGGTGATCCTGGTGTTTATCGGCATCAAGATGCTGATCGTCGATTTCTACCATATCCCGATCGCCATTTCGCTCGGCGTGGTGTTTGGCATTCTGATCGTGACGCTGATTATCAATACCTGGGTTAACCGCCAGCACGATAAGAAGCAGCAGGTGGAGTAATCCCCCTCACCCCAGCCCTCTCCCGCAGGGAGAGGGTGAACACACTTTTGTAACGCAGCAGTTAAAAAATATGATGCAACACGTAAAATCCAGCATTTTACGCTTTCTTCCTTTCGCGCATTCCCTATACTCGACCAGGCAAACATTTACTTACATCCGGACATAAATGTGACTAAGAGCACATCCGGGATGGAACGCAATTTCACTCAGGAAATACGTATGAGCACACAATCAAGCGGACTGTTCGCGCGCCTGGCGCAGGGCAGCCTCGTTAAACAAATTCTGGTCGGGCTGGTGCTGGGTATTCTGCTGGCGATGGTGTCAAAACCTGCTGCGGAGGCTACGGGGCTGCTCGGGACCCTTTTCGTTGGCGCACTGAAGGCCGTCGCACCGGTACTGGTTCTGATGCTGGTCATGGCGTCGATTGCCAACCACCAGCACGGACAAAAAACCAACATTCGCCCCATTCTGTTCCTGTATCTGCTGGGAACCTTCTCGGCTGCCTTAACGGCCGTGGTGTTTAGCTTCCTGTTCCCGTCCACGCTGCACCTGACCAGCGCGGCCGGTGACATCACGCCGCCATCCGGCATTGTCGAAGTGCTTCGCGGACTGCTGATGAGCATGGTTTCTAACCCCATCACCGCGCTGATGAGCGGAAACTACATTGGCATCCTGGTCTGGGCGATTGGTCTGGGCTTCGCGCTGCGTCACGGTAACGACACCACGAAAAACCTGGTCAACGATCTGTCCAACGCCGTGACCTTTATGGTGAAGCTGGTGATTCGCTTTGCGCCAATCGGTATTTTCGGGCTGGTCTCCTCTACGCTTGCAACCACCGGTTTCGACGCGCTGTGGGGCTACGCGCAGCTGCTGGTTGTGCTGGTCGGCTGTATGCTGCTGGTGGCGCTGGTGATCAACCCGCTGCTGGTGTTCTGGCAGATCCGCCGCAACCCGTATCCGCTGGTGCTGACCTGCCTGCGCGAAAGCGGCGTGTATGCCTTCTTCACCCGCAGCTCTGCGGCGAACATTCCGGTTAACATGGCGCTGGCGGAGAAGCTGAACCTGGACCGCGATACCTACTCCGTGTCGATCCCACTGGGCGCAACCGTAAACATGGCGGGCGCGGCAATCACCATTACCGTGCTGACCCTGGCGGCGGTGCATACGCTGGGCATTCCGGTGGATCTGCCAACCGCATTGCTGCTGAGCGTGGTGGCGTCACTGTGTGCCTGTGGCGCATCCGGCGTAGCGGGCGGTTCGCTGCTGCTGATCCCCCTGGCGTGTAATATGTTCGGCATCCCGAACGAGATTGCGATGCAGGTTGTGGCCGTCGGCTTTATCATCGGCGTGCTGCAGGACTCCTGCGAAACAGCGCTGAACTCCTCTACCGACGTGCTGTTTACCGCAGCGGCCTGTCAGGCGGAAGACGCGCGTTTAGCGAAGAACCCCCTGCGAGGCTAACAGCAAAACGGCAACCCTGAGGTTGCCGTTTTTAGTGTTTGTCCCCTCTCCCCGTGGGAGAGGGTCAGGGTGAGGGCATCAGGCCGCACCGATTAAAGCGTCACACCACTCTTAAAGATCGCCAGCTCGCGGAAGTCGTTCTTCTCGTTACAGGTCTGCCTGCCGTTAGCAAATTCCACGATAGTATCCACGAACTCCGTCAGCAGCTGCGGCATCGCTTTGCCGTGAATCAGCTGGCCCGCATCAAAGTCGATCCAGTGCTTTTTCTTTGCCGCCAGCTCGCTGTTGGTAGCGATTTTCACCGTCGGCACAAAACCACCGTACGGCGTACCGCGACCGGTACTGAACAGCACCATATGGCAGCCGGCACCCGCCAGCGCGCTGGTGGCGACCGCATCGTTGCCCGGTGCGCTCAGCAGGTTCAGACCGTGAGTTTTCAGGCGCTCGCCGTAGCGCAGAACGTCGGCCACCTGGCTCGCGCCCGCTTTCTGAGTGCAGCCGAGGGATTTCTCTTCCAGCGTGGTGATCCCGCCCGCTTTGTTGCCCGGCGACGGGTTCTCGTAAATCGGCTGATTGTGGGCGATGAAGTACTGTTTGAAGTCGTTCACCATGGTGACGGTCTTCTCAAAGGTTTCTTCGTCGCGGCAGTGGCTCATCAGAATACGCTCCGCGCCGAACATTTCCGGCACTTCGGTCAACACCGTCGTGCCGCCGTTGGCAATCACGTAATCCGAGAAGCGGCCCAGCATCGGGTTAGCGGTAATGCCGGAAAGGCCATCTGACCCGCCGCACTCCAGCCCAAACTTCAGCTCGCTCAGCTTGCCCGGCTCGCGCCTGTCATGGCGCATCACCTCATAAAGCTGGTGAAGCTGCTCAACGCCCGCTTCCACTTCATCGTCCTGATGCTGGCACACCATAAAATGCACGCGCTCGGGATCGAACTCGCCCAGCGTGTCGCGGAAGGCGTCCACCTGATTGTTCTCGCATCCCAGGCCGATCACCAGCACCGCGCCCGCGTTCGGGTGACGCACCATGTTTTGCAGCATGGTGCGGGTGTTAATGTGGTCGTCACCGAGCTGGGAACAGCCGTAGGTGTGGCTGAACAGATGCACGCCGTCAGTCCCTTCGGCGTTGTTGGTCTCTTTCAGGAAGCGCGTCTGGATCTGGCGCGCAATTCCGTTGACGCAGCCGACGGTCGGGAGGATCCACAGCTCGTTGCGGATCCCCACGTCGCCGTTGGCGCGACGGTAGATCTGCACCTCACGATCGGCCGCCTGACGCTCTTCCGCAGGTAAATCAGGTTGATAGCTGTACTCGTCCAGATCGCTCAGATTGGTGCGGGTATTGTGTGAGTGAATGTATTCACCCGGCGCAATATCCGCCAGCGCATGGCCGATGGGCAAACCGTACTTCACCACGTTCTCCCCTTTCGCAATGGGGATCAGGGCAAACTTGTGTCCACGGACGATCGCCTGACGCAGGGTGACGCTCTGGTTATCAACGGTCACCACGTCGCCTTCAGCGAGATCCGTCAGCGCGACGGCCACGTTATCCAGCGAATGGATTTTGATGTATTGCATATCAACCTCAAACGGCCTTAGTTCAGTTCAATGGCGAAGTAGTCACGCGCATTGTTAAAGCAGATGTTTCTCACCATTTCGCCCAGCAGCTGGATATCCGCTGGCGCTTCGCCCGCGTGTACCCAGCGACCAATCATCTGGCACAGAATGCGTCGGAAATATTCATGACGGGTATAGGACAGGAAGCTGCGGCTGTCGGTCAGCATGCCGACAAAGCGGCTCAGCAGGCCCAGCTGCGCGAGCTGCGTCATCTGACGCTCCATGCCATCTTTCTGATCGTTAAACCACCAGCCGGAACCGAACTGCATCTTGCCCGGCATCCCTTCGCCCTGGAAGTTGCCGACCATGGTACCCAGCACTTCGTTATCGCGCGGGTTCAGGCAGTACAGGATGGTTTTAGGCAGCAGGTTTTGTTCGTTCTGTTTGCTCAGCAGTTTTGACAGCTCTTCCGCCAGCGGTCGGTCGTTGATGGAGTCGAAGCCCACGTCAGCGCCGATCAGTTTGAACTGGCGCAGGTTGTTATTGCGCAGCGCGCCGATATGGTACTGCTGTACCCAGCCGCGACGCGCGTATTCCGCACCGAGGAATACCAGCACCGCCGTTTTGAACTGCGCCACTTCGTGCTCGCTTAAGCCTTCGCCAGAGAGACGACGCGCCAGAATGCTGTCCAGCTCGGCTTCGTTTGATTCCGCAAACAGCACTACGTCCAGCGCGTGGTCAGACACTTTACAGCCGTGCGCCGCGAAGTGATCCAGACGTTTGGTCAGCGCGGTTTGCAGGTCAGCGAAACGACGGATATCGGTATCCGACACTTCCGCCAGCTTCGCCATGTAGTCGGTGAAGGTGGCCTGCTCAATGTTGAAGGCTTTGTCCGGGCGCCAGCTTGGCAGCACTTTGATATCAAAAGAGGTGTCTTTCGCGACAACGGCATGATGCTCCAGGGAGTCGATCGGATCGTCGGTGGTGCCCACCATCTTCACGTTCATCTGCTTCATGATGCCGCGCGCGGAGAAGTTATCCTGCGCCAGCAGCGCGTTGCAGCGATCCCAGATTTCATCCGCGGTCGTTGGGGAAAGCAACTTACCGGTGATGCCAAACGGACGGCGGAGCTCAAGATGGGTCCAGTGGTAAAGCGGGTTGCCGATGGTGTGCGGAACGGTTGCCGCCCAGGCGTCAAACTTCTCGCGGTCGGTCGCATCGCCGGTACACAGGCGCTCAGCCACGCCGTTGGTGCGCATGGCACGCCATTTATAGTGGTCACCCTTCAGCCAGATGTCATACAGGTTTTTGAAGCGATAATTTTCGGCAACCTGCTGCGGCGGTAAATGGCAGTGGTAGTCGAAAATCGGCTGGTCTTTTGCGTAGTCGTGGTACAGGCGGCGAGCAAATTCGGTATCTAACAGAAAATCTTCGGTCATAAACGGCGTCATTATCGTCTTCCTCATTACGGGAGCGCAGAAAGCGTATGTTCATATGCTGCAAAGTTATCACACCAATTTCCACCAATCGAAGCTTTTTTCGTGAGTGAGATCAATAAACGCCAACAAATAAATTACCCTCAATGAAGCAAACCCTTCTGCAGGCCGCGCCAATACTGGCTTTGCGGGCGACGATTAATGTCCCCACAAAGAATCATACATTTGTGATGTCACTCACCTTTTAAAGTTGTATGACAAGTTATCTTTTCGCCGTCGCAAACACTCAGCCGACGGAATGCATTACCGGTGTGAGAGACATCGGGTTTAACGGTACGGATACCGACTTATGCACGCTTACTTATGGCAAGGTTCGGGCCGTTCCGGGACATGCTCCTGGTTACGCCCCTCCCGTTACACAACTGCTCCCGGAAACGGTTGAGAGGTTGCCGTGCTCTGGCGCGGAAATAACATAACGATGAGGTTTTAGATGCGTAAAATTAAAGGGTTACGTTGGTATATGATCGCACTGGTGACGTTAGGCACCGTGCTGGGCTACCTGACGCGTAACACCGTGGCAGCAGCAGCGCCAACGTTGATGGAAGAGCTGCATATCTCCACGCAGCAATACTCCTACATCATTGCCGCCTATTCCGCGGCGTATACCATCATGCAGCCTGTTGCGGGCTATGTGCTGGACATTCTCGGTACCAAAATCGGTTATGCCTTCTTCGCCATCGCCTGGGCGGTGTTCTGCGGTGCAACCGCGCTGGCAGGCAGCTGGGGTGGACTGGCGCTGGCGCGCGGTGCGGTCGGTGCGGCTGAAGCCGCGATGATCCCGGCGGGCCTGAAGGCCAGCTCCGAGTGGTTCCCGGCGAAAGAGCGTTCCATTGCGGTCGGCTACTTCAACGTGGGCTCGTCCATTGGGGCGATGATAGCGCCGCCGCTGGTGGTGTGGGCCATCGTGATGCACAGCTGGCAGATGGCGTTCATCATCTCAGGCGTGCTGAGCTTCGCCTGGGCGATGGCGTGGCTGATTTTCTACAAACACCCGCGCGATCAGAAAAAACTCTCCGAAGAAGAACGTGAATACATCATTGGCGGTCAGGAAGCGCAGCATCAGACCAACAACGGCAAAAAAATGACCGTCTGGCAGATCCTGGGCACCCGTCAGTTCTGGGGTATCGCCCTGCCGCGTTTCCTGGCTGAACCGGCCTGGGGTACCTTTAACGCGTGGATCCCCCTGTTCATGTTTAAAGTTTACGGCTTTAACCTGAAAGAGATCGCGATGTTCGCCTGGATGCCCATGCTGTTCGCTGACCTGGGCTGTATCGTGGGCGGCTACCTGCCACCGCTGTTCCAGCGCTGGTTTGGCGTGAACCTGATCGTTTCCCGTAAGATGGTGGTGACCATGGGCGCACTGCTGATGATAGGCCCAGGCATGATCGGCCTGTTCACCAGCCCGTACGTCGCCATTGCCCTGCTGTGCATCGGTGGCTTTGCGCACCAGTCCCTGTCCGGCGCGCTGATTACGCTCTCGTCTGACGTCTTTGGTCGTAACGAAGTGGCAACCGCCAACGGTCTGACCGGCATGGCCGCCTGGACCGCGAGCACCATGTTTGCACTGGTGGTCGGCGCGCTGGCGGATACCATCGGCTTCAGCCCGCTGTTCGCGGTGCTGGCGATCTTCGACCTGATGGGTGCGGTGGTTATCTGGACGGTGCTGAAAAGCAAATCGGCAGAGGAGCTGGCGAAAGAGTCACTCGGGAAACCGGCGACGCAGAGTTAGCGAAAATGCGTTTCGCCGAAGCCGCCTCCGGGCGGCTTTTTTAATGGCAAAATCTGGAGAGTGGCACGCAAAAGTGGTATAACAAATCATCTGCCGTACCCTGCCTGGAGCGCATATGGAAATCACCGAACCACGTCGTTTATATCAACAACTTGCTGCGGAGCTGAAAGATCGCATCGAGCAAGGCGTCTATCTTGTCGGTGATAAACTTCCCGCCGAGCGCTTTATCGCGGATGAAAAAAGCGTCAGCCGCACCGTGGTGCGTGAAGCAATTATCATGCTGGAAGTGGAAGGCTACGTTGAGGTACGCAAAGGCTCCGGCATTCACGTGATTTCTAATCTGCCGAAACACTCTCCCGTCGCGGACGAAAGTCTGGAATTCGCCAGCTATGGCCCGTTTGAGCTGCTCCAGGCTCGCCAGCTGATCGAAAGCAATACTGCTGAGTTTGCGGCGACGCAGGTGACCAAGCAGGACATCATGAAGCTGATGGAGATCCAGGAAAATGCCCGTAAGGAGAAATGTTTCCGCGATTCAGAGTGGGATCTGCAGTTCCACGTTCAGGTCGCCCTGGCAACCCAAAATACGGCCCTGGCGGCAATCGTTGAAAAAATGTGGACTCAGCGCGTTCACAACCCGTACTGGAAAAAACTGCACGACCATATCGATTCCCGTACCGTCGACAACTGGTGCGACGATCACGACCAAATCCTTAAGGCGCTGATTCGTAAAGATCCGCATGCCGCTAAGCTGGCGATGTGGCAGCACCTGGAAAACACCAAGCAGATGCTGTTCAACGAAACCAGCGATGACTTCGAATTTAACGCTGACCGCTATCTTTTTGCCGATAATCCGGTTGTTCATCTCGATACGGCCCCCAGTGCCGCAAAATAGATGACCTTTCTGCTGGCAGGCGCTACGTCGCGCCTTCCGGCTTACAGGAGTAAGCAAAACATATATAGTGTCAGCCTTTGTAAATCCCCTCGCTCACTTCCTGGGCTTACGCCAAAATCAACTCACCCCTGCAAATTCTGTGACGCAGAACGTTGGGCTTTGTTACAATTGGATTCAATTCCTTATTTTGTAAGTTAGTGCTTGCTAACCAGCCAATTAACAGGGAACAGTGTTGGCCACACCGCAATGTGTCCGCGAGCGACCATAATGAAATCACAACAATGTCGCCGTGCTGTTTGTCCCGGATAACAGGCGTGACGTTAACCGATTTCCAGGAACACTGAATGGAACTTTTGACCCAACTACTGCATGCCCTCTGGGCGCAGGATTTTGAAACGCTGGCCAACCCTTCCATGATTGGCATGCTCTATTTCGTCTTGTTTATGATCCTGTTCCTTGAGAACGGTTTGCTGCCTGCTGCTTTCCTGCCCGGTGACAGTTTGCTGGTGCTTGTCGGCGTGCTGTGTGCCAAAGGGGCGATGGCGTTTCCACACACCATTTTATTACTGACCGTTGCGGCAAGCCTCGGCTGCTGGGTGAGCTATATCCAGGGACGATGGCTGGGCAATACCCGGATCGTCCAGAACTGGCTTTCTCATCTTCCTGCGCATTATCACCAGCGGGCGCACCACCTTTTCCACAAGCACGGGCTTTCCGCGCTGTTGATTGGCCGCTTTATCGCCTTTGTTCGCACCCTGCTGCCGACCATTGCCGGTCTGTCGGGGTTGAGCAGCACGCGCTTCCAGTTCTTTAACTGGATGAGCGGCCTGCTATGGGTGCTAATTCTGACGACGCTCGGCTATGCGCTGGGTAAAACGCCGGTCTTTATGAAATATGAAGACCAGCTGATGTCCTGCCTGATGCTGCTGCCTGTGGTTCTGCTGGTCTTCGGCCTGATTGGCTCACTGGTTGTCCTGTGGAAGAAGAAATACGGAGCCAGAGGCTAACGATGGCTATCTCACCGCTCGCCCTGCGCCGTTTTGCCGTTGCCGTGATTACGCTGATCGTCCTCAGCGCCATGCTGCTGGCATGGAGCGCGCTTTCGCATCAGGAATCGACGCTGGCTATTCGCCCGGTAAACCAGGGCGCCAGCGTGCCTGACGGTTTTTCTGTCTGGCATCATCTGGATGCGAACGGGATCCGCTTTAAGAGCATTACCCCGCAGGACGATGTTTTACTGATCAAGTTTGATTCCCGTGCGCAAAGTGCCGCCGCGAAAGTGGTTCTCGACCGTACCCTGCCGCACGGGTATATCATTGCCCAGCAGGAAGATGACAACCAGCCTGCAGCCTGGCTGTCATTGATTCGCGATACGTCGCATCGGTTTGGATAACTTCCAGGATTCCGAATCTTTTCACTCACTTTGGTGAATCCCCCGTTTACTTACTATGCTTAAGTACGCGGAGCACCCCTCGATGTACTCCGCATAACTTTGGATAGCGGCTAACGCCGCAACACAATGGAAGGTTTCGATAATGAAATTCCGCATGACTCTGGCTCTGGCCCTTTTTTCTTTAAGCACAGCATCCTTCGCAAACTCTCTCTGTCAGGAGAAAGAACAGGATATTCAGCGTGAGATCGGTTATGCCGAAAAGCATAACAATCAGCACCGTGTTGATGGTCTTAAAAAAGCGCTGAGCGAAGTGAAAGCGAACTGTTCAGACAGCAAGCTTCGTGCCGATCACAAGAAGAAAATCGCTGAACAGAAGGACGAGATAGCCGAGCGCCGTCGCGACCTGCAGGAAGCGAAAGAGAAAGGAGATGCGGAAAAAATTGCTAAGCGCGAGAAGAAGTTGAAAGAAGCGCAGGATGACCTGAAAGCGCTGGAAGCTCGCGTTTATTGAGTTAACGGAAATCTCAACAGGAGAGAGAATCATGTCAAAAGATACGACGTCTGAACATCTGCGAGCTGAACTGAAATCCCTGGCCGATACCCTTGAAGAGGTGCTGAACTCCTCTGCTGACAAGTCAAAAGAAGAGGTCAGCAAGCTGCGCAGCAAGGCGGAGCAGGCGCTGAAAGAGAGCCGCTATCGCCTGGGTGAAACCGGTGATGCGCTGGCGAAACAGACCCGCGAAGCGGCTGCCCGCGCGGACGAATATGTGCGTGATAATCCATGGACGGGTGTAGGGATTGGTGCCGCAGTGGGTGTGGTACTGGGTGTCCTTCTGACGCGTCGTTGATATGGAAGATCCTCGTCACGCACAAGGGCCTGCTAACAACGTCCTCGGCATCGGCCAGCGTATTTTAACGACGCTGGTCGGGATTGCCGAAACGCGCGTCCGGCTGGCAGTGGTGGAGCTGGAAGAGGAGAAAGCGAACCTCTTCCAGATGCTGCTAATGCTCGGGCTGACCATGCTCTTTGCCGCGTTTGGTCTGATGAGCCTGATGGTGTTAATCATCTGGGCCATCGATCCGCAGTATCGTCTTAACGCGATGATTGCCACCACCGTCGTTCTGCTGGTCGCCGCGTTGATAGGCGGTATCTGGACGCTGCGTAAAGCGCGCAAGTCCACTTTCCTGCGCCATACGCGTCAGGAGCTGGCGAACGATCGCGCTCTGCTGGAGGATGACTAGCCGTGAGCGATAAAGCCGAACGTCAAAAGCGAAAAGCGTACCTGTTAAGCCAGATCCAGCAGCAACGGCTGGATCTGTCGGCCAGTCGTCGCGACTGGATTGACGCGACGCGACGGTTTGACCGGGGCTGGAATACCGTTCTGAGCCTGCGTTCGTGGGCGCTGGTCGGCAGCAGCGTAATGGCGATCTGGACGGTTCGTCATCCGAACATGCTGATCCGCTGGGCTCGTCGTGGATTCGGCGCCTGGAGCGCCTGGCGTCTGGTGAAAGCAACGTTACGGCAGCAGCAGCTGCGGTGATAAAAGCAAAACGGTAACCCTGGTTACCGTTTTTTGTTTTTGCGGCCTCTCTCAGCGGGAGAGGGTTGGGATCAGGGCACCAGCGCGCACGCACCCTTACTCAATATCTTTGAAGAAGATTGACAGTTTTCCTTGCTAACAATTACCACCCGCCCCGTTTATTATCCTCTCCATCGACAGCAACGCCGCGGTATCTACCCGGAATTGCAGACAAATAATGTTCAGCCGCTCATGTGGTTTCCTGGAGAGTAAAATGAAAAAATTAGAAGATGTTGGTGTACTGGTCGCGCGTATTCTGATGCCAATTCTGTTCATCGTGGCAGGTTGGGGAAAAATCACCGGTTATGCGGGTACCCAGCAGTATATGGAAGCCATGGGCGTTCCGGGGTTCCTGCTGCCGCTGACCATTCTTCTTGAGTTCGGCGGCGGCCTGGCGGTACTGTTCGGCTTCCTGACCCGTACTACCGCGCTGTTTACCGCAGGCTTCACCGTGCTGACGGCGTTCATCTTCCACAGCAACTTTGCGGAAGGCGTGAACTCTCTGATGTTCATGAAAAACCTGACCATCGCGGGTGGCTTCCTGCTGCTGGCCGTCACTGGTCCGGGCGCATACAGCATCGACCGCGTTCTGAATAAGAAGTGGTAAGCACGCTATACTGAATGAACACAAAGCGAGGAGACATCTCCTCGCTTTTGCTATCTGACGGAGGAGAAAAAATGGGACAACTCGTAGACGGCGTATGGCAGGATGTCTGGTATGACACCAAATCCACCGGAGGTCGCTTCAAGCGCTCAGTTTCGGCCTTCCGTAACTGGCTGACCGCCGACGGCGCACCAGGCCCGAGCGGCGAAGGCGGCTTCGCGGCTGAGAAAGACCGTTATCATCTTTATGTTTCGCTTGCCTGCCCGTGGGCACACCGCACGCTGATTGTGCGCAAGCTTAAAGGTCTCGAATCCTTAATTCCGGTTTCGGTCGTGAACCCGCTGATGCTGGAAAACGGCTGGACGTTTGACAGTGATTTCCCCGCGGCGACCGGCGACGATCTCTACCACCACGATTTCCTTTACCAGCTCTATCTGCGCGCCGATCCGCACTACACCGGGCGCGTTACCGTGCCGGTGCTGTGGGACAAGAAAAACCAGACGATTGTCAGCAATGAGTCTGCGGAAATCATCCGCATGTTCAATACCGCCTTTGACGCGCACGGCGCCCGTGCCGGAGATTATTATCCGGCTGAGCTGCGAGAGAAAATTGACGAGCTGAACAGCTGGATTTACGACAACGTCAACAACGGTGTCTACAAGGCAGGTTTCGCCACCAGCCAGGAAGCGTATGACGAAGCGGTTGGAAAGGTGTTTGAATCGCTGGAGCGTCTGGAGCAGATCCTGGGCCAGCATCGCTACCTGACGGGCGATCGCCTGACGGAAGCGGACATCCGCCTGTGGACCACGCTGGTTCGCTTCGATCCGGTCTATGTCACCCACTTTAAGTGCGACAAACACCGCATCAGCGATTACCTGAACCTGCATGGTTTCCTGCGTGACATCTACCAGATGCCGGGTATTGCCGACACGGTCGATTTCGACCATATCCGCACCCACTATTTCCGCAGCCACAAAACCATCAACCCGACGGGCATTATCTCCATTGGGCCGTGGCAGGATCTGGATGAACCTCACGGGCGCGACGTCCGATTTGGATAAATACGAAGGGCATCACCAGATGCCCTTTTTTAATTCACAATCTCCATCTATCCTTACCTCGATCGCTTAGAAAACAAGTGATTGACTGACTAATGAGGCAAGGAAAATGGACTGGTATTTAAAAGTACTGCGTAACTACATTGGATTTGGTGGCCGTGCCCGCCGCAAAGAGTACTGGATGTTCGTTCTGGTGAACTTCATTCTCATTATGGTGCTGGGTATTGTGGATAAAATTCTTGGCTGGGAGCGGGCTGGCGGTGAAGGCGTGCTGACCACCATTTATGGCCTGTTAGTCCTGCTGCCATCGTGGGCGGTGCTGTTCCGTCGACTACACGACACCGATCGTTCAGCGTGGTGGTTATTGCTGCTGCTGATCCCGATTATTGGCTGGATCGTGATTTTGATCTTCAACTGCCAGAGCGGGACGCCGGGCGAAAACCGCTTTGGTCCGGATCCTAAGATCGGCGCATAAAAAAAGCCCGGTGGCGCTTCGCTTACCGGGCCTACCAATTAAGATTTTATTTATTGTATTGCGTGAAAAGCTTCGGAATTTCGCGTAAACACCATGATTTGGCTTCGCCCATGCTGTCACGGCGCCACGCCATAATGATATCCACCTCGTGGCTATATTCAGGGCTGACAACGCGCAGCCGCCCTTCTGCAATGTCTTTTTCGACAAACGGGTACGGCATGGTCGCCACGCCCAGACCGGCCAATAGCGCCTGCCGTTTGTCTTCCAGTGACGTGACCGTCAGACGAGGCTGTTTATCCAGCAGCTGCACCGTCAGCACCGGACGCTCGCGCGCGGTATCCGCTACCGCCACGCCGCGATACTTCACGCGCGTCACTTCAGAGAGCGGCTCCGGCTCCTGGTGAATCGGGTGATTAGGTGCGGCAACATAGACGTTCATCACGCTGTAGAGCTTGCGCGAGTTGATTTCCGATGAGGAACGGAAGTGCATGTCCGGCGCAATCACAATATCCGCCCTGCCCGTTTCCAGACGTTCCCACGCGCCTGCCAGCACCTCGGTGATGATTGACAGCTGCGTATTGGCCTTCGCCGCCAGGCGGTCCACCAGCGGGAACAGCGCTTCTGTCGGCACCAGCGCTTCGGTAACTAACGTCAGATGGGTTTCCCAGCCGCGCGCCAGCGCTTCGGCGTCCGTCGTGAGCTTGTCCGCCGCTTCCAGCAGCACGCGGCCGCGCTCCAGCAGCATTCGCCCCACGTTGGTGAATTTTGTTCGATGACCGGAGCGGTCAAACAGCACCACGTCCAGCTCTTCCTCCAGCTTCTGCATGGTGTAGCTTAGCGCAGACGGAACGCGCCCCAGCTCATCTGCCGCCGCCGCAAAACTGCCGCGCCGGTCAATCGCGTCCATGACGCGAAGCGCCTCAAGCGTCAATGCTCTCTCTTTAGCCATCTCGTTCTCATTCAGGAAATTTGAACATACCGGGCAGAATATCTGGCTAACAATGCAGCGTCCATACCTTTACCATTGTTTTAGTGTAAAGAGAGGTCAAGTTTATGATTACGACAAGAACAGCTAAACAGTGCGGACAAGCCGATTTCGGTTGGCTGCAGGCCCGCTACACCTTTTCCTTTGGACACTACTTTGACCCTAAACTCCTCGGTTACGCTTCACTGCGCGTGTTAAACCAGGAAGTGCTCGCCCCGGGCGCCTCCTTCCAGCCGCGTACGTACCCGAAAGTCGATATCCTGAACCTGATCCTGGAAGGCGAGGCAGAATACCGCGATAGCGAGGGCAATCATGTCCAGGCAAAGGCTGGCGAAGCGTTGTTAATTTCCACGCAGCCGGGCATCAGCTACAGCGAGCATAACCTCAGCAAAGACAAAACGCTGACCCGTATGCAGCTGTGGCTGGACGCCTGCCCCGAGCGGGAAAATCCGCTGGTACAGAAGTTAGATTTAACGGGCGATAAGCAGCAGCTGATTGCATCGCCGGACGGCAGTAAAGGTAGTCTGCAGCTGCGCCAGCAGGTCTGGCTGCACCATATCGAACTGAAGAAAGGTGATCAGGCGAGCTTCCAGCTTCATGGTCCGCGCGCCTATTTGCAGTCTATTCACGGTACGGTACATGCGGTGACGCACACGGAAGAGAAAGAAGCGCTCACCTGCGGCGACGGGGCGTTTATTCGTGATGAAGCGAATATCACCCTGGTGGCGGATACGCCGCTGCGCGCGCTGCTGATTGATTTGCCGGTTTAGAGAATGCTCTCACCCTAACCCTCTCCCAATGGGAGAGGGAACCGATCGAGCCACGGCAGAATCATCCGGAGCCGTAAGAAATCACTCTGCCAGCGCGTTAGCCATATCGGTTCTAATCTGCTTACGCTGTTCCGGCGTCAACACCTGGCTGACGTCGAAGTAATATTTCACGCGGTAATAGCGGGTCTGCTCTTCAATTTTGCTAAAGGCAGCAAGCTGGCTTTTCACCGTGCTTTCGTCCCATTTACCCGCCTGGAACATGTCGATCAGCGCGCCGTCCTTCACCCCCGTCATCGGGATCTTGCTGACATTTTGTTCCAGCTGCTTATGCAGATCTTCAATCTTTTTAACCTGCTCATTGCTGAGCTTCAGGTGCTGTACCAGCGGATCCTGCGAGGGAGACGGGGCAGCCTCAACGTTCGCGGCCTGTGCCGTAAAACTGCACGCTGCCAGCGAGGCGGCGACCAGCGCAATACGGGTCATTTTCATCATCTTACTGTCCTTACATGCTGTGATAGGGAAAAGCAGGCGTATTGTTTTTCAAGAGCGGATGAATATGTGTGAGTAATTATATAAACAATTTTGTATGTTTAGCGGGCAAAAAAATGCCCCCAGGGTGAGGGGGCATGAGACCTGAATGTCGTCAGATAGATTGCGTAAACGTCCTCGAAATCACATCCTGCTGCTGCTCGCGCGTCAGGGCGTTAAAACGCACCGCATAGCCTGAAACGCGGATCGTCAGGTTCGGGTAATTCTCGGGATGCGCGATGGCATCGAGGAGCATTTCCCGGTTCATGACGTTGACGTTCAGATGCTGCCCGCCCTCAATGGACGCTTCGTGATGGAAGTACCCGTCCAGCAGCCCCACCAGGTTGGTTTTGCGCACCAGCTCGTCCTTGCCCAGCGCCTGCGGCACGATGGAGAAGGTGTAGGAGATCCCGTCTTTCGCGTAGGTGAACGGCAGCTTGGCCACCGACGTTAGCGAGGCCACGGCCCCTTTTCTGTCGCGGCCGTGCATCGGGTTCGCGCCAGGCGCAAACGGCGTGCCGCCGCGGCGTCCGTCCGGCGTGTTCCCGGTCTTCTGGCCGTAAACCACGTTGGAGGTGATAGTCAGGATCGACTGGGTTGGCACCGCGTTGCGGTAGGTTGGCAGCGCCTGAATTTTCTTCATAAAGCGCTCCACCAGGTCGCAGGCGATGCTGTCCACGCGGTCGTCGTTGTTGCCGTACTGCGGATAGTCCCCTTCAATCACGAAATCGACCGCCAGACCGGTGTGGTCGCGCACCGGCTTCACCGTGGCGTATTTAATGGCCGACAGGGAATCCGCCGCCACCGACAGCCCGGCAATGCCGCAGGCCATGGTGCGATAGACGTCGCGGTCGTGCAGCGCCATCAGCGAGGCTTCGTAGCTGTACTTATCATGCATGTAGTGAATGAGGTTCAGGGCGCTGATGTACTGCACCGCCAGCCAGTCCATAAAGTGGTCGAGGCTCGCCATCACGGTATCGTAATTCAGCACGTCGTCCAGCAGCGGCTCGGTTTTCGGGCCGACCTGGATCTTCAGCTTCTCGTCCACCCCGCCGTTGATCGCGTACAGCAGCGTTTTGGCGAGGTTGGCGCGCGCGCCAAAGAACTGCATCTGCTTGCCGATCACCATCGGGCTGACGCAGCAGGCAATGGCGTAGTCGTCGCTGTTGAAGTCCGCACGCATTAGATCGTCGTTTTCATACTGCAGCGAAGAGGTGACGATCGACACCTGAGCGGCGTATTTCTTGAACGCGATCGGCAGTTGTTCAGACCAGAGGATCGTCAGGTTCGGCTCTGGCGCAGGCCCCATGGTGTGCAGGGTATGCAGATAGCGGAAGCTGTTTTTGGTCACCAGCGTGCGCCCGTCCAGCCCCATGCCGCCGATCACTTCCGTCGCCCAGATCGGATCGCCGGAGAAGAGCGTGTCGAACTCCGGCGTGCGCAGGAAGCGCACCATGCGGATCTTCATGATGAAGTGGTCGATCAGTTCCTGCGCCTGGACTTCATTCAGCCTTCCTGCCTGCATGTCGCGTTCAATGTAGATATCGAGGAACGAGGCCGTGCGCCCCAGCGACATCGCCCCGCCGTTCTGGGATTTCACCGCTGCAAGATAGGCAAAATAGACCCACTGCACCGCTTCCTGGGCGTTCATCGCCGGACGTGAAATATCAAAGCCATAGTTCGCCGCCATCTGCTGGATCTGCAGCAGCGCGCGCCTGTGCTCCGCCAGCTCTTCACGCAGGCGGATCGTCGCCTCCAGATCTTCACCGCGTTCCAGCCTGCCCTGCAGATCGGCAAACTGCAGTTCGCGCTCGCGCACCAGATAAGCGATCCCGTATAGCGCCACGCGGCGATAGTCACCGATGATGCGTCCGCGCCCGTAGCCGTCCGGCAAGCCGGTCAGCACGCCGGATTTACGGCAGCGCATCATCTCCGGCGAATAGACGTCAAACACGCCCTGGTTGTGGGTTTTGCGCAGGTCGGTAAACAGGTATTCGAACTGCGGATCCATCTCCCGGCCATAGGCTTCGAACGAGCTGCGGATCATGTTGATCCCGCCATACGGGTGCAGCGCGCGCTTGAGCGGCATATCGGTTTGCAGGCCGACGATCGTCTCCAGATCCTGGTCGATATAGCCCGGCCCGTGGGCCGTAATGGTGGTGGCGATGTTGGTATCAAAATCCACCGGGGCGTGGGTGGCGTTCTCCTGGCGAATGCCGACCATTACCTTCTGCCACAGCGCCGTCGTTGCTGGCGTCGCCTGCGCGAGGAAAGCTTCATCGCCTTCATAAGGGGTGTAGTTATGCTGAATAAAATCGCGGACGTTGACGGCGTTTTTCCATTCTTCACCGCGAAACCCGGCCCATGCGTCGCTGTAGGGCGCGACGCCCGTATCGATTGTTACTTTCATGTGATTCTCGCTTTATCAGGCGTAAGCCGCGGCCGGGGTAACCTTTCCAAGACGGAGGGCGTCCAGCGCGATCATTTTTTCTTCGTTGGTAGGGATAACCGCGCAGGCCACGCGGGACGATTCGGTGGAGATCACGCGCTCTCCCGCGCTCCCCGGCAGGGCATTTTTGGCGTCGTCGAGGATGATGCCGAAGACTTTCAGATGTTCCGCCACCAGCGCGCGGACAAGCTTCGAGTTTTCGCCAATGCCACCGGTAAAGATCACCCCATCCAGGCGGTGCAGCGACGCCGCGTGGCCGGCAATATGTCGCGCAATGCGGTGCACGAAGGTATGGATAGCCAGCTGCGCCCGCTCGTTGCCTTCGTGCCAGGCTTTCTCCAGCGCACGTAAATCGGAGGAGATGCCGGAGATCCCCAGCAGCCCGGACTCTTTATTAACCACGCGCTCCAGATCCTCAAACGACTGGCCGGTCTGCTGGGCAATCCACGCCATCGCGCCGAAGTCCACATCGCCGCAGCGCGTCCCCATCACCAGCCCTTCCAGCGGCGTCATCCCCATCGAGGTGTCGACGCTTTCGCCGTTGCGCACCGCGCAGATGGACGCCCCGTTGCCGAGATGGGCAATCACCAGGCCGCTGTCGTCGCGGGACAGCCCGAGAAGCGTATGCGCCTGCGCGGCCACGTAGCGGTGAGAGGTGCCGTGGAAGCCGTAGCGGCGCACGCCCAGCTCTTCAAAATAGCGGTACGGCAATCCGTACAGATACGCCTGCGGCGGCAGCGTCTGGTGGAAGCTGGTATCAAATACCGCGACCTGCTGCACGCCCGGGAACAGGCGCTCTGCCGCTTCCACGCCGCTCAGGTTGGCGTAGTTATGCAGCGGTGCCAGCGGGGAGACCTGGCGGATCTGCGCGATCGCCTCTTCCGTGATCAGGGTCGACTCGCTGAAGAGGTTTCCCCCGTGCGCAATGCGGTGGCCAATTAAGGCCACGCTGCTCATCAGGTTACGCTTCTCCAGCTCCAGGGCGATGGCAGCCAGCGCCCCTTCGTAGTCCTGGTGAGCCAGTCTGGCCGGCTCACCCCCGTTCACGGAAATAAAGGCCTTCTCGGTGTTGATACCGTCTGCAATGCCCGTCATCAGGGCATCGCAGCTGCTGGCGTCGAGCACCGAAAACTTAACAGAGGACGATCCGCAGTTAATAACCAGTACAACCGGAAACTCAATCATCATGTGACTCCGCTCTTCCTGAGCAATGGGTTAGAACAGTTTGTAAACGATATTCAGAATGGTCAGCAGGCCGACCGCGGTAACGAAGATGTTCTCGGTACGCCCTTTGTATTTCGCCAGCGCCGGTGCTTTGCGGATGGCATACATCGGCAGCAGGCACAGCAGAGAGGCGATGATTGGTGCGCCCATGGCTTCAATAAGGTCCAGAATGTTCGGGTTGGCGTAGGCCACAACCCAGGTGGAGCCCATGATGAACACCATGCTGATGGTGTTCAGCTTGCCAACGGAGACTTTCTTCTTATCGCCCTTGTAGCCGAACTTGAGGATCAGGCCGTTCAGCCCTTCCAGCGTGCCCAGGTAGTGACCGAAGAAGGATTTGAAGATAGCCACCAGCGCGATGATGGAGGCACCGTATTCCAGTACCGTTGCGAACGTCGATTTGGTTCCTGACATTGACGCAAAGTGGTTCGCCAGGTAGGAGAGCACCGGAATGTTCTGCGCCTTGGCGTCCGCCATGTTCTGCGGAGAGAGCGTAAACAGGCAGCTAAAGGCGAAGAACATCACCACGGCCACCATCAGCATGCTGGCGCGACCGATGATTTTGGAACATTTCTGCTCGGTGAACGCTTTCCCGAACTCCGGCTCGTACTCTTCGCGCTTGGAGACCACAAACGAGGAGACGATAGGCGAGAAGTTGAAGGAGAAGACCATGATGGAGATACCCAGCCACACCGTGACCAGAATGCCGTCATGACCGGTAAAGGCGATATCGCTCAGGTTGACCTGGTCGATCACCGCCGAGTTCCAGTAAGGGATCAGCGACAGGGAAATCAGCACCAGGCTGGCGATAAACGGGAACACCAGGAAGCTCATGACCTTCACCATCAGGTCTTTACCAAACCAGATAACAAAGGCCATCAGCAGCAGCAGGAACAGCGCCACCACGCCGCGGTTCAGCGCAGGCAGCTGGAGCTGGTTTTCCCAGAAGGTCATAAAGGTGTTGGTAATGGTGACGCCGTAAATCCAAAGCAGCGGGCAAATGGCGAAGAAGTAGAGGAAGGTGATCACCACCCCACCGGTTTTGCCAAAGTGCTCTTCCACCGTTTCGGTGATGTTGCCGGAGACGTTGCTGCCGGAGAGGCACAAACGCGCCAGCGCGCGGTGGCAGTAAAACGCAATCGGGAACGCAAGAACCAGCATCAGCAGGATAGGGATCAATCCACCAAAGCCTGCGCGAATGGGGAAGAACAGCACGCCTGCGCCAATGGCGGTACCAAACAGGCCGAGCGTCCATGTGGTATCAGACTTACGCCAGGAGGACGTTTTTGTCTGGCCAACGATAATGCTTTCAGTGTTGCTCATAGGTCACCTTTATGCGTCAACGAAGCCGGTAATTTGGGAAACACGGGAGAGATCGATATTGCCGCCGGAAATAATGCAGACGGTTTTACGACCCTGAATATAGTGGTCAAGCTTGCCGCTTAATAACGCGGCGCAGGCCAGCGCGCCGGCACCTTCCGTCACCACTTTATTTCGCTGAATAAGCGCGATCATGCTGTCACGAATGTTGTCTTCGCTGACCAGCACAATGTCATCAACCAGCTCGCGAACAATTTCGAACGGTAAATTACCGGGGCGAGAAACGTCACAGCCGTCGGCCAGCGTGCCACTAACGCGATGGCTGATTATTTCCCCGGCCTGATACGATGCCGCCATGCCGTGAACATTTTCTGACTGCACGCCGATGATATTAATGGTGGGGTTAATGGATTTAATTGCCGTCGCAATCCCGGCAATTAAACCGCCGCCGCCGATAGGCACAATAACGTTATCCACATCGTATAAATCTTCGAGAATTTCCAGACCGATGGTGCCCTGCCCGGCAATCACTTTGGCGTCATCGTACGGCGGAATAAAAATACGCCCTTCCATCTCGACGATTTCGCTGACTTTAGCGATGGTGTCGTTGAAGTTCTCGCCGTGCAGCACAACTTCCGCCGAGTAGTCCCGCGTCGCGGCCACTTTAGACTTCGGCGCGCCCATAGGCATCACCACTTTGCCGTCGATGCCAAGCATCGCGCAGGAGAGGGACACACCCTGCGCGTGGTTTCCCGCGGAGCAGGCGACAACGCCTTTGCGTTTTTCAGCGTCGGTCAGCGAGCTTAATTTGTTAAACGCGCCGCGGATCTTAAACGAGCCGGTACGCTGCATGTTCTCAAACTTCAGGAATATTTCGCCCTTGCAGCGTTCGCTAAGATAATTCGAGCGCGGCATACCTGTTTTATATATTTTTCCTGCCAGTCGTTTTCTGGCGTCCTGAATATCTTCAATCGTTACCGGGAGATCGTAGGTAATATGCATAATATCCTCGTTATAATAATTCATTCTTTTCGGGCAAAGTCAGGGTATCAGAGCGTTACAGAGATAAGCTCTGGGTGTTTTTAAATTGATTACTCATTATTCATCGTCGTCTTTCGATATTCATCGACGAATACTGTTTTGCCAGCTCAACTAATACTGACGCCGATTTTTTAATCCTGTAATTTTTTGACCACACGGCGGCATAACGCGCCACGGGTAATTCATCTTCTACGGGCAACACAATAAACTGATCAGAACCGAACGGTGCAATCATGTCGCGGGGAATCACCGTCAGATAATCGGCATTCAGGACAAGGTTATAAATGGTGACGACGGAATCGGTCTGGACGATGTTTTCGATGCTGATGTGGTTGTCTTGCAGGGTGGTCAGAAGTTCTTTGTAGTAGCCCATATCGGTTTGCGGCATCACCCACTGCTCGTGCGTGAGCGATGCCAGTGTCGTCGGGCCGGTGCACGTTCGCGTTTTGCTGGCGACCAGCACAAACTCGGACTCAAACAGCGGTTCGACGTGCAGATCCTGCAGCAGCATTTCATCACTCAGCGTGCCGATAGCGAAATCCAGACGACCGTCGCGAATAGCCGGAAGGAAAGAGGAGAGCTGGGCTTCATACATCGAGACGCGTGCTTTCGGGAACACTTCCTTGAATTTTTTGATCATCTCGGACAGGAAGGTAAAGCCGATCAGCGACGGGTAGCCAAAGGAGACGTCCATGACGGTACTGAAGCTCAGGCTGTTAATCTCACTCACCATGTTTTTCATTTCGCGGGTGATCGACTCAGAGTACGAGAGCAGAACCTGACCCGCGGCGGTGAGTTTTACGCCGGTGTTTTTACGCACCATCACTTCCACGCCGAAGTAGGACTCAATATCGCTGATGATTTTGCTGACGGCGGGTTGCGTCAGGCCAAGCTGTCTTGCTGCAGAACCTATGGAGCCACTTTTAATGACTTCCTGAAATACCACGAGGTGCTGTGTTTTCGGTAGAATAATAGTGTTCATAATATTCTGCGCTTATTTCCCTATGACGGAGCGAATTCTACCTAATAGTGTTTAAGGGGGTATGTGCTGTCACTCACAATTTGCTTTTCCGCACGTTTTACAGGAACAATGACAACCAAAAAACATATTTATTATCAATAAGATGAATAAGTAAGGCCACACCATTACGCTGATATCGATCAATAAAATCAGTAGTAATAAATTTATTTTATGGCGATAACCTTGATAAATTTTCCTGCGTTAAAAAAATCAATAAAGACGATCTTTCAGGCAATTAAAGACCAATAAATAACCGCTATTTGTTTGAAACATTCTTTCAGTTTATTAAATTTTTCCGATGCGAATTTTCAGGTTTGCGGAAAAGAGTGGAATGCGTCACATATTCACGGGAGAAATGTATTTGATTTCAATATATGCATATCAAACGAGAAAAGATTCTCGATCATATAGGTAACAAACATAACAAATTATCAATACTAAAAATCGTGTGTTTTTTAGCGCGAAATTTTGTGATGGCGATCGTCTACAGGTACAGGAACGATACGAAAGGTATAAAAGCAGTGAAATGTGCTTAATGTCGCAAATATGAGAATTGATGTCGTTTGTTCGGCGCTGCGCTTACCCGTCCAGCAGCACCCGGAAAGCAAAAACCCCGCCGAAGCGGGGTTTTTTAAGAAGTTGAAGCTGACCGATAAGCCGGGTTCTGTCGTGGACAGTCATTCATCTAGGCCAGCAATCGCTCACTGGCTCAAGCAGCCTACCCGGGTTCAGTACGGGCCGTACCATGTGAACCCCTATTTGGCCTTGCTCCGGGTGGAGTTTACCGTGCCACGGACTGTTACCAGCCGCGCGGTGCGCTCTTACCGCACCCTTTCACCCTTACCTGATCCCGCTTGCGCGGGCCATCGGCGGTTTGCTCTCTGTTGCACTGGTCGTGGGTTTCCCCCCCAGGCGTTACCTGGCACCCTGCCCTATGGAGCCCGGACTTTCCTCCCCTCCGCCCGTCTCCCCCGAAAGGGACGACGACGAAGCGGCGACTGTCTGGTCAGCTTCGGCGCGCAGTATAGAGGGTTTGCGCGCCGCTGTCACCCTCAGGTGTGGGCAAGGCGTGATTAACGCGCCACTTCCACCTTCGCCAGTTTTTCGTAGTAGCACGCAATCGCGCTGTGATCGGCCGTGCCCAGGCCATCCGCACGCAGCGCCTGCATCATCTCCATGACCGCCGCGGTCAGCGGCAGCTGCGCGCCTACGCCGTGTGACGTATCCAGCGCGTTCGCCAGATCTTTAATGTGCAGGTCGATGCGGAAACCGGGTTTGAAATTACGATCCATCACCATCGGCGCTTTGGCATCCAGTACGGTACTGCCCGCCAGACCGCCGCGAATGGCCTGATAGACCAGGTCCGGATTAACGCCCGCTTTGGTTGCCAGCGTCAGCGCTTCGGACATGGCGGCAATGTTCAGCGCCACAATCACCTGGTTTGCCAGCTTGGTCACGTTACCCGCCCCGATGTCCCCGGTATGCACCACCGAGCCCGCCATGGCTTTCATCAGGTCGTAGTATCTATCGAAAACGGCTTTATCTCCGCCGACCATCACCGACAGCGTGCCGTCGATCGCTTTCGGCTCACCGCCGCTGACCGGCGCATCCAGCATATCGACGCTCTTCGCTTTTAACGCCTCGCTGATTTCACGGCTTGCGAGCGGTGCAATAGAGCTCATATCAATCAACACCAGGCCCGGCTTCGCACCGTCGATAATGCCGTTCTCACCCAGCGCAACCTCTTTAACATGCGGGGAGTTGGGCAGCATGGTGATGATGACATCGCACTGCTCGGCAATGGCCTTCGCGGTGGTGGCCGTTTCAGCGCCCGCCGCTATCACCTCTGCCACGGCCTGCGGATTGTGATCGGATACCACCAGTGAGTAACCCGCTTTGATGAGGTTCTTACTCATTGGTTTACCCATGATCCCCAGGCCAATAAAACCCACTTTCAGCGTCATAATCTGTTTCCTCAATGATGGTTATTTTTTAAAAGCGTCGGCTAATTTCTGCGTGGCCGAGCGGAAGACCCCGAGGTCGCTGCCGACGGCAACAAACGTGGCTCCCCACTCCAGATAGCGACGGGCATCAGCCTCAACCGGCGCCAGAATGCCGCACGGTTTGCCGTGAGCTTTAGCGCGGGCAAAGATGTGCTGGATCGCGCGCTGCACGTCAGGGTGGCTGGCATTACCCAGATGGCCAAAGGCGGCCGCCAGATCGCTCGGGCCGACGAAGATACCGTCCACGCCGTTTGTGGCTGCAATCGCGTCAACGTTATCAACGCCCTGCTGGCTCTCGATCTGAACCAGAATAGTGATGTTGTTATTGGACTGCGCGAAGTAGTCCGGCACGGTGCCAAACATATTGGCGCGATGCGAAACGGAAACGCCGCGGATCCCTTCTGGCGGATAGCGCGTTGAGGCTACGGCCAGGGCCGCTTGTTCTTCCGTCTCCACAAACGGGATCAGGAAGTTGTAGAAACCGATATCCAGCAGGCGCTTGATAATTACCGGCTCGTTAGTTGGCACGCGCACTATCGGGGCGCTGGGGCTGC
This sequence comes from Enterobacter cloacae complex sp. S3, assembly GCF_014930495.1. Taxonomy (NCBI): domain Bacteria; kingdom Pseudomonadati; phylum Pseudomonadota; class Gammaproteobacteria; order Enterobacterales; family Enterobacteriaceae; genus Enterobacter; species Enterobacter cloacae complex sp. S3. The sequence goes on along the minus strand of NZ_JADBRD010000007.1, from coordinate 133,888 downwards.
CTTTCAGCGCCATCAGCTGCGGAATAAAGGTGCTGATATCGTTCGGCGCATGTTCGCCGTCCAGCACCAGCCAGTCAAAACCGGCCAGGCCCAGCACTTCGGTGCTGATAGGGTTTGCCAGCGCGGACCAGCAGCCAATCTGAATCTGGTGTGCCGCGAGGGCCGCTTTAAATTTATTCGGGAAGATGTCGTTACTCATCGTATTTACCTTTTTTATTCCGCAGCCTTTTTCAGTATCATTTTATTTATTCAGACACCGCACCAGCATTATATTTATTATTCTGACGTATTTTGGCGTTATAAAATCGTCATTCAGTATAAAACGCAACCCACGACCGCACATTGTTTTAATGCTCAAGCATTGCATAACATTTCAAAGAATTTTTTTGCATATGCACAAGGCGCTGGGCGCTAATGCACAGAATCAGGCATTACCGGTTCTGGAGCGATCGCGATCACATTTTCATATCCCCTATGCTGACATGCTTTAATTCTGAAAGCCGCGTATTTATTTCTACCATTAGAAAATTGGCTGAATTTATTATCAGACACTTTGCTGGAGAATACTGAACAATGGCCGACATTGAAATTCGACAGGCATCGCCGACGGCGTTTTATATAAAAGTCCACGACACCGATAATGTGGCGATAATTGTCAACGACAATGGCTTAAAAGCGGGCACCCGCTTTCCGGACGGGCTGGAACTGATTGAGCATATTCCACAGGGACATAAAGTCGCCCTGGTGGATATCCCTGCTAACAGCGAAATCGTACGTTACGGTGAAGTCATCGGCTATGCCGTTCGCTCTATACCGCAGGGCAGCTGGGTTGAGGAGTCGCTGGTGGCGCTGCCGGAAGCGCCGCCGCTGAACACGCTTCCGCTGGCGACCCGCGTGCCGGAACCGCTTCCTCCGCTGGAGGGCTATACCTTCGAAGGCTACCGCAACGCGGACGGCAGCGTCGGCACCAAGAATCTGCTCGGCATTACCACCAGCGTGCACTGCGTGGCGGGCGTAGTGGATTACGTGGTGAAAATCATCGAACGCGATCTGCTGCCGAAATACCCGAACGTCGACGGCGTGGTGGGCCTGAACCACCTCTACGGCTGCGGCGTGGCGATTAACGCACCCGCTGCGGTAGTGCCGATCCGCACCATTCACAATATTGCCCTCAACCCGAACTTTGGCGGCGAGGTGATGGTAATTGGTCTGGGGTGTGAAAAATTGCAGCCAGAGCGCCTGCTGCAGGGCACCGAAGATGTGAAAGCCATTCCGGCAGACGAGGCCAGCATCGTGCGCCTGCAGGACGAACGCCACGTGGGTTTCCGCTCAATGGTCGACGATATCCTGCAGGTGGCTGAACGCCATCTGGACAAGCTCAACAAGCGCCAGCGCGAAACCTGCCCGGCGTCTGATTTGGTAGTGGGAACACAGTGCGGCGGCAGCGATGCCTTCTCCGGCGTGACGGCCAACCCGGCGGTGGGCTATGCGTCCGATCTGCTTGTTCGCTGCGGCGCCACGGTGATGTTCTCCGAGGTGACCGAAGTGCGTGACGCCATCCATCTGCTCACGCCACGCACCGTTAATGAAGAGGTCGGCAAGCGCCTGCTTGAGGAAATGGCCTGGTACGATAGCTATCTCGATATGGGCAAAACCGACCGCAGCGCCAACCCGTCTCCGGGGAACAAAAAAGGCGGCCTCGCGAACGTGGTGGAAAAAGCCCTTGGTTCGATTGCCAAATCCGGCCAGAGCGCGATTGTGGAAGTGCTCTCTCCGGGCCAGCGCCCGACCAAACGCGGCCTGATCTACGCGGCAACGCCGGCCAGCGATTTCGTCTGCGGCACGCAGCAGGTGGCGTCCGGCATTACGGTACAGGTCTTTACCACCGGGCGCGGCACGCCGTACGGCCTGATGGCGGTGCCGGTGATCAAGATGGCGACCCGTACCGAGCTGGCAAACCGCTGGTATGACTTAATGGACATCAACGCGGGCACCATCGCCACCGGAGAAGAGAGCATTGAGGACGTGGGCTGGAAACTGTTCCACTTCATTCTGGATGTCGCAAGCGGGCGGAAGAAAACCTTCTCCGACCAGTGGGGGCTGCATAATCAGCTGGCGGTGTTTAACCCGGCACCGGTGACGTGATTTTTCGCACCACATCTATCCCGCATTTAGGTAACCCGCCGGACACGCCGCAAACCTTCCAGGTTGAGGCGATACCTGTTGGCTAAATGACGCATAACGATCTGCAGGCCGGGTTAGGCTCAGCCGCCACCCGGCAAAACAGGCGGCAGGGGCTTACTCCCCCTGCTGCTCCAGCGCATGCTTGTACAGCGCATTTTTCTTCACGCCGTGAATCTCCGCCGCCAGCGCAGCGGCCTTCTTCAGCGGTAGTTCCGCCTGCAGCAGCGCCAGCGTGCGCAGCGCATCGGCAGGGAGCGCGTCTTCCTGCGCCTTATGCCCTTCGACAATCAGCACCATTTCACCCTTGCGGCGGTTTTCGTCTTCCTTCACCCACGCCAGCAGTTCACCCACCGGCGCGCCGTGGATCGTTTCCCAGGTTTTGGTCAGCTCGCGCGCCAGCACCACGTAGCGGGCTTCTCCCCAGACGGTCACCATATCTTCCAGGCTCTCCAGCAGGCGGTGCGTGGATTCGTAGAAAATCAGGGTGCGCGGTTCCGCTTCCAGATCTTTTAAAACGTCGCGACGGCCTTTGGATTTGGCAGGCAGGAAGCCTTCATAGCAGAAACGGTCAGACGGCAGACCCGCGGCACTCAGCGCAGCAATGGCGGCACACGGCCCCGGCAGCGGCACAACGCGAATACCGGCTTCACGACAGGTACGCACCAGGTGATAGCCGGGATCGTTGATCAGCGGCGTACCGGCGTCGGAGACCAGGGCAATGTTCTGCCCCTCTTTCAGCTTCGCCACCAGCGTTTCGGCTTTTTGTTGCTCATTGTGATCGTGCAGAGCAAACAGACGGGCGTTAATCGCGAAATGTTGCAGCAGCAGGCCGGTGTGGCGGGTATCTTCAGCAGCAATTAAATCAACAGCTTGCAGTACGGTGAGCGCACGTTGGGTAATATCAGACAAATTCCCGATAGGAGTAGGTACAATATAAAGCTGGCCTTGAGAATTATCTGCCGTTTCGTGTTGTTTCATTGTTTCGTCCGTATTGCCGATTTAATATTGAGCATTGCGTAAAAAAAATCACTGGATACAGTATGGTACCGTTAACGTTTCTTCGAAAAAAAGCCACGCGCAGCGTGCCGCTTCTGCTGGCAGCCCTGATCTTTGCAGGCTGTGGCACCCAGGCACCTGACCAGAGCACCGCCCATCTTCAGGGATCTGCTCAGGCTGATTCTGGCTTTTATCTGCAACAAATGTCGCAGAGTTCAAATGATACCAAGACCAACTGGCAATTACTCGCCATTCGTGCACTGCTGAAAGAGGGTAAAACCCAGCAGGCAGCCGAACTGTTTAACCAGTTGCCAAAAGATCTTAACGACGCCCAGCGTCGTGAGCAGAGCCTGCTCTCTGCCGAGCAGAAGGTCGCGCTGAAAGATTACGCCGCCGCGAAGAAGACCCTCGGTGACATTGACGTGAGCGCGCTGGATAAAAATCAGCAGGCTCGCTTCTGGCAGGCGGGCATTACCGCTGAGCAGGGACGTCCTTCTCTCACGCTGCTCCGCGCCCTCGTCGCGCAAGAGCCGCTGCTCGGCGGTGCCGATAAGCAAAAAAATATTGATGCCACCTGGCAAGCGCTTGCCTCGATGACCCAGGAACAGGCGCAGGCGCTGGTCATCAACGCCGATGAAAACGTCCTTCAGGGCTGGTTGGATCTGCAGCAGATGTGGTTTAACAACCGCAGCGATCCAAAGATGCTGAAAGCCGGTATTACGGACTGGCAGACGCGCTACCCGCAAAACCCGGGGGCGAAAATGCTGCCAACCCAGCTGGTAAACGTGCAGAACTTTAAGCCAGCGTCCACCAGCAAAATCGCCCTGCTTCTGCCGCTCAACGGCCAGGCGGCGGTGTTTGGCCGTACCATTCAGCAGGGCTTTGAAGCCGCGAAAAACGGTACCACTTCGGTAACCGGCAGCGCGGTTCCCGCGCAGGCGGCCCAGGCGGCTAACGTGAATGATGTGGTCAGCCCTTCCGCAGCGGAGACCAGCGATCTGACCACGGCGCAAGCGCCGGCGCAGGGTACGATGCAAAACCCGGTGACGGCCCCGACGACGCCTCCGGCTACAGCAGCACCTGCTGCGGCAGCCCCAGCTACTCAGGCTCCGGCCGAGACGCAAGTGGCACCAGCACCTGAAGCGACAGCAGAACAGCCTCAACAGCAGCCTGCACAACCCGCGGCCCAGCCTGCTGCGCAGCCGCAGACCGTGGCAACCACCAGCGCCAACCCGGGCGCTGAGGTGAAAATTTACGACACCAGCTCGCAGCCGCTTGACCAGGTTCTGGCGCAGGTTCAGCAGGACGGGGCCAGCATCGTTGTCGGTCCGCTGCTGAAAAACAACGTGGAAGAGCTGATGAAGAGCAATACCACGCTGAACGTGCTGGCGCTCAACCAGCCTGAGCAGGTTCAGAACCGGGCCAATATTTGCTACTTTGCGCTTTCCCCTGAAGATGAAGCCCGCGATGCGGCGCGCCATATTCACGAGCAGGGTAAGCAGGCTCCGCTGCTGCTCATCCCACGCAGCGCGCTGGGCGATCGCGTGGCCAATGCTTTTGCCGATGAGTGGCAGAAGCTCGGCGGCGGCGTGGTGTTGCAGCAGAAATTTGGTTCCGTCTCTGAACTGCGCGCGGGCGTAAACGGTGGAGCGGGTATCGCGCTCAACGGCAGCCCTGTCACCGCGAGCCTGCCGCAGCAGCAGGGCGTGACGATTGGCGGCCTGACGATCCCTGCCCCGCCTACCGACGCGCAGATTAGCGGTGGCGGTAAAGTGGATGCGGCCTATATCGTTGCCACGCCGCAGGAGATCGCCTTTATCAAACCGATGATCGCGATGCGTAACGGCAGCCAGAGCGGCGCAACGCTTTACGCCAGCTCACGTAGCGCGCAGGGCACCGCAGGCCCGGATTTCCGTCTGGAAATGGACGGTCTGCAGTACAGCGAAATCCCGATGCTGGCAGGCAGCAACCCGGCACTGATGCAGCAGGCGCTGAGTACCGTACGTAACGATTATTCGCTGGCGCGTCTGTATGCGATGGGTGTCGATGCATGGGCGCTGGCGAACCACTTTACCCAAATGCGTCAGGTGCCGGGCTTTGAGCTTAACGGCAACACCGGCGATCTGACCGCGACTCAGGACTGCGTGATCAACAGGAAGTTATCATGGCTCAAATACCAGCAGGGGCAAATCGTCCCGGCCAGTTAAGCCGTAAAGAGACCGGCGATGCGTGGGAGTTAAAGGCGCGTCGCTGGCTTGAAGGCAAAGGACTGCGCTTTATCGCCGCTAACGTCCGCGGGCGCGGCGGCGAAATCGACCTGATCATGAAAGACGGTCAGGTTATCGTGTTTGTAGAAGTCCGCTTTCGACAGTCCTCCCGTTTTGGCGGTGCTGCCGCCAGCGTGACGCTCGCCAAACAACATAAATTATTACAGACTGCCCACTTGTGGCTTGCCCGCCATAATGGGAGCTTTGATACTGTGGATTGCCGGTTCGATGTGATAGCCTTCACCGGAAATGAGATCGAATGGCTTAAAAACGCTTTTGGCGAAGACGCATAATTAAGATTTAAAAGGGATAACGTGCTCGAAAGAATTAAAGTGTGCTTCACAGAAAGCATCCAGACTCAGATTGCCGCGGCGGAAGCCCTTCCGGATGCTATCTCGCGTGCCGCAATGACGCTGGTGCAATCCCTGCTTAATGGCAACAAAATCCTCTGTTGTGGCAACGGCACGTCAGCCGCCAACGCACAGCATTTTGCTGCCAGCATGATCAATCGCTTTGAAACAGAACGCCCGAGTTTACCCGCCATTGCACTTAATACCGATAATGTGGTCTTAACGGCGATTGCTAACGATCGTCTGCATGACGAAATTTACGCAAAGCAGGTGCGAGCCCTGGGTCATGCGGGAGATGTGCTGCTGGCCATCTCCACGCGCGGCAATAGCCGGGACATTGTCAAAGCCGTTGAAGCCGCCGTCACCCGCGACATGACCATCGTGGCCCTTACCGGCTATGACGGGGGTGAGCTGGCGGGTCTGCTTGGGCCGCAGGATGTGGAAATCCGCATTCCTTCTCACCGAAGCGCGCGTATTCAGGAGATGCATATGCTCACGGTGAACTGCTTATGTGATTTGATCGATAACACGCTTTTCCCTCACCAGGATGATTAAGGAGTTCTTATGAAGGCTTTATCGACCCTCGCAGTCCTTATGTCTGCATTACTGCTTCAGGGATGTATCGCTGCGGCCGTTGTGGGTACCGCCGCGGTAGGCACCAAAGCGGCAACCGATCCACGCACCGTGGGGACACAGGTGGATGACGGTACGCTGGAGCTGCGCGTCAACAGTGCGCTGTCGAAAGACGAACAAATCAAGAAAGAAGCGCGTATCAACGTGACGGCTTATCAGGGCAAAGTGCTGCTGGCAGGCCAGGCGCCGAATCTGGAGCTCGCCTCTCGCGCGAAACAGATTGCGATGGGCGTCGAAGGGACCACAGAGGTGTTTAACGAAGTGCGCCAGGGCAAGCCAATTGGCCTGGGTGACGCCTCTTCCGATACCTGGATCACCACCAAAGTGCGTTCCCAGCTGCTGGGCTCGGACCAGGTGAAATCCTCCAACGTGAAAGTGACGACTGAAAACGGCGAAGTGTTCCTGCTGGGTCTGGTGACCGACCGTGAAGGGAAAGCGGCGGCGGATATCGCCAGCCGTGTGAGCGGCGTGAAGCACGTCACCACCGCGTTTACTTACATCAAATAAAAAAAATCCCCTCGCTTGAGGGGATTTTTTTGTAGGCCCGGTAAGCGCCAGCACCACCGGGCTTTTTTTACATCAACGCAATACTGCCCACAATCACCCCGCTCAACGCCACCAGTCCTGCGGTCAGCCACAGCGCTTTCGCCGGGAACGACTTACGCAGCATGATAAGCGACGGCAGGCTTATCGCCGGCAGCGTAATCAGCAGCGCCAGCGCCGGCGCGGTGCCCATACCGGCCAGCATCATGGTCTGAACAATCGGGATTTCCGCCGCCGTTGGGATCACAAACAGGCAGCCCGCAACGGCCATCGCAATGACCCACATCAGCGTGTTGTCGATAGCGCCATCCGCATGCGGGAAGAGCCAGACGCGCGCCGCCCCCAGAACCAGTACCGCCAGGATATAGACCGGGATGGTGCTCCAGAAAAGCTGCCAGAGCGCCCTGCCCCAGCGCGCAAAGAAGCCACCCTGCGGCTCGCTGACGTCCAGTTCGACGGCTGAAGGTTCTGCGGCAGTATCCTTCACCAGTTTTTGCACCAGCGTCGCCACCACCAGCACGGTCAGCAGCCCGGCGACCAGGCGGATGAACGCGAAATGCCAGCCCAGCACAAAGCCCATAAACACCAGCGTCGCCGGGTTGAGCAGCGGGTTCCCCATCCAGAACGCCAGCGCGCCGCCCATCGACACGCGCTGACGGCGCATCCCTGCGGCCACGGGCGCGGCGCAGCAGGAACACATCATGCCCGGCAGGGAGAAAATCGTCCCCAGCAGCGTGCCCTGAAAGCGCGGCTGCCCAAGGGTTTTCACCAGCCAGTTACGGGGGATAAGCACCTGAATCAGCGAGCCCAGAATGACGCCTAAAACGGCGGCCTTCCAGACGGCAAGGAAGTAGACCATGGCGTAGTCCCACGCCGCCTGAAGCGGGCTGGAATCAGCCTGAGCGAGAATAGATTTACCGATGCTGTGCGTTTCGGCGGCGGTGAAGGCTTTGCCGTAGTACGGCTGCCATTTCACGTACCAGAGGCCAACAATGACCACGAGAAAGAAGAGTGCGGGCTTCCACCATTGGACAGGTGTTGCCGCCTGAGATGAAGACTGACCAGTCATAGCATTCCCTGGAGAGTATTAGATTATTAGCCGGGGGAGTTTACGCCTCGCCCTGCGCGATTTCACGCAGTTTTGCCGAAGGGATAATGTTTACGCCCGCTTTCGACGGGGCCAGCCCCTCTTTTAGCATCGCGCGCGCGACGTCCCGCGCCTCGATGGATTTCCAGTTGCCGGGAAGAATGCGAAACAGCGGGGCAAATATCGACTCGTTAAACCGGCGTTCATCCCGGTGGCCGATCAGCATCGAAGGGCGCACTATCGTCAGCTGTTCCCATTTCTGCGCAATCAGCGCATCCTCCATCTTGCCCTTTACCTTGTTGTAGAAGAAAGGCGACCCGGCACTGGCGCCCAGCGCGCTGACCACCAGAAAATGTTTGGCGCCCAGCTTTTTCGCCGTGAGTGCGGTATCCACCACCAGCGTATAGTCGGCGTGGATAAAGGCCTCTTTGCTGCCCGCCTCCCGCCGCGTGGTGCCCAGACAGCAAAAGGCGATATCAATGGGATCCTGCACCTGCGCCAGCGCGTCGGTCAGCTGAGGATCGTGCGGATTAAAGACGCCGGATAAGTCCGCCAGCGGTCGACGCGTCGGGGCGGCGATATAGTTCACGCGGCGATCCTGAATCAGCAGCCGCAGCAGATGATCGCCCACTAACCCGGTAGCACCCGTAATCAATACCTGACTCATCTTTTCCCCTTTACAGAATTGTCCGTTTGCGAACTCAGCGTCGTCGACCACACTTAGAAGTCTGTTACAGGTAAGTATTTACCACAAGCGGAGAAAAATCAGTCTGAAGCCAAAACAACGGAGGAAGCATGGGCAAGAAAATCGCAGTCTTGATTACCGACGAGTTTGAAGATTCAGAATTCACCTCTCCAGCAGAGGCGTTCCGCAAGGCGGGACATGAGGTCATCACCATTGAGAAAGAGGCAGGCAAAACGGTGACAGGCCATAAGGGCGAAGCGACCGTGACCATCGATGAAACCATCGATAACGTTAGCCCCTCAGATTTCGACGCTCTGCTGTTACCCGGCGGCCATTCCCCGGATTCCCTGCGCGGGGACGAGCGCTTCGTGACCTTCACCCGAGACTTTGTCTCGACCGGCAAACCGGTCTTTGCCATCTGTCACGGCCCGCAGCTGCTCATCAGCGCAGAAGTGGTCCGCGGGCGAAAGCTTACCGCCGTGAAACCGATCGTTATCGATCTGAAAAACGCGGGGGCCGAGTTTTACGATCAGGAGGTGGTCAACGACAAAGACCAGCTGATCACCAGCCGAACCCCGGACGATCTCCCGGCGTTTAACCGCGAAGCGCTACGCCTGCTCGGCGCGTAACCAGTGCAGCTTCTTGCCAAAGCCCAAGGTGTTGTCGGTAAATTTCAGCTCATCGAGGCGGATTTCCCACACCGGGGCTTTTAGCGCAGCGGCAACGGGAAAGCGGCGCGTGTAGAGCTTACGGCGCGCGTCGCTCTCTTCACCATCCAGACGACGGATCTCCCCTTTAAACTGCACGCCGCGGATCAGCGCGACCGTTTTCGGCTGGCCGTTTACCGTGCCTGCCACCTTTGCCTGCTGGCCGGTCATCTGCGCATGACGCGTTTTGTCTTCACTCATGACATAAAAAGCCACGCGCGCAGGGTCATAGTAGTAAAACGCATTTGCGCACCACATTTCACCCTCGTCACAGACGCACCAGGTGACAACATGCTGCTTCGCCAGCCAGCGGTTAATGGCGGCCAGTGTTTCCATTTTCGTTCTCTCTCATGCTATGGTGCGTTCACCTTAACATACTGAATCCGTTTACCGTGTGCTGGTTTCTCTATCTTGTCCGAACCGCTGATAACGCCCTCTACACCGGGATCACCACCGATGTGGCGCGGCGTTTTTTACAACATCAAACGGGGAAAGGGGCAAAAGCGCTGCGGGGGAAAGGGGAATTACAGCTCGCCTTCTCAGCGGCCGTCGGCGACCGATCGCTGGCGCTCAGGCTGGAATACCGCATCAAGCAGCTGACGAAGCGCCAGAAAGAGCGCCTCGTGACCGGAGACGGCTCCTTTGAGGCGCTGCGCGAGAGCCTGATTAAAAGCGATTGAAATGGTCGTGATACTCGACCAGGCCATTGACGCCGTTGAGCGCGTCGTCCGCCAGTCGATGGACCTGGAAAGCAGATTCCGTACCCGGCCAGCGACAGCGCAGATCGTAATGCGCGGCCTGCTCAAAGCCTAAACGGCCATAGAACGCCGGATCGCCCAGCGTGACCACGGCGGCATAGCCAAACTCGTTGAGCGAGTCCAGCCCTTCATAGACCAGCTGGCGCGCCAGACCTTGCCCGCGATAGCTTTCATCTACCGCCAGCGGCGCCATGCCTACCCACTGCAGCTCTTCGCCCTGGACGATGACCGGACTGAAGGCAACATAGCCCACCACCTGACCTTCGTCATCGGTGGCAACCAGCCCCAGCGTAATCAGGCCGTCTTCGCGGAGGTCGTGGACCAGTTGGGCTTCGGCATCGCTCGCAAAGGCGCGGCGTAACAACGCATCGATCCCCGGCGCATCAATCCCAATTTCGACTCGAATCAGCATGGCTCACCTACTGAAGTGTGTTTACCGTCCGGCGGGGTTTTCAGCCCGGCCTCAACGAAATCTGCCATTTGCATTAACATCACGCGCAGCGCTTTCGGCATCTGCTCCAGCTCAATGGCATCCATTAAATTCTTCACGTACAGGCCCAGCTCCGTGTCGCCTTCAATTACCAGACGGCGCTGGAAGAAGAGCGTATCCGGATCCTGCTTGCGCGCGGCGATCATCAGCAGATCGCTGGCGTTGGCGCTAAAGCTCACATCCGCGTCGGCGGATTCGCGTACGATCAGCTGGTCATTCTCAACGGAGGTAAACCAGCGCAGCCCGATGTCACGCACCTCAATGCTTAACCAGCGACCTTCAAGGAATTCCAGCTCGCCGTCCTGCAGCGCCTGGCGGAACTGCCAACTCAGGACCTGCTCCAGCACCTGGCGTTTTAGCGCGAACGGCGCCAGCTTGACCGGCACGCTCAGCATTGATGGTCCAAATTGTACGAGACGTGAACGCAGTTTATCCAGCACGAGCTTTACTCCCTGATATCTATAGTCCTGCTATTTTGCCATATCCGAAGCGCAACATAGCGGCGTAAATCAACAAACCGTCGTCAGCCGTACCTCATTATTGGTGTCATCAATACGCCATTAGCTGCCTTAAATCAAAAATTGTCGCGTATGGGTTAATTAAAATCCCAGCTCGTTAACAATTTTGCGATCGACTACATCAGGATAAATTATGGAGCTGCTCTGCCCTGCCGGAAATCTTCCGGCGCTTAAGGCGGCCATCGAAAATGGGGCCGATGCGGTCTATATCGGGCTGAAAGATGACACCAACGCCCGCCATTTTGCTGGCCTCAACTTTACGGAGAAAAAGCTTCAGGAAGCCGTTAACTTCGTTCACCAGCACCGCCGCAAGCTGCATATCGCCATCAATACCTTTGCTCATCCTGACGGCTACGCCCGCTGGCAGCGCGCGGTGGATATGGCGGCACAGCTGGGTGCCGATGCGCTGATCCTGGCCGACCTCGCCATGCTTGAGTATGCGGCAGAACGCTATCCCCATATTGAGCGCCACGTCTCTGTTCAGGCATCTGCCACCAACGAAGAGGCGGTGCGTTTTTACCATCAACACTTTGACGTGGCCCGCGTGGTGCTGCCGCGCGTGCTCTCTATTCATCAGGTTAAGCAACTCGCGCGCGTCACGCCAGTGCCGCTGGAAGTTTTTGCCTTTGGCAGCCTGTGCATCATGGCCGAAGGCCGCTGCTATCTTTCCTCTTATTTAACCGGAGAATCGCCGAATACCGTCGGGGCCTGTTCCCCTGCCCGCTTTGTTCGCTGGCAGCAGACCCCGCAGGGGCTGGAGTCTCGCCTGAATGAGGTGCTGATTGACCGCTACCAGGACGGGGAAAACGCCGGTTATCCCACCCTGTGTAAAGGCCGCTATCTGGTCGACGGCGAGCGCTATCACGCGCTGGAGGAGCCGACCAGCCTTAACACGCTGGAGCTGCTGCCGGAACTGCTGGCGGCCAATATTGCCTCGGTGAAAATCGAAGGTCGTCAGCGCAGTCCGGCCTACGTGAGCCAGGTAGCGAAAGTGTGGCGTCAGGCCATCGACCGCTGCATGGCGGACCCGCAGAACTACGCTCCACAGCAGGCCTGGATGGAAACGCTTGGTTCGATGTCCGAAGGCACGCAAACCACTCTGGGCGCGTATCACCGTAAATGGCAGTGAGAAAATCATGAAATATTCATTAGGACCGGTGCTCTACTACTGGCCAAAAGAGACGCTGGAAGATTTTTACCAACAGGCCGCGACCAGCAGCGCCGACGTGATTTACCTCGGCGAAGCGGTGTGCAGCAAGCGCCGCGCCACAAAAGTGGGCGACTGGCTGGATATGGCGAAAGGACTTGCCGGCAGCGGCAAGCAGGTGGTGCTCTCCACGCTCGCGCTGGTGCAGGCGTCGTCCGAACTGGGCGAGCTGAAGCGCTACGTTGAAAACGGCGAGTTCCTGCTGGAAGCGAGCGATCTAGGCGTGGTGAACATGTGCGCTGAACGCAGGCTGCCGTTCGTCGCGGGTCATGCCCTGAACTGCTACAACGCCGTCACCCTGCGCCTGTTGCTCAAACAGGGAATGACGCGCTGGTGCATGCCGGTGGAACTCTCGCGCGACTGGCTGGCAAACCTGCTTAACCAGTGCGACGAGCTGGGCATTCGCAATCAGTTTGAAGTGGAAGTGCTGAGCTACGGCCATCTGCCGCTGGCCTACTCCGCCCGCTGCTTCACCGCGCGCTCGGAAGACCGCCCGAAAGACGAATGCGAAACCTGCTGCATCAAGTACCCGAACGGACGCAGCATGCTGTCGCAGGAGAATCAGCAGGTGTTTGTCCTCAACGGTATTCAGACCATGAGCGGCTATGTCTATAACCTCGGCAACGAGCTGGCGTCGATGGACGGGCTGGTGGATATGGTTCGTCTGTCGCCGCTGGATACCGGCGTGTTCGCGATGCTGGACGCCTTCCGCGCCAATGAAGACGGCGCCGCGCCGCTGCCGCTGACGGCAAACAGCGACTGCAACGGCTACTGGAGACGGCTCGCCGGGCTGGAGCTGCAGGCGTAAAAAAGGCTCACTTTGTTAACAACGGTTATCATTATTTAATGCAGTATTAAAGATTGACCGTCGACAAAGTGAGCTGTTATGACTGACAAAACCATTCCGTTTTCGGTGCTGGATCTAGCGCCGATCCCACAAGGCTCCTCGGCAAGAGAAGCCTTTTCGCACTCTCTCGATCTCGCTCAGCTGGCCGAAAAGCGTGGCTATCACCGCTACTGGCTGGCCGAACACCACAACATGGTGGGCATCGCCAGCGCCGCGACCTCGGTACTGATTGGCTATCTGGCAGCAAATACCACCACCCTGCACCTGGGCTCCGGTGGCGTAATGCTGCCAAACCACGCCCCGCTGGTGATTGCCGAGCAGTTTGGCACCCTGAATACCCTCTATCCTGGGCGTATTGATTTGGGTCTTGGTCGTGCACCCGGCAGCGACCAGCCAACGATGCGCGCCCTGCGCCGCCATATGAGCGGCGATATCGACAACTTCCCGCGCGACGTGGCCGAGCTGGTGGACTGGTTCGACGCGCGCGATCCGAACCCGCACGTGCGCCCGGTGCCGGGCTACGGTGAGAAGATCCCGGTGTGGCTTTTGGGATCAAGCCTCTACAGCGCACAGCTCGCCGCGCAGCTTGGGCTGCCGTTTGCGTTTGCCTCGCACTTCGCGCCGGATATGCTGCATCAGGCGCTGCATCTTTACCGCAAGAACTTCAAACCGTCCGAGCGTCTTGAGAAGCCGTACGCGATGGTGTGCATTAACATCATTGCCGCCGACAGCAATCGCGACGCGGAATTCCTGTTTACCTCAATGCAGCAGGCGTTTGTAAAGCTGCGTCGCGGTGAGACGGGCCAGCTTCCGCCGCCGGTGGAGAATATGCATCAACTGTGGTCCGCCTCCGAGCAGTATGGCGTACAGCAGGCGCTGAGCATGTCGCTGGTAGGCGATAAATCGAAAGTGCGCCACGGGCTGGACGCGGTGCTGCGCGAAACGCAGGCGGATGAGATTATGGTTAACGGCCAGATTTTCGATCACCAGGCGCGTTTGCATTCGTTTGAACTGGCGATGCAGGTGAAAGAGGAACTGGTGGGGTAGTTTTTTGCTTTTCTCCCTCTCCCTATGGGAGAGGGCCGGCGTGAGGGGTTCAAACCGCACGTTTTACTGGTAAACGGGCAACAGATTAAAACTCGACAGCACGTGTACCAGAGCGTTACCAACGCCGAATACCAGAATCAGCGCAATCATCGGCTTGCCGCCCCAGACGCGGAATTTCGGGCTACCGAAGCGTTTACGTGATTTGCGCGCCAGCAGCGCCGGCACAATTGCCGCCCAGATAGTTGCCGCCAGCCCTGCATAGCCGATGGCGTACAGGAAGCCGTTCGGCCACAGCAGACCGCCCACAATCGGCGGCAGGAAGGTCAGCAGCGCGGTTTTTAAACGCCCCATCGCAGAATCATCAAAGCCGAACAGATCTGCCAGATAGTCAAACAGGCCCAGCGTCACGCCCAGGAAAGAGCTCGCCACCGCAAAGTTAGAGAAGATAACCAGCAGTAGATCCAGGCTGCGGCTGTTCAGCACGCCGCTCAGCGCCTGCACCAGCACGTCGATGTTACCGCCCTTCTGGGCAATGCCGATAAATTCCGGACGCGGGATGTTGCCCATCGTCCCCAGCAGCCAAATCACATACAGACCCAGCGCCAGCAGCGTGCCGTAGACCAGACACTTCACAATGGTGCGGGGATCTTTGCCGTAGTA